>MIEI01000009.1 GCA_002095305.1 Pantoea brenneri
AGCCTGAGCCTGAGCCTGAGCCTGAGCCTGAGCCTGAGCCTGAGCCTGAGCCTGAGCCTTCAGGCTGATGCCTGACACCCCATTTAACAACATTGCTGCTATATAAAAATCCGCCATCTCTCTTTGGGATGACGGATTTGTTATCCTTGCCAGCCAGGTATCCGGGCACCGGTCTGCTCCGGGCCCGGACTCTCCTTCCTTACGAGTGACGAGGAGGTTTATAAGCTAACTCAGAACCACGCCTCAAACATGCCGCCGACATTCAGCGAATCCAGTTGCTCGTTGCTGGTGGCATCGGCTCTGGCGATATGCGCGTTGTCCACCTGACCGCCGGTCACATAGAAGCGCAACATCGGACGGAACTCAGGCCCCATGCCAATGGCGATGTTCTGCGATAACGTTAGTTTCCAGCCTTTGTTATCTCCGCCCTGATCGTAATCCACACGCTGGTAGCCGGCTTCCAGCCAGGTTGAGTGCACGTCGTTCCAGAAATACATCGGTCGCACAATCGCAGCATAGTTTTTACGGTTGTCGGTGTTGTCCTTACCGTCATCGTAGTCATGGAAGGCCAGCAAATAATCGAGCTGCGCCTGCTGGGTAAACTTATGACTGCCCTCGAAGCTGGCGTAGACCGTGGTCAGATCGTCCGTTTTGTTGTAGACGCTGTTATCCGAGTTGTCGGAATAGCGCAGAATGACTTTGTTCACCCCGCTGTCGTTGGTGTGGCTCAGTACCAGACCGCCCTGCCAGGCATCGAGCTGCTCATCGTTGTCTATCGCTTTCGAGTCAAAGCCGTAGTTGGCGTACACTTCGACATCAATCGGCCCGGCCTTGATGCCGTGGGTTTTGGTGGTCAGCGCATAATGGCCATCATCACCGGTGTCGGAGCTACCGGTACAGGTGATACGTGATGGATTAGTCTCATCGGCCGACACTTCCGGGCTACAGGATTTCACCTGCGACACCGTTGCCACGTCAAACTGAATGCCGCCAATAGCCAAGTTTTTCACCCCGGCCCCCTGGCCGTCATGGTTCATCCAGAAGTAGTCGTTGATCCCCTGCTGCGGACGTTGATGGAAATCGCGGCCAGCCCAGATATAGGCATTTGGGTTTGATTCGAAGACGTTAGTGACGCCTGCATAGGCCTTTTTCAGGTTCACTTCATCGCTCCAGTGGTCAAACATGACGTTAATGTCCCAGATGGCCCCTCTGTCGCTTTTGAAGGCTTTGCTCAACTGGAATTCACCGCCGTTACTTTCGTTACCCAGACGACCGATCGCCGAGGCACCGTTATAGGATCCCTCGACGCCAACATATTTCTGATCGCCCGCCTGGAAGTGGCTGCCGTAGCGGGCGTAGCCACTGAATTTAAGACCAAATGGAATGGCTAAATCCGGAGAGGCAGCAGTGGTTTGCGGGTCGGTAATAACGTCGACTTTTTTATCGGCAGCAGCAGTGATTTTCGCCTGCCTTTCGGCCAGGGCTTTATCAACCGCTTTAGCGACAATGGCGTCAATCTGTTCCTGAGTGAATTCCTGTGCCAGAACGGAAACAGAGCACAGTGCGGTAATTATCGCCATTGCTAAAGGGATTGTTTTTACAGTTTTCATGGCTATCTCAAATTAATTAATTATATCTTTAGAAAATAACCATCCTGTTTCGGTGTGAATAGAAACAACGTCACCAAAACAAGTTGATTTTATTTTTATTTCGTAGAGGTACAGTTAAATAATTAGCGTAATGAGTGTCTCCGTAGTCAGGGTGAGTAAATATTACTGGGGTCAAAAGTGAATAATCCATTCCACTAATTCAAATTGCAGCAAGGATTGCATCCGATAATTCGGTGCTAAGACTCCTTCACGGTCAGAGGCTGGTGCGCTTATCCGGCGCAACGCCATCCTTAGCATTAAGGCTGGCGTTGCACTTATTACCTGAATTGACACTTAGTATTTAATTAAATCGTGATTCACTGGCATCCCAGCTATAAGTGTTATTTTCAATTAGAAAATCACCCAACTCCTGATAACTGAAGTGATAAAACTCTGCGCTGGCAGCATAACCAGAATAGTCAACGACCGCGAGGCCAACAAATGCTCCGGTAAAGAATCCTCCATAGCTTTGCAGTACATAATCATCTGAAAGGATGGCTGAATCTAATTTGACAGGGATTTCAGTGAAATTGATTCCGTCAAAACTATATTCATAACTATAGGTTTCCTTCCGAACTTTGGTGCGAAACCAGACATATTGCGTTTCCTCCGGAATCTTAATGGCCTCATCTTTCAGATAGGAGGTGTATTTCCCACGATTATTCTCACCAATTTCGATAACGGCTCCATTAATTTCATTCCAGGTAATGAAAACAAAACTCCAATGGCGGTCGTTGTAATAATGGGTTAACCCTGCCATTTGCTGGTAATTAAATGGCTCAAATTTAACTTTAACCTGCGCATCAAAATAAAAGGCTTGCCAGCGTCGGGCAATCAGCGAGAGGTCATGGGTATTCGCTAGCGATCCCTGCCCTGTCAGGGTTAACTTTCCATCACCCGTCGTTCCCATTTTTTCGGTGAACGGGACCCGGAGCGTATTCCAGTTGAGATTAAGTGTCGCCGTTATAAAATCATCGTGCTGGCTATGATCTTTTGCGCTTTCGGTATAAATCGCATCTGCTGGCCCTTCGACAAACGTTCGTCCACCGTGGCCTCCTGCAATACGTGGCCAGCCATCTTTATCCCAATACACTTTCTGGATAGAGGTTTCTCTCCCCAGGGTAGACCAACCACGAGGGTCGTAGGCGGACTCACCGGCACGGTTCCACGGACGCGCGCAAAGCGAAGCATAATACCATTCCCCTGTCGGGGTTGAGACCAACGAGCCGTGCCCCTGCTTTTGAATATAGCTGTCTGGCGTATCCATATTGGTTAAGAACACTTCCCCTGGCTGTGTTTCAAAACTATTGGCATTCAATGTTTTTGAACGCGCCACGACTTCCTGGTGAGTGAAAACGGTTCCGCCTTGAGCGGCAAAAAGATAATAATAGCCGTTCAGTTTGTAGAGATGTGGCCCCTCGACCAGGGCGACGGCAGTACCGCGATAAATCGTTCGCGCAGTTTCTGGTTTTAATTTCAGCGTCTGTGTATCAAGCTCAGTTAACGTAATGCCATCAAAAGGATGATGATACTCGCGATGATCCCAGGTTTGTTGAATGAGGTATTTACGACCATCGTCATCATGGAAAAGTGAAGCGTCAAAACCGACACCATTAAGTTTAATCGGATCTGTCCATGGGCCACGAATGTCAGTGGCTGTAGTCAGATAATTCGTCATGTCTTTAAAGGCACCTTCGGTGACTTTCACATCGGTATAAACTAACCAGAATTTACCATCAGCATACGAAAGCGCTGGTGCCCAAATCCCGCCGGATGAAGGATTTCCTTTCATATCTAAAAGTGCGGTTGTTGATAATGGGGCCGGGAGAAGATTCCAGTGTTCCAGGTCTTTTGACTCATGTAAACGAACACCCGGGAACCACTCAAAAGTAGAGTTTGCAATATAGTAGGTGTCTTCTACACGGATAATGCTCGGATCGGCATTAAATCCAGGTAAGATAGGGTTTTGAATCAGAGACATATAATCATACCTTTTAAGTTTAAGCTGGCTATTTTTTGAGTTTTATCGCTAATTTTTCAAACTACACACGTACCTCATCAAGCTGACGATTGATGTCGGTGACATGTTTGTCTGAGATGGGATAGACCTGAATGATGATCATCGAAATGGCGGCTAACATTATTGGAGCCCAAATCGCTGTAATAATTATTCCGTCGATAGCATTTGCACTTTGCTGAACCCCTTTTTCGTTAAAGCCATAGGCAGCCAGTAACCAAAGTGGAATCGCGCCACCCAGCGTGAAACCGATTTTGAAAAACAGTCCCATAATGGCATTAATAATGGCGGCGTTTCGTTTTCCTGTTTTTAATTCGCCATAAGCGACAACTTCAGGGACAAGTGCCCACATGAAGCCGGTTGCAGAGCTTAAGCCCCACTGTTTGATGAATGTTGAGATATAAGCCAGCCAAAGGGCATCGTGCATTGCTTCACGTGACCATACGTAGGTCAGTAGTTCACCGACAATAAACATGCCAAGGAACAGATGGAAGAAGCCTTTTTTGCCAAAAATTTTCTTCAGTCTGGGCCAAAAAACAGGGAAGACAATACCGGGAATTGAGGCGACCAGGCCGATAGCGCCCATCCACTCTGAGTGGCCAACGACGTACTGATTGAAAAAGCCATTTACGGTATTCATGAAAAACATGAAGGTGAAGGCCAGCATGAAAAACAATCCGAGAATGACAAGCGGCCGGTTATGTCTGAGTTCATGGAACAGATCTGTCGCTTTTACGTTGGCTGTTTGTTCTGCCGTCGCAACGACACGTTCTTTAGTAAATTTATAACAGATGAAAAGTGCAACTGCGCCGATCAGCATATAGATTGAGTAAACACCAAACCACGCGTAGTTAGCTGAGGGATCGGTGTAGTTACCCATATTGAGTTCAAGGCCAAAAAAACCCGTATCTTTCAGGCTTCGATCTTTTGGAGAAGCCATTTGTACAAACATTGGAAAGAGCGTATAGACAAGAAGATTCGCACTATTAGCCAGCATCATACGTGTGCTGGTCAGTTTATCAATAGATTCAGGATCTCTTGTCAGTGAAGCATTCAGTGAACCATACGGGATATTCACTACTGAATAAATCAAATCCAGGGCTAAATAAACCACAAATGCAAAAGGAACAGAACCCTGGATACCCGGGATAGGAGCAAACAGTAAAGCAGAAAGGATAACAAGAGGAACACCTGCTCTTAAAAGCCAGGGACGGTATTTTCCGGCAGGAGAGCTTCTTTTATCAACATACGTTCCCACCATCGGGTCCCATAACACGTTAATAATGCGGACAAAAAGAAATATAAATCCGGCTGTTGCTGTACTGATTGTATTTACAGTCAACATGTGAAGCGCCAGAAAACCGCCAATGGTACCGAATACCAGGTTTTGCGCAAAGTCGCCCATCCCATAACCAATACGCTCTCCACGGGTTAATTTATGATATTCATCATGCCGGCTTTGCATTATGTTATTGCTCATTCTAGTCAGATCTCCGGTTCTTTTGTCTGGGAGGAACACTTTCTGACACAAGTAACCCATGAGAATCTATTATGTTTTTAAATTAATTAATTATGTTTTTTTATTTATGTGATCATTGAGACAAAAGCCATTTAAAGGCCCGGAAGGGTTGATTAACCGCGCACAGACGATATTCTCAGCAAATGAACTACCATACTAAACAGGCTTTTAATTTAGACCCTTGCCTGCTGTCGGTGACAAAGCAAACTCAATATATAAGCGTAATTTTGCGGGATGGCTCACACTTGATAATTATCTCAATACGAGAGTGAAATAACGTAATTGAGCAACCGGCGATGAAAAGAGAGGATAGGTAACAGTGATTTATTTTGCGCCGCCTAAATTATGGAGTTCTTTATGCAAGTTCAGGCCACGGCTCGCCTTCTTTCTATGCCAAACGAGATGTCAGCATCAAAAGCAGGTTTTGACTAGCGCTACTCACTGGCGCATCGGAATCGTAGGCGAAGGAAGGATATAATCAGAGCTACCGGCAAAGATTTTGAGAGCAATAATAATATTCATTGCCAGTCTGGAAAGAAAAAACCAATCTGGTCTACGTTGTTTCATCCTCTCCTTTAGTTTCGTCCATAATGCTTCGCTAAATTTCAGCTCGTCGCGCTTGCGCAAGCGTAATCCCACCGACGCCCTAACGGTCAAAGCTAATGGTCTCTTGTGTTCGATTTATTGAATAGTGGTAGCGAAATGAGATTGAACCCGCCGGAGTTACCACAACATAAAGGTCATCACGGTCATTAACGTTATAGCGTTTCTCGTGAGTTCCATTGAAAAAACTGTGCTTCCCGTTGCCAGAAAGTGCCAGATACAAAAAAGCCCGCAGTGATGCGGGCTTAGAGGGATTTTACTGCTTAACCGTGCAGGCTGTTGCCAGACGTTAAATCATTCCCATTCAATGGTCGCCGGTGGCTTGCCGCTGATGTCATACACCACGCGGGAGATGCCGTTGACTTCATTGATGATGCGGTTAGAGACCCGGCCGAGGAATTCATACGGCAGGTGCGCCCAGTGCGCGGTCATGAAGTCGATGGTTTCCACTGCACGCAGTGAAACCACCCAGTCATATTTACGGCCATCGCCCATCACACCGACCGAACGTACCGGCAGGAAGACGGTGAAGGCCTGGCTGACCTTGTTGTAGAGATCGGCTTTGTGCAGCTCTTCAATGAAGATCGCATCGGCACGGCGCAGCAGGTCGCAATACTCTTTCTTCACTTCGCCCAGCACGCGCACGCCCAGACCCGGACCCGGGAACGGATGGCGATAAAGCATATCGTACGGCAGGCCCAGCTCCAGACCGATCTTACGCACTTCATCTTTGAACAGCTCTTTCAGCGGTTCAACCAGCCCCATCTTCATCTCTTTCGGCAGGCCACCCACGTTATGGTGCGATTTGATGACGTGCGCTTTACCGGTGGCAGAGGCGGCTGATTCAATCACGTCCGGATAGATGGTGCCCTGCGCCAGCCACTTAACGTCCTGCAGTTTCAGCGCTTCTTCGTCAAATACTTCCACAAAGACGCGACCGATGGTTTTACGCTTAGCTTCAGGTTCATCAATACCCGCCAGTGCATCCAGGAAGCGCATCTCAGCCGGCACATGGATGATGTTGAGACCAAAGTGGTCGCCAAACATATCCATCACCTGTTGCGCTTCGTTCAGGCGCAGCAGACCGTTATCCACGAATACGCAGGTCAGACGATCGCCGATGGCGCGGTGCAGCAGCATCGCGGTCACAGAGGAGTCAACGCCGCCTGAAAGGCCAAGGATTACCTTGTCATTGCCGACCTGCTCACGCAGGCGCTCAACTGCATCTTCAATGATCTTAGCCGGGGTCCACAGCGCTTCACATTCACAGATATCGATAATGAAACGCTCAAGCATCCGCAGCCCCTGACGGGTGTGGGTCACTTCCGGGTGGAACTGCACGCCGTAGAAACGCTTCTCTTCGTTGGCCATGATGGCGAACGGACAGGTTTCGGTGCTGGCAACGGTGACGAAGTCAGCCGGAATGGCAGTCACTTTGTCGCCGTGGCTCATCCAGACATCCAGCAGCGGTTTACCGGCGGCGCTAATCGCGTCTTCAATACCGCGTACCAGCGCGCTTGGGGTGGTCACTTCAACCTGCGCATAACCGAACTCACGCTCGCTGGAACCGGAGACTTTACCGCCCAACTGCATCGCCATGGTCTGCATGCCGTAGCAGACGCCCAGCACCGGCACACCGGCGCTGAAGACATATTCAGGCGCACGCGGGCTGTTCAGCTCGGTGGTGCTTTCCGGCCCACCGGAGAGGATGATGCCGCTCGGATTGAACTGGCGAATCTGCTCTTCGGTCACGTCCCATGCCCAGAGTTCACAGTAGACACCCAGTTCGCGCACGCGACGTGCCACCAGCTGAGTATATTGAGAGCCGAAATCGAGAATCAGAATGCGATGCTTATGGATATTTTCCGTCGTCATTGAGGGGTTTCCAGAACGGTGACTTGATAAATAAAAGCGCCCGGCTGAAGCCGGGCGGGAAATCTTACGGGATTACGATCCCATGCGGTAGTTCGGTGACTCTTTGGTAATGGTCACATCGTGGACATGGCTTTCGTTGATGCCGGCACCGCTGATGCGGACAAATTCCGCTTTGGTGCGCAGGTCATCAATGGTCGGGCAGCCGGTCAGGCCCATACAGGAGCGCAGTCCACCCATCTGCTGGTGTACGATCTCTTTCAGGCGGCCTTTATAGGCAACGCGGCCTTCAATGCCTTCCGGCACCAGTTTGTCGGCGGCGTTATCGGTCTGGAAGTAACGGTCAGATGAGCCTTTCGACATCGCGCCCAGTGAACCCATGCCGCGATAGGATTTGAACGAACGCCCCTGATAGAGTTCGATTTCGCCCGGGGATTCTTCGGTGCCGGCCAGCATAGAACCGACCATCACGCAGGATGCGCCCGCAGCAATTGCTTTGGCGATGTCGCCAGAGAAGCGGATACCACCATCGGCGATTACCGGAATACCGGTGCCTTCCAGTGCAGCCACCGCATCAGAAACGGCGGTAATCTGTGGCACGCCAACGCCGGTGACGATACGGGTAGTACAGATGGAGCCCGGGCCGATACCGACTTTAACTGCACTAACGCCGGCGTCTACCAGCGCCAGTGCGCCAGCACCGGTCGCCACGTTGCCGCCGACGATTTCAAGATCAGGATATTTGGCGCGGGTTTCACGAATACGTGACAGCACGCCTTCGGAATGGCCATGCGAGGAGTCAATCAGCAGCACGTCAACGCCGGCCGCAACCAGCGCATCGATACGCTCTTCGTTACCGGCGCCCGCACCAACGGCGGCACCGACACGCAGACGACCCTGCGCATCTTTACAGGCGTTTGGTTTACGTTCGGCTTTCTGGAAATCTTTTACGGTAATCATGCCAAGCAGATGGAAGCTGTCATCCACCACCAGCGCTTTTTCAACGCGCTTTTCGTGCATTTTGTGCAGCACTACGTCGCGCGCTTCACCCTCTTTCACCGTCACCAGACGATCTTTCGGGGTCATCACAGCGGATACCGGCTGGGAGAGGTCAGTGACAAAGCGAACGTCACGACCGGTAATGATACCGACCAGTTCGTTGTCGCGGTTCACTACCGGGTAACCGGCAAAACCGTTACGCTCGGTCAGCGCTTTCACTTCGGCCAGCGGTGTAGTTGGCAGCACGGTTTGTGGCTCAGTCACCACGCCGCTTTCATGTTTCTTCACCTTGCGCACTTCGTCCGCCTGGCGCTCAATTGACATGTTTTTGTGAATGAAGCCAAGACCGCCTTCCTGCGCCAGCGCAATCGCCAGACCCGCTTCGGTCACGGTGTCCATTGCAGCGGAAAGCATCGGAATATTTAAACGGATATTTTTGGTCAGCTGAGTGCTGAGATCGGCCGTATTCGGCAGGACGGTGGAGTGTGCAGGAACGAGTAAAACGTCGTCGAAAGTGAGTGCTTCTTTAGCGATTCTTAACATGGCAATACTCCACCTCGGGTGAATGAGAATAGATAAAATATTGCCGCGGCATTATACAGGCCGTAACCGATTGCCTCCAGCATTATTTCAGAAAAACTCTTGATCCGCGCTATCAGCCTGTAGTATCGGTGAATTAACCTGCTGATTTGGAATTTGATCTTCGTCACATGTCGCTGCCACCCGTCGCCAATATTTTTACCGTCAGCCGTCTCAATACCACAGTGCGTCAGCTGCTGGAAAAAGAGATGGGCCTGGTCTGGCTGAGCGCCGAGATCTCCAACTTCACCCAACCCGCTTCCGGTCACTGGTACTTCACCCTGAAGGATGACGGCGCCCAGGTGCGCTGTGCCATGTTCCGCAACAGCAACCGTCGCGTCACCTTTCGTCCGCAGCATGGTCAGCAGGTGCTGGTTCGCGCCAACATCACGCTGTATGAGCCGCGCGGCGACTATCAGCTGATTATCGAAAGTATGCACCCGGCCGGTGAAGGTCTGCTGCAGCAGCAGTTTGAACTGCTGAAAGCGCGGCTGGCGACCGAAGGTTTGTTCGAACCACAGCATAAGCAACCGCTGCCCGATCCGGCGCGCCAGGTCGGTGTGATCACCTCTTCAACCGGCGCGGCGCTGCACGATGTGCTGCGGGTGCTGCATCGCCGCGATCCCTCCTTGCCGGTAGTGATCTATCCCACTCCGGTTCAGGGCGTTGATGCGCCTGCCGCTATCGTCCGGGCGATTGAGATCGCTAACCAGCGTAATGAGTGCGACGTGTTAATTGTCGGCCGTGGCGGCGGCTCACTGGAAGATTTGTGGAGCTTTAACGACGAACGCGTCGCGCGGGCGATTTTTGCCAGCCGTATTCCGATCGTCAGCGCTGTCGGCCATGAAACTGACGTCACGATTGCCGATTTTGTGGCAGATTTGCGCGCGCCAACGCCTTCTGCCGCCGCCGAGATCGTCAGCCGTAATCAGCTTGAGCTGCTGCGTCAGCTGCAGTCGCAGCAACAGCGGCTTGAGATGGCGATGGACTACTATCTGGCGCGCCAGCAGCGGCTCTACAGCCGGCTGGAGCATCGTCTGCAACAGCAGCATCCTCAGTTACGTCTCGCCCGCCAGCAGACCGCCCTGTTCCGCCTGCAGCAACGGCTGACTGACGCGATGGAAACCGGCTTGCGCCACGCCAGCCGGCAACAGGATCGCCTGACGCATCGGCTGACCGCGCAGCAGCCACAGCAGCGTCTGTTTGAAGCGCAGAAGCAGCTGCAAAGCTGGCACTATCGTCTGCAGCAGAGTATGCAGAAACAGCTGAACGCGGATAAACAGCAGTTCGGCCAACTGGTAGCGCAGCTGGAAGGCGTCAGTCCGTTAGCGACCCTGGCGCGCGGCTTCAGCGTCACTACCGATACTGCAGGTCAGGTTGTGAAAAAGACCCAGCAGCTGCAGAACGGCGATCTGCTGCGCACCCGTCTGGATGATGGCTGGGTCGAGAGTCAGGTAACCCAGCTGTTGCCGGAGAAAAAGCGCCGCCGCAAAGCCGCTTCCTGATCGCCCTGCTGGTGTCAGACCGTCAGTACACCGGTTATCGTATCGCTTGTTATGGCATCAACGAGGTGTATCTTTACTGACCGGTCTATACTTTTTGGCACATCCCTGTTGCCAAGGAGTTTCACATGGCCTTTAGCGTTATTCCTCCCTATATCCTCCGCAAAATTATCGCGCACGGCTCCGGTCACCAGCAGGAACAGGCGCGCCGCACCCTGACCCATGTACAGCATCTGATGGCTGAACACTGGCAAAAGCCGGCCGTGGCGAAAACGGCAGCAGGCGGCCATGTGGATCGCGAAATTTATGATGCGCAAAACCAGCAAACCCTGCCCGGTAAGCTGATTCGTCAGGAAGGCCAGCCCGAAAACGGTGATGTCGCAGCCGGTGAAGCCTGGGATTATCTCGGCACCACCTATGACTTTTTCTGGCAGGCCTACCAGCGCAACTCGCTGGATAATCAGGGGCTGAAACTGCTCGGAACGGTCCATTACGGCGATAAATACCAGAACGCCTTCTGGAACGGTCAGCAAATGGTATTTGGTGATGGTGACGGCGAGATTTTTAATCGTTTTACCATCGCAATCGACGTGGTGGCGCACGAACTGACGCATGGCGTGACCGAGAATGAAGCCGGTCTGATCTACTTTGAGCAGGCGGGTGCGCTGAACGAGTCACTCTCCGATGTATTTGGCTCGCTGGTCAAACAGTTCAGTAAAAAACAGAGTGCCGATCAGGCTGACTGGATCATCGGTGAAGGCCTGCTGGCCAGCGGTATCAATGGCAAGGGGCTGCGGTCGATGTCTGCGCCCGGCACCGCGTATGACGACCCGATGCTGGGCAAAGATCCGCAGCCGGCGCACATGGATCATTACGTTCAGACCCGCGAAGATAACGGCGGCGTGCACCTCAACTCCGGTATTCCTAACCGCGCCTTCTATCTGGCGGCGAAAGCGCTGGGCGGCTATGCGTGGGAGCTGGCGGGTCACGCCTGGTATGACACAATGTGCGACGATGAACTGCCGCAGGATGCCGATTTTAAAACCTTTGCCCGCTTTACCCTTCAGCATGGCGAAAAGCGCTTTAACCGTTCCGTTGCCAGCGCAATTGAGCAGGCGTGGAAAGAGGTCGGTGTGCTATGAGTGATCTGCCCGAACTCACCGATGACGCCACTATCATCGTGGCGCGTGAAGGAGGCCTCGCCTTTATGCCTGGCCTGCGCGCCGAACGCCGTTTTTCGCTGGGTGAACTGCCGCCGCCGGAAAAGCAGCGCGTCTGTCGTGCGCTTGAGCAGGCTATGCCGCTGGGCGAGCCGGAAGAGAAAGCGCCTGAGGTGGGACGTGGCGATCAACGCTATTTTCGCATTCAGATTCAGTATGCGACCCACCGCGAGGTCGGCACCATCGTGCTGTTGATTCCGGAACAGGTAGCGCCGCCAGAATTGCAGGCGCTGTGGCGTGATGGTGAATAAGCAAAAAAGGGCCGACAGTGTCGGCCCTGAGACAGCTGAATAATCTGATGTGAATCTGGCAGCAACCCATGAGCTTAAGATGCAGGGAACACAGTCAGAGGAGGAAAGCGTCCCGCGCCATGGACGTCGCGCGCCGGGCAGTCATGGATGTCGGTTTTGCGACTTTCCGATCTGACCGTGTTACCTGAGCTAAGCGGCCTTACAGCGAACCGGGCAACACTCTGCCAAAAAAAGGCCGACAATGTCGGCCCTTTTCACAGCTGAACTTACTTGCTGTCTGGCAGCGCGTAAGCAATCACGTAATCACCACGATCCGGCGACTGGCGTGCACCACCGGCAGAGATGAGGATGTACTGTTTGCCGGTTTTCGGCGAAACGTAGCTCATCGGGCCGCCCTGGCTGCCAACCGGCAGACGTGCTTTCCATACTTCTTTACCGGTTGAAGCATCAAAGGCGCGCAGGTAGTAATCCTGGGTACCGGCGATGAACACCAGCCCACCCTGAGTTGCCAGCGTACCGCCCAGCGTTGGCATACCAACCGGCATTTTCATGCGCATTTTGATGCCGAAAGGTCCGGTATCCTGCACGGTACCGACCGGCACCTGCCAGACGATTTTCTGGGTTTTCATGTCAATGGCCGACAGCGTACCAAACGGTGGCTTCTGGCAAGGAATGCCCAGCGGCGACATAAAGCGGTTTTTGTTCACCGCATACGGTGTGCCTTTCAGCGGCACCGCGCCCATACCGGTGTTGATCGCTTCACCACCGTTGCTGCCACGAGAAATCTTATTGGTGTCAGCCGGGATCATCTGTACCCACAGGCCGAGACGCATGTCATTGACGAACAGCAGATGGTTGTTCGGATCGGTCGACATGCTACCCCAGTTCATTCCGCCCAGCGAACCCGGGAAGCTCAGCGACTTATCGGTGTCCGGTACGGTGAACAGGCCATCATAACGCATCGATTTGAAGCCAATACGGCAGGCCAGCTGATCAAACGGCGTAGCACCCCACATGTCAGACTCTTTCAGCGTCTGGTTGCCAATCTGTGGCATACCGGTCGAATGAGGCTGGGTTTTGGTGTACTGCTCGTTCGGGATATGTCCCTGCGGCATCGGCAGCTCTTCGACTTTGGTCAGTGGCTTGCCGGTCATGCGATCGAGCACGAAGATCATGCCGGTTTTACCGCCAATCACCACCGCAGGTTTAGTTGTGCCATCCTTCAGCGGGAAATCGATCAGGCTTGGCTGCATCGGCAGGTCGAAGTCCCACAGATCGTTATGTACGGTCTGATAAACCCACTTCTCTTTACCGGTGGTAGCGTCCAGCGCCAGCACGGATGCGCCATATTTGTGATCCAGTTCGGTACGGTTCGCACCCCACAGATCGACAGATGAACTGCCCATCGGGATAAATACGGTGTTCATCGCCGGATCGTAAGACATCGGTGCCCACGAGTTCGGCGTACTGCGGGCGTACTCTTTGCCCGGCATTAACACCGCATTCGGATCGACATTACCCGGGTCAAACGCCCAGCGCATCTGACCGGTGATGACGTCAAAACCACGCAATACGCCACCCGGCATATCGGTCTGGACGTTGTCAGCGACGCGGCCGCCCACCACTACGGTGGTGCCTGCCAGCGTCGGTGCCGACGTCAGCTGATACTGCGGATCGGGCGCCTGGCCGAGACCGGCTTTCAGGTCAACGATACCGTGATTACCAAAGCTCTCACAGAACTCACCGTTGTCAGCGTTGATGGCGATCAGACGTGCATCGATGGTGTTCATCAGGATGCGGCGCTGACAGCTATCACCGGCTGGCAGCGTGACGGCCGGAACCGGCGTCGAGCCTGGCTGAGTTGGCTGCTGCAGCGGTTTAGTGGCATCGAAATAAGCCAGACCACGGCAGCGCGGCCAGACTTCCGCCTGGGCATTGATTTCGAGTTTCCAGATCTGCTTACCGCTGTCTGCTTCGACGGCAATAACATTGTTGTGCGGGGTGCAGAGATAGAGGGTATTACCCACCTGTAACGGGGTTTGCTGATCTTCCGCGCCGTTGCCGGTTGGGCTGTCCGGGATATCGCCGGTCCGGAAGGTCCAGGCGACCTGCAGATCTTTCACATTATCGCGGGTGATTTGGTCCAGCGCCACAAAGCGGCTGCCCTGTGGCGTGTTGCCATAGTTATCCCAGTCTTTCTGCTGTTTCGCTTTATCCACCGGAATCAGCGGCAGCTCTTCGCCTGAGAACGCGACGGTAGGATGTGGCTGAAACATCTGCACGAAAGTTACCAACATGCCGACTGCCAGCAGCGCAGAAAGCCCATAAGCGGGCTTTGCCAGCGAGCTTTTGCCTTCACGCTTACGCAGCGCAGGCCAGAGCAGGAAGGCGACGATCATCAGGCCGGTTGGCACCATCAGGCGCGAAACCAGCGGCCAGAACTCGATGCCAGCATCAAACAGCGACCAGATCAGGGTGCCGACAAACATCAGCAGAAACAGTACCACCGCCGATGATTTGCGACGGAAAAACTGAATTGCTGACAGAACGGTAACGATACCGGCAATCAGGAAGTACCAACTGCCGCCGAGGGCAACCAGTTTGCCGCCGCCTATCGCGAAGAACAGGCCGGTAGCCAGCAGCACCAGCCCGAGCAGCACGGATACTATTCCCAGCCCCTTAGCGGAGCGGGACGATGTTTCAGCCATAACACTAACTCTCCTGAATAAACAGAGCGTCCACGCCGGTTGCCGCCTGAACTGCGCAACCTTGTCAAAGGGACATGCGGAGTGCCGCACTGTTTCAAATCGAATATAAACAGACCCGCGTCCATGGAGAAAGCTGGACCGGAAAGACCTGGTGTGGCTGGCCATCCCCACGACGCGGCAGGATTGTACCACCTGGTACATTACAGAGTGAACATCTATAACCCAGTTGTTACGCTGCAATAGCATTTTTGCTACAACAATTGTAGTGAATGCCGACGCTTACGCCGGATCGCTGCCGCTTACTTAACGCTGTGGCTGAAACTCCACCCGCTTTTTCGAGATCAGGCCGTGTCCATGGTGACAAAAGTAGTCCACTGCGCCACAGGCAGAAAGCCGTTCCAGCGGCTGATGGCAATCCGGGCAGCATGCCTGCACCGGCGTGTGTGCGCCACAACCGCTACAGATAAATTCGCCGTCGCTGAGCTGTAGCGGCTGCTGACAGTTTTCACAATTGATGGTCATGATTAGCCTCTTACTTAATATCAGGACAAAAAAAGAGGGCCTTCCGGCCCTCTTTCACTTAACGCTTATTTTTCTTCATATGCGCCATCAGACGCTTACGCTTACGCTGCTGCGTTGGCGTCAGCAGGTTGCGCTTACCTTCGTACGGGTTCTCACCCTCTTTGAACTGGATGCGAATCGGCGTTCCCATTACGTTCAATGATTTACGGAAGTAGTTCATCAGGTAGCGTTTGTATGAGTCCGGCAGGTCTTTAACCTGGTTACCGTGGATCACCACAATCGGCGGATTATAACCACCAGCATGTGCATACTTCAGCTTAACGCGACGACCGCGAACCAATGGTGGCTGATGATCTTCGGCCGCCATGTTCATGATACGGGTCAGCATTGAAGTGTTCACACGTTTGGTTGAACAGTCATAGGCTTCGGTGACCGATTCAAACAGGTTGCCGACACCACTGCCGTGCAGCGCAGAGATGAAGTGGATACGGGCGAAATCGATAAAGCCCAGACGATAGTCCAGCGTCTCTTTCACTTCATCACGGATTTCCTGCGACAGGCCATCCCACTTGTTGACCACAATCACCAGCGAGCGGCCACTGTTGAGGATGAAGCCCAGCAGCGACAGATCCTGATCGGAAATACCGGCACGCGCATCGATCACCAACATAACTACGTTGGCATCTTCAATCGCCTGCAGCGTTTTGATCACCGAGAATTTCTCTACGGTATCAGAGATTTTGGCACGCTTGCGCACGCCTGCGGTGTCGATCAGCACATACTCGCGTCCATCACGTTCCATCGGAATATAGATGCTGTCGCGAGTGGTGCCCGGCATGTCGTAGACCACCACGCGATCTTCGCCGAGAATACGGTTAGTGAGCGTTGACTTACCTACGTTAGGACGACCGACAATCGCCAGCTTGATCGGCAAACCGGTCGGGTCGAAGTTTTCTTCTTCCTCTGCGGCTTCCAGTTCAGCAGTCTGTTCGGCGTCGAGCGCACTCCAGTAAGCCTGGTTCTCTTCTTCTTCAGTGAGTTCGACCGGCTCAACTTTGTCCATCCACGGCAGCAGTGCCGTTTCGATCAGGCTGGTAACACCACGACCATGCGACGCCGCAATGGCATGGATCTCACCGAGGCCCAGTGAATAGAAATCCACCACCGCCTGATCGGGATCGAGTCCGTCGGTTTTATTCGCCACCAGGAAAGTGGCTTTCTGACGTGAACGCAGGTGCTTAGCAATTTGCTGATCGGCGGCCATCATTCCGGCACGCGCATCGACCATAAACAGCACCACATCCGCTTCTTCAATCGCCAGCAGTGACTGCTCGGCCATCCGCGTTTCGACACCCTCTTCGGTGCCGTCGATACCGCCGGTATCGATAACAATAAATTCGCGCCCTTCCACTTCGGCGCGACCATATTTGCGATCGCGAGTCAGTCCAGGAAAATCCGCTACCAGCGCATCACGAGTGCGGGTTAAACGGTTAAATAGCGTAGATTTTCCCACATTGGGACGCCCAACCAGCGCGACCACAGGTACCATAACAATGCCTCAATAAATAATTAATCGCCCGAATGGCGTGATTATAACGGCTCTGGCCGTTAAGTTCAGGCTGAAGGCGCAAAGAATACCATGCCTGACTAAAAACGAAACGGCCCCTGATTAAATCAGGAGCCGTCAGAACGGAGGATTTCACCTGCCAGACGTTTACCCGTTAGCGGGTAATCGCATAAACCTCTCCATCTTTCGACTGGATCAGCAGCTTATCGCTGGCGACCACCGGCTCAGTCTGGAAGCCGGAGCTGTCCAGTTTCTGCTGCGCGACGAAACGACCATCGGTGGTGTTCAGCCAGTGCAGATAACCTTCGCTATCGCCGACCACCAGGTAGCCGTTGTAGAGCACCGGTGAGGTCAGATTACGGTGCAGCAGATCGCTCTGGCGCCAGATTGCCACGCCGCCATCGGCGTTAAGCGCAATCACCCGATCGTCCTGATCGACCAGATAGATGCGGCCCGCATCAACAATCAGATCTTTTACGCCGCCGATTTCGCGTTTCCACAAAATCTGACCGGAACGCAGGTCCAGCGCCGTGAGATCGCCGTTATAGGCCAGTGCGTAAACCACACCATTGACGATAACCGGCGTAGTATCGACATCATTCAGACGATCGATCTCAGTCGCGCCGCTGACCTGGGAAATACGCTGCTGCCAGATCAGTTGTCCCTGATTCAGGATAACCGCACTGACGCGGCCATTGTCGCCACCGACGATGGCGCCGCCAAAAGCGACCGCAGGCGCAGATTCACCACGCAGTGACAACGCTGGCATATCCAGGTTGACGCTCCACTTGATAGCGCCGCTGCTCTGATCCAGTCCCTGCAACATCCCGTTGCTGGTGTGTACCAGTACCAGGCCGTCGCTGACCACCGGACGAGAAAGTGCTTCACCCGCCACTTTGGTCTGCCAGGCCAGGCTGCCATCGCTGCTGTTCAGCGCATAAATCTGACCGCGCTCACTGCCGACATAGAGACGATCGCCGTCCGCCGTCAGGCCGCCCGATAACAGGGCTGAGCGATTTTTCGAGAAGAAGCCGGTTTTCTCAGAGAGATCGACTTTCCATTTTTCTTTACCGTCGGCGGCGTCCAGCGCTTTTACGATACCGAAACGATCGGCCGCAAATACGGTGGTGTCCTGCCAGGCGGGATGCAGGTTGGAGTAGAAATCACCGACGCCATCTCCCACCGAGGTGCTCCACACTTCCTGTGGCGTGAACTGATTTTCCACCTGAGGCAATGGGGCCATTTTTACTACATCTTCTTCGCCGCTAAACAGCGAACAACCGCTGAGCAAAGTGACTGAAATCAGCCCCGGCAGCAGGTATTTACGTAATTCCATGCGCTCTCTCTTGACTGGCTTAGCTTAAGTTATTCATCTTCATCTGCATCATTTGCTTCAATGCCGGAGAGGCGTCAGATTCAACCCCTTTGCTCCATGCATCGCGCGCGCCTGCTTGTCGCCTTTGCTCAGCAGCGCTTCACCACGGATATCGGCCACAATGGCTGTCCAGCCATCACCCTTCACAGCGTCAAGGGTTTTAAGTGCCGCATCAGCATGATTCTGTTGCAGTTGAATGCGTGCCAGGCGCAGGTTAATCACCGCCTGCAGGTTGGCATCTTTGGTATCTTTCAGGCCGTTTTGCAGCAGCGTCGCGGCTTTGTCCAGCTGGTTGGTATCAACATACTGTTTTGCCAGATCCATCGCGGCCAGCGCACCGTAGGTGTTGCTGTTTTCATTGGCAAAGGTGTTAACCGCTTCCAGCGTTTCTGGCTTGCCCGCCTGCATGGCGCTGGTGAGCTGCTGATACTGCGCCGATACTGATTTCGCCGCATCTTCCTGATGACTGGCCCAGTAACGCCAGCCGCCAAGCGCAGCAATGCCGATCACTACGCCAACCGCTAACGCTTTGCCGTTATTGGCAAAAAAGCGACGCAGCGCATCGGTCTGCTCGTTCTCATTGCTATACACTTCCACGCAATCCCTCTCCTTTCTATGGTTGGTGCTGCGCCACGCTTACTGCAACAGCGTGCGCAAAACAGCAGCAGCCTCTGCCTGAGCCAGCGTTTGCTGCTCGCCACGGCGTAGATCTTTAATCACGACCTGTCCGGCCTTCACTTCATCCTCGCCTAACACCAGCGCGACGCGAGCGCCCCACTTGTCAGCACGGGCAAACTGCTTTTTGAAGTTGCCGCCGCCGAAGTTAGTCATCAACCGCAGTTCTGGCGCTTCATCACGCAGTTTCTCCGCCAGTTGCATGGCTGCAGACTGCACGCCCTGACCCGAAGCGATTACATAGACATCCACATTGCTCGTCGGTTCAAAATCGGGATTCACCGCCTGAACCAGCAGCACCAGACGTTCCATGCCCATAGCAAAACCTACGGCTGGGGTTGCGCGTCCGCCGAGCTGTTCAACCAGGCCATCATAGCGTCCGCCACCGCACACCGTGCCCTGTGAACCGAGGCTGTCGGTCACCCACTCAATCACCGTGCGATTGTAGTAATCAAGCCCGCGCACCAGGCGCTGGTTGATGGTGTAGGCGATACCGGCGTCATCCAGCAGTGCGCACAGGCCGTTGAAATGCTCGCGTGATTCGTCATCAAGATAGTCGCCGAGTTGCGGCGCATCGTTCAGCAGTTGCTGAATATCAGGATTTTTACTGTCCAGCACTCGCATCGGGTTACTGTACATGCGGCGTTTGCAATCCTCATCCAGCACCTCTTTATGCTGCTCAAGGAAAGCCACCAGCGCCTCGCGGTAGCGAGCACGGGCTTCAAGGGAGCCAATGGAGTTCAGTTCAAGGCGAACGTGATCGGCGATGCCCAACGCTTTCCACCAGCGCGCGTTCAGCATGATCAATTCAGCATCGATATCCGGGCCCTGCAGGCCAAACACTTCGACGCCCATCTGGTAAAACTGACGGTAGCGGCCCTTCTGTGGACGCTCATAGCGGAACATCGGACCCATGTACCACAGCCGCTGTTCCTGGTTGTAGAGTAAACCGTGTTCGATACCGGCTCGCACACAGCCTGCGGTTCCTTCCGGACGCAGCGTCAGGCTTTCGCCGTTGCGGTCCTCAAAGGTGTACATCTCTTTTTCAACCACATCGGTGACTTCACCGATGGCGCGTTTAAACAGCGGGGTCTGCTCCACCAGCGGTAAGCGAATTTCGCTGTAACCGTAGCTCGCCAGCGTCTGCTTGAGAACGCCTTCAATCCGTTGCCAGATGGCGGTATCCGCAGGCAGGTAATCGTTCATCCCGCGAATCGCCTGAATATTCTTCGCCACGTTAGAATCTCTTAATGCAAAAAAACCTGTCCGGCATCATACCTTATGAGGATGAAACCGCACAGGTTCAGTCAAAAAAGTCACGCACGCAGGCCGCGCACGCCATTATTTTTCCAGATGCTGCACATCAATACGGCGCGTGGCATCAAGCATCGATGCTTTGGCACGAATACGCGCTTCCAGCTGATCGATCATATCGTTGTTGTCGAGACGATCGCGCTGACGCACGCCATCTTCGTAGAAGCCACTTTTCTTGTTGCCGCCGGTGACGCCCAGCGTAGAGATGGTCGCTTCGCCCGGTCCGTTAACCACACAGCCGATAATGGAGACATCCATCGGCGTGATGATATCTTCCAGACGCTGTTCCAGCGCATTAACAGTGCCGATTACGTCAAACTCCTGACGTGAACAGGTAGGACAGGCGATGAAGTTGATGCCACGCGAACGAATGCGCAGTGACTTCAGAATATCAAAACCGACCTTCACTTCTTCGATCGGATCGGCCGCCAGCGAGATACGCAGCGTGTCACCAATCCCTTCGGACAGCAGTAAACCGAGCCCAATGGCGGATTTTACCGCACCGGCTCGCGCCCCGCCCGCTTCGGTAATACCGAGGTGCAGCGGCTGCTCAATCTGCTTCGCCAGCAGACGATACGATTCGACCGCCAGGAAGACGTCCGACGCTTTTACGCTGACTTTGAACTGATCAAAGTTAAGGCGATCGAGGTGATCGACATGGCGCATCGCCGACTCAAGCAGTGCCTGTGGCGTCGGCTCGCCATATTTTTCCTGCAGATCTTTTTCCAGCGAACCGGCGTTTACGCAATCCGGATCGGAATATTATTGTCGCGTGCGCAGTCGACCACCATGCGGATACGCTCGTTATTGCCGATGTTGCCGGGATTAATCCGCAGGCAATCAACGCCATATTCGGCCACTTTCAACGCGATGCGGTAGTCAAAATGGATATCGGCCACCAGCGGGACGTTCACCTGCTGTTTAATCAGTCTGAATGCTTCTGCTGCATCCATCGTCGGCACCGAGATGCGGACGATATCGACACCGACGCGCTCAAGGGCTTTGATCTGATTTACCGTCGCCGCCACGTCTGTGGTGCGGGTGTTCGTCATCGACTGAACAGCGATTGGCGCGCCGTCACCGACTGGCACCTTGCCGACGTAAATGCGTTTGGATTTACGGCGGATAATGGGTGCTTCGTTATGCATATTTCTTCTCCACAATTGCCCGGTACGCGATACGCTGTTATTGCGCACCCAACGTCAGGCGAGCAACCTGGTTATTACGGATAAAACGACTTAAATCAACGGGCTGATTCTGATATTGCACCTGAACCGCGGAAGGAGCGCCAATTTTCAGACGATACGGAGCGGTTCCTGCGAGACTGAGTTTACCACCGCTGCGCTGCAAGCCGCTGAACAGTTTTTTACCGGTTGCATCGCTAACTTCCAGCCAGCAGTCGGCATTAAAGGTCATCACCACCGCGTTTGGATCGCCAGCGGGTTCACTGACCGCTGCTGCGCCGACCGGCATCTGCGGTGCGGTGCTGGCCGCCGGAGCGGCCGCGCTGGTGTCTACCGGTGCCTGGCTGGGCGATACCACCGCATTACTGGTGTTGTCTGACTGAGCAGCAGGCGCGGTATTGCTGGCACTGGCGGCCGGGGCCGTCGTGGCTGGCGTGCTGGTGCCGGCAGCGCTGTTATCTGCTGCTGGCGGGGTGTTGCTTTCATCCGGCGCAGCCGGGGCGGTGCTGTCACCGCTCGACTCCCCCAGCGGAATAGACTGACCGTCACCGCTGCTGCCATTCTGATCGGCCATCGACACCAGATCGTCCTGCGAGGCTTTGTGATTCTGCCACCACCAGGCACCCGTCAGACCGACCACCACAAACAGCACCAGCCAGGTGAAAATCATCAACCAGCCGTCACGCTTTTTGCGGCGCTTACCCAGCGAGAAACTTTGCATCGGTTCGATTTTTGCAGCACGAACCGGCGTCTGTTTCGCCATCATTGGCAGCAATTCCTCTTCAGGAATATGCACCAGTCGAGCGTAGGAGCGAATGTAGCCGCGCAGGAAAGTAGAGGCCAAATCAGCAGGCGATTTGTCTTCTTCAATGTCACGCACGGTAGAAAGTTTCAGACACAGGCGTTCAGCGACGTTCTGCTGCGTCAGTCCCAGCTGCTCACGGGCCAGACGCAGGCGTTCACCTGTTGAATGTACTGCAGAATTCTCTTGAGTGGCTTCAGTATTCATTAGCTAAATAACGCTGGTACTGTATCGATTGCGGAAAACGTCGCGCTAACCGGTCGCCATAACGTGAAACGTCAGCGGCATTTCCCTGTAGCGCGGCGAAACGTAAGTGTAACGCCAGACTGCGTGCCGTTTCGGGCCGCTGTTGCTGGTATATATCGAGCAAAATCTGCGCGTTAGCCAGTTGATTATCGGCCATCAGCTTTTCAGCTTCAGCCAGCACTGCCCCGGCTTTGCGATCGTCCGTCTCAATGGCCTGCCGCAATTCACGGCGCGCGGCGGCAAAATCGCCTGCCTGCAGATAACAAAATCCCGCCAGTTCAAGCGCATCGATCCGGGCGTCAATCTGCTGCGCATCACCTGCCCGACTAAACTGTTGATGCGCTTCGCCATACTGCCTTAAAGCGCAAAGAAACGCACCGTAATTGTTAGCGACAAAACCATTCAACGGCGCCTGCTGCTGCGCCAGTTGATAGTGGGCCCGCGCTGCCGCGCGGTTACCCCGCTTCTGTGCCAGTCGGGCCAGTGCCAGCGAGACCCGATAATCATCCGGTGCCGCCGCCTGCGCCCGCAGGAAATTGCGCTCTGCTGCCGCCTCATCGCCGCCCGCCAGATAGTGCATCCCTAACTGTAGACGCAGTTCCGACGCGCCGGGTGACTGCGTCTGGCTGACACACCCGCTTACAACAAACAGGGCCAGTAAAATCCCCGGTAATCCCTTACTCATCATCGTTTCCATCCGGTTGACGTTAGCAGCGTACAGCCTGCCACGCGCGTCACCCTCAGGAAACGTTAACGGTCAGCCTTTCAGAGCGCTTTCACAGATATCGCTTCACCGGCCATCTTTTTGCGCAGGGTACGTTTGGTACGGTCGATAACTTCACCTGCCAGCTGACCGCAGGCGGCATCAATATCGTCGCCACGGGTTTTACGCACGATAGTGGTGAAACCGTAGTCCATCAGCACTTTAGAGAAGCGATCGATGCGGCTGTTAGAGCTGCGGCCGTACGGTGCGCCCGGGAAGGGGTTCCACGGAATCAGGTTGATTTTGCACGGCGTATCTTTCAGTAATGCGGCAAGCTCATGCGCATCGTCAGTGCTGTCATTGACATGATCCAGCAACACGTACTCGATAGTGACGCGACCCTGGTTGGCATTCGACTTACCAATGTAGCGTTTCACCGCCGCCAGGAAGGTTTCGATATTGTATTTTTTGTTGATCGGGACGATGTCGTCACGCAACTTGTCGTTCGGCGCGTGCAGCGAGATCGCCAGCGCGACGTCAATCATATCGCCCAGTTTGTCGAGCGCAGGCACGACGCCAGAGGTCGAAAGGGTCACACGACGCTTCGATAAACCGAAACCGAAGTCATCCAGCATGATCTCCATGGCGGGCACCACGTTATTGAGGTTGAGCAGTGGCTCACCCATGCCCATCATCACCACGTTGGTGATGGGACGCTGGCCGGTGATTTTGGCCGCGCCGACAATTTTCGCCGCGCGCCATACCTGACCAATAATTTCTGAAACCCGCAGGTTACGGTTAAAGCCCTGCTGAGCGGTCGAACAGAATTTACACTCCAGCGCACAGCCCACCTGTGAAGAGACGCACAGCGTGGCGCGGTCGCCTTCCGGGATGTAGACGGTTTCCACCAGCTGATCGCCAACGCGGATCGCCCATTTAATGGTGCCATCGGTGGAGCGCATCTCTTCCGCCACTTCCGGGGCGCGGATTTCCGTCAGCTCCATCAGCCGGGTACGCAGCTTTTTGTTGATGTCGGTCATCTGCTCGAAGTCATCGCAGCAGTAGTGATAGATCCACTTCATGACCTGGTCAGCGCGGAACGGCTTTTCGCCGAGCGACAGGAAGAATTCGCGCATCTGCTGACGGTTGAGATCCAGCAGGTTAATTTTTTGGCTCTTGGGGGAAACAACAATCGGGGATGCGGACGCGGACGTCACAATCTGTTCGGACATAATGTTCTCTGGCCTCGTTGTTACACGTTATGGCGCTGTTCATGAATAGGTAAAAAAATGCGCCTTCATCAAGCGGAGTTAATGAAGGCGCAATATTGTACAACATCTGCGGCCTGATAACAGGCGGGAGTCGCCTCCCTCAGGCAGATTTTTGTAAAGCCAGCCGGTGGTTTATCGCCAGGCGATTAACGGGTACGCGGGCAGATTTCGTTTTCGCCGAAGAAGTAGGCGATTTCACGGGCAGCAGATTCTGCAGAATCTGAACCGTGGGTCGCGTTCTCGGTGAAGCTGTCAGCGTAGTCAGCACGCAGGGTGCCGGCCAGTGCGTTTGCCGGGTTAGTCGCACCCATCAGGTCACGGTGACGCTGAACGGCGTTTTCGCCTTCCAGTACAGAAACCACTACCGGACCAGAGGTCATGAATTCAACCAGACCGTCGAAGAATGGCTTGCCCTGATGTTCAGCGTAGAAACCTTCAGCCTGCTCTTTGCTCAGCTGCAGCATTTTTGCGCCAACGATTTTGAAGCCTGCGCTTTCAAAACGGTTGTAGATGGCACCGATCACGTTTTTAGCGACGGCGTTTGGCTTGATGATAGAAAAAGTACGTTCGATTGCCATGATGACCTCTGTCTTGACGTCCTGAAGAAACCGGGGGCGCACGCCCCGGCTAAGAAACGGCGCCGATTATAGGGGCAGAGCCTGGCGTTGCCTATCAGAGATCCGCAATTTATTGAAAAATCTTGATCTGAATCGAAGCAAAGCGGGCGCAACTCTGATTTAGCGTAAAAAAGCATCACAGGCGGCTGAAGGTGACGGTGGCCAGTTGACCCGCTTCATCCATCACCACCAGCTGATAGTCGCCCGGACGATCGAGATGCAGCGACAGCGTGCCGTTCTGGCCTGGCTGTGGCTGACCGTTGAGAAACCACCAGCGCGCGGTGCCTTGTCCACCCTGCACCGCCACCGGCAGTACCAGGACCGGATTGCCCGGCAGCGGCTGCACCCGCTGTCCGTCAATCACGCCGGTAACGATCAGCGGTGCGCTGCTGCCCTGCTCCAACGGAGGACAGTGCGGATCGATTGGCGGTAAGCGCTGCGCCCGGCGTTCCTGGGGTGGCAGCCAGGCCTCCAGCGGCAGCGGCCACATCAGGCGTTCACGGCTGCTGGCCTGTGGGCAATCCGCCGCCACCCGCAATCCCCGGTCGTTTTGCCAGTAGCGTAACCGCAAGCCGCTGAGGCTCTCCTGCCCGGCGGCCAGCAGCGTGGGCGGCAGCGTGTCGTTGAGCACCCAGCTCTGCCGCCGCTGCCGGCAATTCTGATCGCCCACCGGCAGTGGCTGGCCGCCAGGCCAGCAGATAGCGGCAACCGTTACCGAGGCTGGACACGGATCGGCAGGCCATTCCTGCCCGGCTAAGCGGCTCATCAGGATGCTGTTAATCTGATTCATCACCGGTACCGCCGAGGCCACGCCTGACTGACCGGCCACCGGCGTCGCATCCGGTCGTCCGACCCAGACGCCAATCAGGTAGCGCGGATTCACTGCAACCGCCCAGGCATCGCGGTAGCCGTAGCTGGTGCCGGTTTTCCACGCCAGCGGAACCACCGCCGGTTCGCTGCCGTTAGCCGCTGGCTGCGCCTCACCTGCCAGAATGCGGCGGATAATCCATGCCGCGCCAGGCGACAGTAGCGGTCGCTGCTGCAACGGCTGATCGGGCATCCAGCGCAGCTGACCGGCGTTGCCGTGACGGGCAAAGGCACTGTAAGCCGCTACCACTTCGTCCATTCTCGCCCCCGTGCCCCCGAGGATCAGCGACAGATTAGGCCCCGAACCGGCTGGAAAACGTAAATTGAGCCCGACATTACGCAGACGGGCCGCCACATTTTTGGGTCCCAGCGCCTCCAGTAGCTGAACGGCAGGCAGGTTAAGTGAGCGCACTAACGCCTCGCTGGCGCTGACCGGGCCATGAAAACCGCTGTCGAAATTACCCGGCCGGTAGTCGCCGACGCGACGCGGTACATCCTGCAACAGTGATTCTGCATGGATCAGGCCATCATCGAGCGCCATGCCATAGACAAAGGGTTTTAACACCGAGCCGGGCGACCGCACGCTGGCGATCATATCCACCTGACCAAAGCGGCTGTCATCGCCAAAGTCGGCGGAACCGACATATCCCTGTACCGCCATGGTGGTGTGATCGACTACCAGCACCGCCAGCGAGGTGCGCGGTGGAAGCTGGCTTTTAATGTTCAGCGCCATGCTTTCCAGCTGACGCTGCAACGACGGATCGAGGGTCGAGACAATCTTTTCACGGTCGCTGATCGACAGCAGACGCCGGGCCAGTAAGGGCGCCATCTGTGGCATCTGTCTCGGCGGAAGCCAGACCGGCTCCTGTCGGATTTCAGCCACCTGCTGAGGCGACCAGACGCGGTACTGCGCCAGCCGATCCAGCACTTTGTTGCGGGCGGCTTCGGCCCGCGCCGGCCAGCGATCCGGCCGTAACCGGCTGGGAGCCTGTGGCAACACCGCCAGCAAGGCGGCCTCGCCGCGGGTCAGCTCAGCGGGCGATTTGCCCAGCCAGCTCCAGCTTGCGGCGCCGACGCCTTCCAGCGTGCCGCCAAACGGTGCCCGGTTGAGGTAGAGAGTCAGGATATCGCGTTTGGAAAGGTGCCACTCCAGCTGCAGCGCACGCCAGGCCTGAATCAGCTTGCCCTTTAGCGTCCGCGGCTGGGGGTCAATAAGCCGTGCCACCTGCATAGTTAAGGTGCTGCCACCGGAAATCACGCTACGGTGCCGCAGATCCTGCCAGGCGGCGCGCAGCAGGGCCAGCGGATTGACGCCAGGGTGATACCAGAACCAGCGATCTTCGTAAGTCAGTAATGCCTGCAGGTAAGCGGGCGAAACCTCTTCTGGCGTGACCGGATAGCGCCAGATCCCCTGACGATCGGCGAAGCGCCACAGCGGCGTACCGTCGGCGGCCACCACCACGCGCGCTGGCTGTGGTTGCTTAAGCGGTAACGGAGAGAGCCGATCCAGCCCCCACAGAGCCAGCAGCAACATCAGTAAAAAAAGCGGCAGCGCCAGCCACCGCTTTTTAGCCGTTCGGATGTTCAACACCCTGCCATCCGCTTACCGGACATTCATCGGCGGCGGCGTACTGCCGATGGCGTGCCACTCAGGAACATACATCGATTCCACCTGCGGCGGTGGCATCCGGTAAGTGCCTGGCGTGACGGCCCGCGCCAGATAGATCAGCGTCGCAGGACGATAGCTATCAACAGCCAGCGCGGCGACAAAGCGATCGTCACGGAACTCAATATGCCGGAGGTTAACCTGCTGCATATCCATCATGCTCTCTTTTAACGCATCCGTGCTGTCACCCAGGCTGGCGCTGCTGTCGGCCAGATTCTGATTTTCCAGCTCCAGTCCGGCAGGCAGTAAATCCACCACCAGCGCATCGCTGATGTCGCGTCTGGCTGAAACGGTCAGACGTACCACCAGCAGCTCACCGCTGCGCAGTTGGCTGAGATCGGCAGCTTTGCCGTCGAGGGTGAAGTACTCCCGTTTGATCGCCAGCTGCTGGCTGACCGGCGCTGGCGGGCTCAGCGGATACCCCACCACGTTCAGGTTGCCATACAGGGCCGCCGGGCCCGGATTGCTTATCGTCACGCCCTGCGTCAGCTGCTGAGCATCCAGTCCGCTGTTTAACGGCGCATGGCCGGTTACCGGTTGCGGCTTGCCCACGATGTTCGCCTGCCAGCTCTGACCCTGAGCCGTTTGCAAGGTGCGCGCAGCCAGATAGAGCGCGTTATTCTCCTGCGTCGAGAACCCGCGTTTACCATTAAGCTCTTTCGACAGCGACAGCAGCAGGCTGTTTTGCAGATCCGGCTGTAGCTGGTTTTCCGCTAACAGCGCAATCATCATGCCCTGATCGCGTACCGTGCTGCCGTAGTCTCCGATCCAGCTATCGTCAGGGCGCGTCAGGCTGGCAGCCTGCGCGACCGCCAGCTGCGACCGCTGGGCATCCCCCATCAGCTTCAGCGCCACCCCGAGCTGCATCAGCGCCAGCCCCGATCGGCTCTGATCACGCTTTTCATACAGCGCTCGCAGAGCACCCAGCGGCGCGCGCTGCTGCCGCGCCAGTACCAGGCCGGCGTAGGCCTGCACGCTGAAGCGCAATGCGTCAGGCTGGTTACTGCCGCTGGCAGTGATCTGCGCCGGGTCCTGTAAGTAGCGCAGCAGCCGGGCATTGGCACGGGCGATCAGGTCGTCAGGCAACGCATAACCCGCCTCGCTGGCACGCAGCAGAAAATCGGTCACGTAAGCGGTTAACCAGAACTCCTCTTCGCTCTGTTTACCCCATAAACCGAAGCTGCCGTCCGCGCGCTGCATGCCTGCCAGCCGGGCGATGCCGGTATCCACCGCCGCCCGCCGCGCCTCATCAGTGCTGGTTTTAATTCCCATCGCACTGAGCTGCGCCTGGCTGGTGTAGAGCGAGGCCACAGGCCGCTGGCGGTCTGCTCCAGACAACCGTAAGGATAGGCATACAGCGCGCTGATATAGCTGGCGAGATTTAACGGCGGCCGATTACTCAGCGTCAGTTGCCCGGTCAGCGTCTGGCTGTCGAGACCGGTAAACGCCGCAGCCGCCACCTGCCACGGCCGATCGGGGGTAATCACCGCATCAAAATTGAGGGTCTGGGCAGGATAAGGCGGCCTGACGCCGATCTTCCACTGCTGTTTGCTGGGCCGTAGCTGCTCGCCAGGCAGATTCAGTCCGCTGATCTGCACCGCGACCTCACCGTCGCCAAAACCGTTTTTCGCCGTCACCGGTATCTGCAGGGTAGTGCGAGCGCCTTTTGCCAGACTGATAGTCTGACTGGCGGCCCCCGTCAGTCCGATCAGGCCACTGGCTGCCACATCCACTTTCAGAGTCTGTGGCAGATCGGTCAGGTTGGTAACGTCCAGCGCCAGGGAGGCCTGGTCGCCGCTGGCAAGAAAGCGCGGTGTCGCCAGTTCACTGACCAGCGGCGCTGCCACCACCACTTTGCGCTCTGCAACGCCGAAGCTGTCGTCACTCCAGGCCTGCGCCATCAGTCGCAGCTCACCGTTAAACGCCGGGATCGGCAGCGTAAGGGTACCTTTGCCCTCTTTATCCAGCGTCACAACCTGTAATTGCTGCGCCACAATATTGACGTGGGTAAGCGGCTTTTTACCACCGCGCGTATTGGAAGGATCTTCGCCATCACCGCCAAAGCGCAGCGTCGCCAGTCGCCCCCCGCCCTCAATCAGCTGGCCGAACACGTCATACTGATCGACGTTATAGCGTTTACGACCGAAAAACGCCTGCCACGGGTCGGGCGTCTGGTAATCGGTCACGCTCAGCACGCCACTGTCGACCGCCGACAGCAGCACCTGCACCTTCTCAGGCAGGGGGCCGCCATCGCGGCTGGCCTGCACTTTCACCGTCAGGTTCTGCTCAGGCCGGAGGGTGGCGGGCGTATCCAGCGTCAGATTGAGTCGCCGCGCCTCGGTCGCCATTGGCAGATGCAGCAGTCCGACCGCGCGTTTTGGCGTCGCCCCGCTGACCTTATCGCCGTCGCGCACCACGATGGCACTAAAGTAGAGATCGTGACGCTGCCAGCTGTCGGCAATCGGCACGTCAACCTGGGTGCCACCCTGTGGCACGGTTAACGGCTGCCACCACAGCGTACCGCTGCTCGACTCCACCATCAGATAGCCTTTACCGGCTGTCGGAGACTCCACCTGCAGATGCACCGTTTCGCCAGGCTGATACGCCGCTTTATCCAGCTTCAGTTTTACCTGATCCGGGCGCAGTGCCCCGGTGCCATTGGTATTATCCTGCCAGTCATAACCCGCCTGAAAACGTACGCTGCTGACGATCTTTTCGCCCGCCTGCACCTCAAGCCGGTAACTGCCCCACTCGACCGGGAAGCCCACCTTGCTGCCGCCGCCCGCCGGCAGAGTGATCACGCGTTCATCTTCCTGCAGGTCTTTGGCATCGTAACGCGACTGCCAGCCTTCGCTGTCAGAAAAGCTCCAGTAGTAATCGCGCCGTTCGCGGATTAATCGCACCACCAGTTTGTCAGCCGCCAGCTTTACGCCCTGGCTGTTGGCATAAACGAGGTCAAACTCTGCCAGGCTGTTTTCCGGCACGGTAGGCTCGTCGTGATAGCTGTCACTGCGGTAGTCATACACCGCTTTACTGGCAAACAGCGGACGAATACCGGGCAGTGCCTCGGCTGGCCAGATGGCGGTCGTGGCACGGCGGGTAACCGGCCGCCCACCGGTTTCCAGCAGGCTGGCCTGCAGAATCAGATTGAGCGGTGAATGCAATTGATCCCACTGATTATCGACCGTGAGCCGGGCCTTGCCGTTGGCATCCAGCTTCAGATCGACTTCATCCAGCGTGCGCCTGAGGCCCTGCTCGGTGATATCACCAAACTGGTAACCCGGCAGAGCAGCGACCGCCTCCCGCGCCGGGCGCAGATAAAGCTCACCCTGCAACGCGTTACCGGCTGCCGGGGCGCCATACAGGTAACGGCCCTCAATATCGAAGGCGATATCAGCATCGGCAGGTTGCGGCTGAGGATCGGTTTTCAGGGTCAACGCCATGCGTTCCGGCAGAAAATCCTCGACGTGGAACGTCCATTGCCGCTTCAGGTTGTCACCGGTATTCAGCCGCAGCTGCCAGTCACCGGTCATCGACGCGTCGGGCAGCGTGAACCGCTGCTGATAAAAACCGTCCTGCGGCTGCCAGACAAAGGTACGCATCACCTGACCATCGGGCTGGACCAGCTCGGCTTTCACCGGCTGGGCCGGCAGCGGTTTGCCGTCGGCATCCCGTAATAGCGCAGTGACGATCACCGTTTCGCCGGGCGATAGATATTCCGTGGACCAAACACAAACAGCTGTTTGTCATAGCCCTGCGGCCCGGTCACCGGAAACTCGGCCAGATCCAGTGCCGGACGCGCCAGATCGATCAGCGAGGTCTGCTCGCCCTGCATCGCCAGCAGTAACCGGCCCTTCTCATCCGCCTTCAGACGCAGATGCCCGTTGCTGTCGCTGGTGCCGCTTTGCAGTACCTGGCCTTTTTCGTTCAGCAGCCTGACGCTGACGTCAGCAAGCGGCTTGCCGTTTTCCAGGCTCTGGGCGAACAGTTCAAGCTGCGTGGGAAAGCGATGCAGTGACAGTCCAATATCGCTCAGGGTAAACAGCGTGGCAGGCATGCTGTAGTGATAGGTGCCCGCCTGTTTCATCACCGCCAGATAGACGCCCGGCTGCTGCAGCGGGGTAATATCCTGTAGTGGCAACTGCAGCTTTTCACGGGTATTACGTGCCGGGTTGAGTTCAAAACGTCCGCTATAAACCAGCTGACTGCTTTTCAGTAACGACTGAGATTGCCAGCTTGAGAGGTTATTGCCGTCATTCCATTCGGCAAGAAACGCCGCCAGACCGGCATTTTTTATCCGGAAAAAATCCACATCCACCTGGTCGATATTCAGCGCCAGCACCGGTAATCCCTGAGTGAGACGCAGCGGCAGCAGCGAGCCACGGCTGGCAAAACCGACCATCGGTTCGATATCACGGGTAGTGATTTTTTTGCTGAAGCCGGCCGCCAGCGTCTCTCCGCTGGCCGCACGCAATCCCGCTTCTACCGTAACGGTAAACTGACGCGACGGCTGGGGATGGCGAAAGCGCAGCGCTTTGCGGTAGTCAGACAGCTCCCAGCCACCGTCAACCTGACCCAGTTTATCGTCGGTCAGCCTGACTTTTTGCGTAAGATCCTGTTTATCATCCAGCGGCTGATTAAAGGTTAAGACCAGCGCGGCGGCGCCATCAAGCTGAAGCTCAGAGAGGTCGAGGAGAGTCAGCGGTTTGCTGACCTGCGTGGCAGTCGTTTCCGCTGCGCTGACAGTGAAAACCGGCACGGCTGCCGTCGCCAGCAGCGAGCCGCCGATCAGCAGGCCGATCAGCAGTCGGTTAATGCGTTTTTTCATGGTAAATCCTTCACCGGGCCCCAGGGGAGTTGTTTTATAACGCTGCGCAATTTCATCTCAATGCTCGCATTTAATCAACGCTTCTCTTGAGATGGCGCCCGCATTGCCCGACACTGACAGCACAGATAACTGAGATGAGGTTGTTATGACGACGCCACTGTTTGTGTCCGCCGACTGGTTACAGGAACACTATCATGATGAGAACCTGCAGGTGCTGGATAGCCGGATGCTGCCGCCTGGTCAGGAAGCGGTCCGGGATGTGAATGCCGAATATCTGGCTGGCCATCTGCCTGATGCACCGTTTTTCAATATTGAAGAACTGTCGGATCACACCAGCCCTTACCCGCACATGCTGTCGCGCCCCGAGCGTTTTGCCGTGGCGATGCGTGAACTGGGTATCAGCAGCGACAAACATCTGGTGGTCTATGACGAGGGGAATCTGTTCTCGGCCCCACGCGCCTGGTGGATGCTGCGCCTGTATGGCGCTGCCCAGGTGTCGATTCTGGCTGGCGGCCTGCAGGGCTGGAAAGCGGCCGGTTTTGCCCTTGAGAGCGGCCCGGTGTCACTGGCGGAAGGTGAGTTTGAGGCCAGCTATGATGAAAGCCAGGTCCGTCGGCTCAATGACGTGCTGCTGATCAGTCATGAAGGCGGCGCACAGCTGGTGGATGCGCGCGCGGCAAACCGTTTTAACGCCGAAGTGGATGAACCGCGTCCCGGTCTGCTGCGCGGCCACGTTCCAAATAGCCTGAACGTGCCATGGAATAGCCTGGTGGTGAATGGCGAACTGAAACCGCTGGCTGAACTGCGCGATCTGTTTGCCCGTGCCGGGGTTGAACTGGACAAACCGGTGGTGGCCAGCTGTGGTTCGGGCGTTACGGCAGCGTGGTGATTCTGGCGCTGACCGCGCTGGGCGCACGTCAGACCGCCATCTACGACGGTTCGTGGAGCGAATGGGGTAGCCGCGACGATCTGCCGATTGCGAAATAAAAAAAAGAGCGGCCACTGCGCCGCTCTTTTTTCATCAGATGATGCGTTCGCTGCCTTTGAAGTCGCGCAGGAAACTGCCCCAGCGACGTTCATAGAACGGGGTAATATGTGCGGTGAAGAAATGGCTGATGCCACGATCCTCCACCGTCACTTCGCATAAGTCGACCGGCGCATCGTCCGGCAGCGTATCCATCGCCACGCTGCCCGCCGCCTGAATAATCGCTTCAATATCGCTGTCCGCTTCAATACCAATCAGCAGATTCGGCGCTTCATCGGCCCGTTCACGGATGCTGGCGATAAACGCGCGGCGCACCTGTTTATATTTGCTGAATAGCTGGGTCAGCGAATCAACCATCTGCGCTGGCGGTTCCGCCACTTCAGATAACAGCAGCGACTGCCCGCCGTCCAGCACCGTTTGCTGACTCAGGGCGCTGCCCTCTTCCGCCAGCAGATGAGTGATTTCGGCAGGCGAGAACTCTTTGCCGGTCGGTAATTTAGGATTGAGAAACAGCGTTTCGCCGCGGGTCATTTCAAACAGCGTGCGCACCGGCAGACGCAGATAAGCCTGCTCGCTGCTGACCGCGTCGCTCATCGCCTGTTCTGAACTGAAAAACGGAATGATGCTGCTGCCATCCTCTTTTTCCCAGTGCTGCAGATCCACCGGCGTACTGGCATCGAGTTGCTGTGCCGTGCTTTCGCCCGGCACCCAGACGTCTGATTCCAGCAGCAGTTGAAAAAATTCGGGCCGGTGAGCGGGCTCGGTAGCGGCCAGCTTCAGCACCTCTTCAAGACGGTTCATATTCACTCTCTAAATACGCGGCAGCACCCGCCACCGCTGAATAGCACTTATTTCAGTAACAGGTTAGCCAGCGTCCGCACGCCGAGGCCGGTAGCACCGGCAGCCCACTGATCGACCGCGCTTTTGCGGTAGGTCGCAGAACAGTCGATATGCAGCCAGCCCTGCTGGTAGTTGCTGACGAAATAAGAGAGGAACGCCGCCGCGCTGCTGGCACCGGCCGCATGCGCCGGGCTGGCAATGTTATTGAGATCGGCAAAGTTAGACGGCAGATGGCTGCGATGGAACTCGGCCAGCGGCAGACGCCAGAACGGCTCGTTCTCGCTGACTGCGCTGCCCATCAGCGACTGCGCCAGTACCTCATCAAAGGTGAACAGTGCGTGGTAATCATTGCCCAGCGCGGTTTTGGCTGCGCCGGTCAGGGTGGCAGCATCGATCAGCAGCGTCGGTTGCTGCTCGCTGGCGTCGATTAAGCCATCAGCCAGCACCAGTCGACCTTCGGCGTCGGTGTTCATCACTTCCACCGATTTGCCATTGCGATAGCGAATGATATCGCCCAGTTTAAAGGCGTTGCTGCTGACCATATTGTCGGCGCAGCAGAGGTAAAGCTTCACGCGTTTGTTGAGACCGCGGGCAATCGCCATCGCCAGCGCGCCCGTCACGGTGGCCGCGCCGCCCATGTCAGACTTCATTGAGTCCATGAAGCTGCTCTGCTTCATGCTGTAGCCGCCGGTGTCGAAGGTAATGCCTTTGCCGACCAGACAGGCGTACACCGGCGCGTTGTCGTCACCGGTCGGATTGAAGTCGAGCGCCAGCAGCACCGGCGGACGGCTGGAGCCGCGTCCTACCGTATGCAGGCCCATGTAGCCCTGCACCCGCAGATCGTCACCTTTGGTGATGCGATAGCTGACAGCACTGCCGCCCACTTCACTGATCAGATCGATGGCGGTGTGCGCCAGCTGCTCCGGTCCCAGCTCTTCGGCTGGCAGGTTGATGGTGTTGCGTACCCAGTCGATAATTTTCAGCCGGCGATCAAATTCTGCCTGCTCGTGCTCGCCCAGCGTCGGCCAGTCAACCTGACGCTGCCCTTTCGGACCGCGGTAGCCCTGCCAGAACGCCCAGCATTGTTCAAGGTGCCAGCCTTCGCCGGTCAGCGCCACATGGCGGATCCCCTGGCTATCCAGTTTGCGACCGGCACGCTGAATGGTCATCAGCGCATCCGCGCCGGTCAGGTGCAGCGTCATGCCGCTGTCGTTGCTGCTCAGAATGGCTTTTTCGCCCCAGCGCGCATCGGCGGGCTGGCTGCTAAGAGTGATGTTCATCGGTTGTGTGGTCATCGCGAAGCTCCATAGACGTTATTCGTTTCATCCAGCCTGATTGTTAAAGTGGCTTTAATAATATGTTAAATACAATGCGTGGACAGACCTGATAACAGATTCTTTCAGAGGATGCCAGCCTTGCGCATATTATGGCGCGGTTTCCAGAATCTGGCCGGGTATCCGGCCGATTACATTAAGGCACGCAGACGCGTCACTGATTTCTGCACCAGCGCGATGGCGTAATCGATCTCTTCTTCGGTGGTAAAGCGACCAAGCGAAAATCGCAGCGAACTGTGCGCCAGCTCTTCGCCGACACCCAAAGCCCGCAGGACATAGGAGGGCTCCAGACTGGCAGAGGTACAGGCAGAACCGGAGGAGAGCGCCAGGTCTTTTAGCGCCATGATCAGCGATTCGCCCTCAACGTTGGCAAAACTGAGGTTAAGAATGTTAGCGGCGCTGTGTTGCAGGTCACCGTTCAGCGTGACGTCCGGCAGCGTACTGATGCCGTGCCACAGCCGGTCGCGCAGGCGTTGCAGGCGCGCCATCTCGGTCTCACGCTCTTCCGCCGCAATGCGATAGGCCTCGCCCATCCCGACAATCTGGTGAACCGGCAGCGTGCCGGAACGCATGCCACGCTCGTGTCCACCGCCATGGATCTGGGCAGCGATCAGCACCCGTGGTTTACGACGGACATAGAGTGCGCCGATCCCTTTCGGGCCATAGAGTTTGTGGGCGGAAAATGACATCAAATCGACCGGCAACACGCTGAGATCGATCGGCAGTTTGCCAACGCTCTGGGTCGCATCAACGTGAAACAGAATGTCGCGTTCACGGCACAGCTCACCAAACGCAGCAATATTCTGAATCACGCCGATTTCATTATTGACGTGCATGATCGAGACTAAAATGGTGTCGTCGCGCAGGGCGTCACGCAGCATTTCAGGGCTGATAATGCCGTTGGCGGCCGGTTTCAGGTAGGTGACATCAAAGCCTTCACGCTCCAGCTGCTGGCAACTGTCGAGTACCGCTTTGTGTTCAGTCTGGCTGGTAATGATATGTTTGCCGCGCGCCTGATGGGCGTGGGCTGCGCCTTTAATCGCAAGATTGTCAGATTCGGTGGCGCCAGAGGTAAACACGATTTCACGCGGATCGGCATTAACCAGTTCGGCCACCTGATTGCGCGCCACATCGACCGCTTCTTCAGATTGCCAGCCAAAACGGTGAGAACGGGAGGCCGGATTACCGAACGTGCCATCCAGCGTCAGAAACTGCATCATTTTGCTGGCTACACGCGGATCGGCCGGCGTGGTGGCGGCATAATCCAGGTAAATCGGTAATTTCATTGCGCTACAGCTCCGTATAAAAAATCATACGTCTTTATAGCAGATTCGGCCCTGCCCGCGTTAGCAGTTAGGGCCGCAACAGTGGGGATTACGAGGCGCGCAGATTGACGTTGATTTCCTGAGCGCGTGGGCTCTGGAAGCGACGATTGTCATTGGCGTTCTGACGATCGGCCACGTCGAGGATCTCCTGATTATTCACCAGCTCAGCCAGCGTAATATTGTTCAGGAAGTCACTGATGCGCACGCTCAGATCGCGCCACAGAACGTGAGTCAGGCAGCGCTCGCCGCCCTGGCAGCCTTCTTTACCCTGGCATTTGGTGGCGTCAACTGACTCATCGACTGCGGTGATTACTTCACCGACCGCGATAGCATTCGACTCTTTACCCAACAGATAACCGCCGCCCGGCCCGCGTACGCTGGCAACTAAGCCATTTTTACGCAGGCGGGAGAACAACTGCTCGAGATACGACAGCGAGATGCCCTGACGCTCGGAAATGTCAGCCAGCGGAACCGGGCCTTCATGGGAGTGAAGGGCAACGTCCAGCATAGCAGTTACGGCATAACGTCCTTTGGATGTCAGTCTCATAGCGTACGACCTCAATAGCGTCCGGTTATCGGAGGATTAGCAAAAGATGTCGGCAAGTCTGACATTCCCGAGTAATTTGGTCAACTATTTAACCAGGTAAAACACTCAAGTATTTAACCTGGTAATTTACTCAACTATTATCGTCTTCTTTCTTCTCGTTTTTTCGCTTTTCAAACGATGAAAGCATGCCGCGCAGAATGTTGAGTTCATCACGTTCCGGCCGGGCACGGGTATAAAGACGACGCAGTTTACTCATCACCTGGCCCGGGTTAGCTTCTCGGATAAAGCCGCTGTTCAGCATCATCTGTTCCATGTGCTGATAGAAGCGCTCAAGGTCATCCACCAGCGGATAAGGCGACTCGGCATACTGCGGCTGCGGGCTGGCTTGTTCCTGCGCCTGCAGCCAGGCCATCCGCACTTCATAGGCGATGATCTGCACCGCCATCGCCAGGTTCAGCGAGCTGTATTCCGGGTTAGCCTGAATCGCGACGTGATAATGACACTTCTGCAATTCTTCATTGGTCAGGCCGACGCGCTCACGACCAAACACCAGCGCCACCGGTGCCTGCTGCCCCTCTTCCACGCTTTTCACGCCACATTCGCGGGCATCAAGCATCGGCCACGGCAGTGAACGGGAACGTGCGCTGGTGCCAACCACTAAACTGCAGCCGGCGATAGCTTCGTCCAGCGAGTCGACGATTTTAGCGTCGCCAATCACATCACTGGCCCCGGCGGCGAGAGAAATCGCCTGTGAATCGGGTTTGACCAGCGGGTTAACCAGATAAAGGTTGGTCAGGCCCATGGTTTTCATGGCGCGGGCGACGGAGCCCATGTTGCCGGTGTGAGAGGTTTCAACCAGCACGATACGGATATTTTGCAGCATTATTGAGGAGTCTCAGCAGCGGGTCAGTAAAATCAGTAGCGCGAATGCTAACATAAAGCAGGACATTTACCGAACACGCTGCTATACTCCGCGCCGTTTTCCCCGTTCTTTAACATCCAGCGAGAGATACCGATGCATCCAATGCTCAACATTGCCGTGCGCGCAGCGCGCAAGGCCGGAAATTTAATTGCCAAGAATTATGAAACCCCGGACGCCGTCGAAGCCAGCCAGAAAGGCAGCAACGACTTCGTAACCAATGTTGATCGCGAAGCAGAACGCCTGATTATCGAAGTGATTCGTAAATCTTACCCGAAACATACCATCATCACCGAAGAAAGCGGTGAACTGGCGGGTGAGGATCAGGACATTCAATGGGTTATCGATCCGCTGGATGGCACCACCAACTTCATCAAACGTCTGCCCCACTTTGCTGTTTCCATCGCCGTGCGCATTAAAGGCCGCACTGAAGTCGCGGTGGTCTACGACCCAATGCGTAATGAACTGTTCAGCGCCGTACGCGGCCAGGGCGCCCAGCTTAATGGATACCGCCTGCGCGGCAGCATCGCTCGCGACCTGGATGGCACCATTCTGGCAACCGGCTTCCCGTTCAAGCTGAAACAGCACGCCCCCGCCTATATGAACATCCTGACCAAACTGTTTACCCAGTGCGCCGACTTCCGCCGCACCGGCTCAGCGGCGCTGGATCTGGCTTATGTCGCAGCCGGTCGCGTTGATGGTTATTTTGAGATTGGCCTGAAGCCATGGGATTTTGCGGCGGGTGAACTGCTGGTACGTGAAGCGGGTGGCCTGGTCACTGACTTCACCGGTAACCACGGTTATCTGCACTCCGGTAATATCGTTGCCGGTAACCCACGCGTGGTGAAAGCCATGCTGTCAAACATGCGTGAAGAGCTGAGCGAAGCGTTAAAACGCTAAGTAACAGCACAGAAAAAGGCGGCTTCTCAGCCGCCTTTTTTATTGCCTGTTTTTCGCGTCGATTAACGACGTTCGTGTGACAGTACCTGACGAGGCTGAGTACGACGACCCACCATCCCCATCACACCGGCCAGCACCGCTTCGATAATCAACAGAATCAGCGCATACCAGCTGGCTTTCGCCGTAGCTGCTGCTGCTTTATCTGCGGCTTCACGTGCCTTCTGCTCGGCCTGCTGTTTCAGTTCCTGATATTTCTGCATCGCCTGCTGATAGCTCTGCTCTGCTTTAGCGACGATCTGATCGACTTCCTGATCGCTTTTACCGGTACGCGCTTTGATAATATTTTTCAGCGCATCACGATCGGCGGCCTGTAATGTATCTGAATGACGATTCATCACGCCTTTTAACCAGTTAGACAGATCGGTATCCGCCGTCTGTGGATGGCTGGCGGTGTTGTTAGCCTGATTCTCCGCATTCTGCGCTTCGTTATTTGCATCCTGCTTTAAATTCTCCGGCTGTAATTCCGGCTTACCGGTCTGGCGCAGCGTAGTTTCCAGTTCGTTCTGCAGGTCATCTAAATTAATATTATTTTCCTGCAGCTTATCTTTCGCCATTTGAGTGACCGATGGCGCAGCGGCGGAAATACCGCTACCTAATGCCTGGAAACCGGAACCGACAATATTCATTGCCCCGCCCAATACACTGCTCGCCAGCGCAATCGCCAGGTAAATAGTGAAAATTGTGCTAAGGCCAAACATCAGTAAACCGTGCAGCGCGCCTTCGCGCTGTGCCAGACGGCCCGCCACGTAGCTACCGGCCGCCATCGCCACCAGCATTTCAATTGCGGTCCAGACCAGTGCGCCGGTACCCAGACCGTCTAATGGGTTCTGTTCCTTCATCGGATCAACGCTGGTCGCGCCAATTGCCGTTCCCAGCAGCGTCAATATGATGTGAACAATCAGCGCGCAAATTACCCCGGCAAAGACGGCGCTCCAGGAAATACGCTTTAGCGGCAATCCCGCTGGCCCGGTCGCCAGCGTTTCGGTATAGCCATTATTAATACGGGTATCAGCCATGAAATATTCTCCTCGCAACAAACAGAAAGGTGCTTTGGTTTTAATCATCCCGCAGAGAATGCCGTTTTGGTAATAACAGCGTAGACAGTGAATAGTCATTTCACCACCATCGCCAGGCGAGAAAAAAATAAAGATGTGAATTTACATAAATTAGCGAGATACGCTACGCAGCGGAAATTTAATTCCCGCTGCGCTTGTTGAGATTCAGAAAGGTCGAATTCCGCCGCTGAAGGCGGGTTGTGCTGACTGCCATAAAGCGATGCCGGCCACGATTAATATCAGGCTGCCGATTAAGGTGAGCATCGGAACCAATAGCTGCGCCAGTTGATTGTGTCGCGGCTGGGCCAGTCGCTGCGCCACTACACGGGCGCGCTGGACCAGCAAACCAATCAGCGAGATGGTGAGTGCGGTGCCAAGCGCCATCGCCGCCGCTGACAGCACGCCCCAGGCATAAACGCCAATCACTTTGGCAAACAGCAGCATCATGATCGCCCCGGAGCAGGGCCGCAGCCCCATCGATACCACCACCAGCAGTTGGGTTTTCACACTCACCGCCTCGCGTATCTGTTGCGGCGACGGCAGGTGCGCATGTCCGCAACCACAGTGTGCGTGATGCTGGTGATCGGGACGCAGCGTGCGGAAAGCGAGCGCCGGGCGCGGACGTCGCATCTGCCACAGCGTTCGCAGCGCGCGATAACCGATCCAGGCCCCCAGTCCGCTCACCAGCAGATAGCTGCCCTTTTCCAGCCAGAAGCTGCTGAGATGCAGCTGGCGTGAAGAGGTTTGCAGCAGCACCAGCATCACCGTGACCAGCACGATCGCTACTGAACCCTGCAATAGCGAGGCCAGCAGCGTCAGCTTAATACTGGTTTTAACTCTGGCCGGATGGGTTGCCAGAAAAGTGGTAATCACCACTTTGCCATGGCCCGGTCCCAGCGCATGCAAAATGCCGTACAGCAGGCTGAACAGCACCAGTGACAGCCCGGCCTGCTGCGGCTGCTCAGCCACCAGCTGTAACAGCTGAGTCATCTGCCGGTGCAAATCTTTCTGCCAGAGTACGCTTTGCAACAGAATCTGCGACCAGTTGAGCCAGAGTAGCGTGCCGCCGGTCAGCAACAGCGCCGCCAGCAGCCAGAGCGGCCAGAGTCGCGAAGCGCCTGCCGGAGTAGAAATTACTGACATGTGAGAATCACCGTCTGCGCGAACTGCCGACCTAAATCAAGCTCTTCTGCTGGTGCATCAGCCTTATCCAGCGACAGCGCATACTGTTTCAACGAGTCGTTGGGCTTTGGCGTGTTCAGCGTAAACTTACAGCGTTGCTGCAGTGCCGGCGGCAGCGTCAGGGCGCTGGCGTTGTCATAAAACATGTCGACAAAATAGCTGGGATCAAAGGTCAGGATGTCAAACCGCTGCCCGGTCAGTACCGGCGGCTCCGCCAGCGGCAGAATAAACTCCAGCACCGCCTTATGACCGTTACGCGAGAGATGATATTCGTCAGGCAGATTCAAAAATTTCACCCGCTGTTGGTTATGCCAGATTTCTGAGAAGTAGTGCTGGCCCAGCACGTTAGCCATCACACCGGCCGCCAGCTTTTTCCACACCACGCTGCCTGGCTTCGCCTCGCCAGCGTCATACAGCAGATCGGCAGAGGTGATCTCATCCATGGTCCAGGTCATTTTTAAGCCGGTGAAGGTATCCCCCTTCGCCACCAGTTCGGTTTTCATGTCGATGAAACTGTGTGGATGCGCCAGTGCCGCCGGACTTAAGACCATCAGTAATACAAAGCGTGTGCGTTTCATAATGTTATAAAGTAACGTTCCCGATGAAAAGAATCCATAAGTAACAAAATTTTGTGACCCGCCTTAAACCTCTGACTAAAAAAACCGCCTGACAGCTACCGGGACTGACGGGGTTGGCTATTCTTAGCTCAAATTAGCCTGCTGGAAATCTGATTGATGAGTTCTGCTACCCCTTTGGCACCACTCTTCACCCGTTCACAGCGACAGTGCCATCTTTTATTACTGTTATTTCTGCCGACTCCCGCGCTTACGCTTGAAAAAGTCTGCCAGTTAAATGGTGTTGATCCTGCGGTTGCCCGACAGGATATCGCGGAAGTGGGTGACGAGATACAGCGATATCACCGGCTGGAACTGCACCAGATGGTGGATGGCAGCTTTCGTCTTCATGGTACAGAGTTGGATCGGCGCCTCTGTTTGCTGCACAACCTGCGACGCAGTTTGCGTTTGTCACAGACCTTTGTCTGTGAGCATTTTGCCGCCCCACTGCGTCAGCGTCTGAAGGTCATGAAGATTGAGAAAGCGCTCTACGATGAGACTAACCTGCAGGCGTTAATTCAGCACTGCGGGCTGCGACTGGGTCGCGAGTTTAGCGAACGGGATCGGCTGTTTTTGCAGATTTTTATGAAGTATGGGCTGTGCCAGCGACAACCCGCGCTGTTTAGCGATCCGCAGCGCGTCTGGCTGCAACATAAGGCAGAACGCCAGGCGGCTGAGGATGTCATTCATCACTGGCGCAAACGCTGCCATCTGGCACCGCACATCAGCGAAACGGATTTCTGGACGCTGCTGTTCAGCCTGATCCACACCCCGCAGGCCGATCGGGCAAAGCATCCCTGCGAGCAGCGATTAATGGCGGCGACGGTACAGCTGATTGCCGATTTTGAGCAGTGTGCTGCGGTGACCTTTGCTGACCGCGCCGATCTGCTGCAGCAGCTCTATACCCATCTGGCGCAGGCGCTGGATCGCACTCACTTTACCATCGGCATCGACAACAGCGTGGCGCTGGATGTCAGCCGACTCTATCCGCGCCTGTTACGCACCACCCAGCTGGCGCTGCGCGCTTTTGAATATGAATACCAGATCGCTTTTACCCCGGAAGAGGTGAGCCTGATTACGGTGATTTTTGGTGCCTGGCTGATGCAGGAAAATGCGTTGCAGGAGAAGCAGGTGCTGATATTAACCGGCGAAGATCCGCAGCTGGAGCAGGATGTCGAGCAGCAGATCCGTGAAATCACCCTGCTGCCGATCAATATTACCTACCAGCAGGTGAGCAGTTTCCAGCGCGATGGCGCGCCGCGCGAAGTTGACCTGATTATTTCACCGTACGCCACCTCGCTGCCGCTCTACTCACCGCCGCTGATACATGCAGAACTGCCGCTGACGGCGCACCATCAGCAGCGTATCCGTTATTTGCTCGAGTCGTAACGCGGGCGCAGGAACAGCGCAGGCAGCGCAACTAACGCCATCACCCAAAACAGATGCCCCTGCAGATGGGTAAACAGCACGCCGCAAATCATGGTCATCACTGCGATTCCGCCGCCCATTGCCAGCGCGGAATAGAGCGATTGCAACCGGATCACCTCAGCGCCCTGACGGGCAGCAATAAAGCGCATCGCCGCCAGATGGCAGACGGTGAAGCTGCCGCAGTGCAGAATCTGCGCCACAATCAGCAGCGGCAGCGCGGTGCTGGCACCCAGCAGGCTCCAGCGGATCAGTGCGCAGATGCCCGATAGCAGCAGCAAATCGCGCGCGCTCCAGCGACGAAACAGGCGATTGCTGAGCGCAAAAATAATAATCTCCGCCACCACGCCCAGCGACCAGAGATAGCCCACCGTTGAGGCCGAATAGCCGCTCTCCTGCCACCAGATAGCACTGAAGCCGTAATAGGCGGCATGCGCCCCCTGCAGCAGCGTCACGCACAGCATAAAACGCCAGACCGCATTCTCACGCAGCAGGTCACGCCAGACCGGCCAGCCACCGCCTGTTGCGCCCTGCCGCTCATTCCCCTGCGGATGGGTGGCTGGGGTGAGCATCATCCCGGCCAGCATGCTGAGCGCCCCCACCGACAGTAACAATAATATTGCCTGCGAAGAGTAAGCGCTGACCAGCACCCCGGTCAGCGCCGAACTGATCACAAATGCCAGCGATCCCCACAGCCGTACCGGACCGTAAGCCAGGCCAATCTGCTGCGTCCAGGTGGCGGCAAGCGCATCACTGAGCGGCACCAGCGGCGAGAAAAACAGGTTAAAGCCAATCATCACCGCCAGCAGCCACATCCACTGCTGCCCGACCCAGTAGCCAATGGCGAACAGGCAGGTCATCAGCGCCAGCAGGCGAAGTGCGGTAATTAACTGTGCCGGATTTTTTACCTGCGAGGCGATAAGCAGGCTGCCGACAAAGCGCGCCACCATGCCACACCCCAGCAGCAGACCGATTTTTTCCGCATCAAGGCCGGTGCCTTTGAGCCATACGCCCCAGAAAGGCAGGTAGATGCCGTAACAGAAGAAGTAAGTGAAGTAGCCCAATCCGAGCCATCTGGCGGAGCCGATTGCCATATTCCCTCCAGCAAGTGTGCTGCCTGGCAGCAAGAGTCGGCGCTACTCTGGCAGAGCGCCACACCTCAGGCAATAAAAAAGGATGGCTGATGCCATCCTTTTTATGCGATTACACAAGAAGTTAACGCTTAAGCATAGACCGGCAGACGGCTGCAGATTTCCAGCACTTTCTGTTTGGTGCGCTCAATGGTCGCTTCGTCGTTGATGTTATCCAGCACGTCAGCAATCCAGCCCGCCAGTTCACGTACGTCCGCTTCGTTGAAGCCACGACGCGTAACGGCTGGCGTACCGATACGAATACCCGAGGTGACAAACGGGCTCTTCGGATCGTTCGGGACGCTGTTTTTATTTACCGTGATGTTAGCACGGCCCAGCGCCGCATCGGCTTCTTTACCGGTCAGGTTTTTGCTCACCAGATCGATCAGGAACAGATGGTTATGGGTGCCGCCAGAGACGATGTTGTAGCCGCGTGCGATCAGCACCTCGACCATCGCTTTGGCATTTTTCGCGACCTGCTGCTGATAGGTTTTGAATTCCGGCTCCATCGCCTCTTTGAACGCCACCGCTTTACCGGCGATCACGTGCATCAGAGGACCGCCCTGTCCACCCGGGAACACCGCAGAGTTCAGTTTTTTATACAGCTCTTCGTCACCGTTTTTCGCCAGGATGATCCCGCCGCGCGGACCCGCCAGCGTTTTGTGGGTGGTCGAGGTCACGATGTGCGCATGCGGCACCGGGCTTGGGTAGACGTCAGCGGCAATCAGACCGGCAACGTGCGCCATATCAACGAACAGCCATGCGCCCACGCTATCGGCGATTTCACGCATTTTTGCCCAGTCACATACGCCGGAATAGGCAGAGAAACCGCCGACAATCATTTTTGGCTTATGCGTTTTGGCCAGTTCAGCCAGCTCGTCGTAGTCGATCTTGCCGGTTTCATCGATGCCGTAAGCGACTACGTTGTAGAGTTTGCCAGAAAGGTTAACCGGTGAGCCGTGGGTCAGGTGTCCGCCGTGGGCCAGGTTCATGCCAAGGATGGTATCGCCCGGCTGCAGCAGCGCGGTATAAACCGCGAAGTTCGCCTGAGAACCTGAATGTGGCTGCACGTTAGCGTAATCAGCGCCAAACAGCTGTTTAGCGCGGTCAATCGCTAATTGCTCAACGATATCAACATATTCACAACCGCCGTAGTAGCGTTTGCCTGGATAGCCTTCGGCGTATTTGTTGGTGAGCTGCGAACCTTGCGCCTGCATAACGCGCGGGCTGGTGTAGTTTTCAGAAGCAATCAGTTCGATGTGCTCTTCCTGACGCACTTTCTCTTGCTCCATCGCCTGCCACAACTCGGCATCATAATCGGCAATGTTCATATCACGCTTTAACATCCGCATCTCCTGACTCAGCTAACTTTTTTAACGGCAGTTTAAGCCCCACCGGGGCGAAGGCCCACAGTGTAAACCGTTTTATCAGGTGAAGGTAGGGTGAATCCCCTCTTTTTACGCAAACGATTGGCTATGCAGCGGCACGGGATTTTTACGCTTTTTTCTGGTCAGACTGCGCCACGATTTTTCTTCAGGATGTGACGGAGATTTCCTCATCCAGCGGCCATACGCGGCTTGCCAGGCGATCAGAAAGTTAAAGCGGTTATTTACAGCGCAGCCGGCATAGCTATAAGATGCATTTAAAATGCAACTTTACATGTGAGGTTCCTCCTATGCTTGATGCGCAAACCATCGCGACCGTTAAATCGACCCTGCCCGCCATTGCGGCCTGCGGTCCGAAACTCACCGCCCACTTCTATGACCGCATGTTGTCGCACCATCCCGAACTAAAAAACGTCTTCAACATGAATAACCAGCGCAATGGCGATCAGCGTGAAGCGCTGTTTAATGCAATTTGCGCCTACGGTGCCAACTTGGAAAATCTGGCGGTGCTGCTGCCGGCGGTGGAAAAAATTGCCCAGAAGCATACCAGCCTGAATATTCAGCCTGATCAGTACGCCATCGTCGGCGAAAATTTACTGGCAACTATCAAAGAGCTGCTGGATCCGGGTGAAGAGGTGCTGGCGGCCTGGGGCCGGGCTTACGGCGTGCTGGCAGAGGTGTTTATCCAGCGTGAAGAGCAGATTTATCAGGCCTCGGAACAGCAAACGGGCGGCTGGCGGGGGACCCGCGCCTTCCGCATCAGCGCGATTGAGCAACAGAGCGCGGTAATCAAAAGCTTCACTTTTACGCCGGTCGATGGCGGACCGGTGGCCGCGTTTGAGCCGGGCCAGTACCTGACGGTGCACCTGCAGCCCGCCAGTTTCGAACATCATCAGATTCGCCAGTATTCCCTGACCAACCTGAGTAACGGTAAAGATTACCGCATTGCGGTGAAGCGTGAGGACAAAGGCACGGTTTCTGGCTGGCTGCATCAGTATGGTCAGGTGGGCGATGAAGTGCAGCTGGCTGCGCCGCACGGTGACTTCTTCCTGCAGACTGAGGCTGAAACGCCGGTAGCGCTGATCTCGGCTGGCGTCGGTCAGACCCCGATGCTGGCCATGCTGCATGCGCTGGCCGCGCAGCAGCATCCTGCTGCGGTAAGCTGGCTGCACGCCGCGGAAAATGGCGAGCAGCACGCCTTTGCTGATGAAGTAAAAGCGACCGGCGCACAGCTCAGCGATTTCGTTTCGCAAGTCTGGTATCGTCAGCCTGCCCCGCAGGATGCCGGCGCCTATGATGCGCAGGGCCTGATGGACGTGACGGCGATGGCGGCACGTTTACAGTCACCGCAGACACAGTTCTACCTGTGTGGTCCACTGGGCTTTATGCAGCATGTGGTGGCGCAGCTGCGTGATGCTGGCGTTGAGGACGCGCGCATCCATTACGAACTGTTCGGTCCGCATAAAGGCATGTGATTGCACCATAAAAAAAGCCCGCATCGCAGCGGGCTTTTTTAATCCGGCGAACTCAGATCGCCTCTTCATCCTCTTCGCCCGTACGAATGCGCACCACACGCGCCACGTCAAAGACAAAGATTTTACCGTCACCGATTTTACCGGTCTGCGCAGTGCGCATGATGGTTTCAACACAGGTATCAACGATATCGTCGCCGACCACCATCTCAATTTTTACTTTCGGCAGAAAGTCGACCATATACTCTGCGCCACGATAGAGTTCGGTATGGCCTTTCTGGCGGCCGAACCCTTTCACTTCACTCACGGTCATGCCGGTGATGCCGACTTCAGCTAAGGCTTCACGTACATCATCGAGTTTGAATGGTTTGATAATCGCATCAATCTTTTTCATGTCAGACCCTTTTCTCTCTCCCTCCGTGGTCGGAAGGGTTTATCAAGTATAAATGTTGCTGGCGCGGCCGGGCAGCGAATATCCGCCATGCGGATCACGCTTTGCCCTGGCGGGATTGCGGCGCACGCTACTCTTTAAAATCGCTGGCGTCCAGTTCGTGACGAGACAGCAGCTTATAGAACTCAGTACGGTTGCGTCCAGCCAGACGCGCAGCATGGGTCACATTGCCTTTAGTCATCTGCAGTAACTTACGCAGATAGTTCAGCTCGAACTGATTGCGCGCCTCGACAAAGGTCGGCAACGCACTGTTTTCACCGCTCAGCGCCTGCGCCACCAGCGCATCACTGATCACCGGTGACGCGCTGAGCGCCACACACTGCTCAACCACGTTGACCAGCTGACGCACGTTACCCGGCCAGCTGGCGGCCATCAGGCGTTTCATCGCATCGACAGAAAAACTGCGGATTTGCGGTTTGTGCCGTTCCGCCGCCTGACGCAGCAGATGATTCGCCAGCAGCGGGATATCCTCCGTCCGCTGATGCAGCGCCGGAATTTTCAGGTTAACCACGTTGAGGCGATAGAACAGATCCTCGCGAAACTCTTTTTTCTCCATCGCCTTAGGCAGATCGCGGTGGGTGGCGGAAATGATACGCACGTCGATATCCATGTCGTGATCGCTGCCGACCGGCCGTACTTTGCGCTCCTGCAGTACCCGCAGCAGCTTAACCTGCAGCGCCTGTGGCATGTCGCCGATCTCATCAAGAAACAGCGTGCCGCCACCGGCCGCTTTGAACAGCCCATCACGGGCGCTCACCGCGCCGGTAAATGCCCCTTTGGCGTGACCAAACAGCTCAGACTCCAGCAGTTGTTCCGGCAGCGCACCGCAGTTGATGGCGATAAACGGCTTGCCGTGACGTGGACTGGCGGCATGGATGGCCTGTGCCAGCATCTCTTTACCGGTACCGCTCTGCCCGTTAATCAGCACGCTGACATCAGACTGCGCCACCATATGCGCCTGCTCCAGCAGCCGCAGCATCAACGGGCTGCGGGTAACAATCGCTTCGCGCCAGCGGTCATCGCTGATCGGCGCCTGCTGCGCCAGCGCTTCATCAATCGCTTTGTAGAGCGCATCACGATCCACCGGCTTGGTCAGAAAGCTGAACACGCCCTGTTGGGTGGCGGAGACCGCATCCGGAATCGAGCCGTGCGCGGTCAGGATAATCACCGGCAGCCCCATATGGCGTTTCTGGATTTCGCCAAACAGCGCCAGCCCGTCCATTTCATCCATCCGCAAATCGCTGATAACCAGCTCAATTTTTTCTTTCTGCAGCAGGCGCAACGCTTCCGGGCCGCTGGCGGCCGTGGTGACCTGGTAACCTTCGCTGCTGAGACGCATGCCCAATAGCTTCAGCAGGCTGGGATCGTCATCGACCAGCAGCAGTCGGGCGGCTTGTTTAACCATTATTGCTCCTCGTCCTGCGGCAGTGCAGTGCCGTGACTGCTGTCAGAGACATCCGGCGCTTTGCGGGATGATAGCTGGCGCTCAATGTCGGTCAATCGCTCCAGCTTACGCTGTGTATCACTCAGCTGCTGTTGCTGCCTGATCATCTGCTGCCGGAGTGTCTCCTGCTGGGCATCACTGCTTTGTTGCAGGTGCGCGTAACGGGTTCGCGCTTCGCTGAGGTCAAGTTGCGCCGCCTGATTGCTGCGCCACAGCTGAATGAGCGGACGAACCGGAGCAGGAAAATCACTGCTGTAGCTGTCCAGGGTGGCGACATACTGGCGCCGCTCGACCGGCGTGACGTTGCCGTTAGCCATTAACACGCCCTGCTTAAAGGCGCGTGACCAGCCGTCTGCCGGCCAGCGGTGCGCTTCAGCCCGGGCTTCGGCTGGCGACAACCGTTCTGCACAGTCGATGGTGCGCATCCAGTAGAGCGGATTAGCCAGCGCCGCGTGGTTTTCAATCTGCCACACATCACTGCAGCGGGTCGCCAGATAATCAGCTATTTTGACCTCCGGTTCCGTCACCGGATGGCCCGACGGCAGCGATGAGGTGGCCGGAGAGGCAGTACATCCGCTGAGCAGCAGCGTGGTCAGCGTGCTCAACAGCAAAGCGGGTAAATATTTCATCAGTCAGACATTCCCGGCTGTGGTGTTCAGTTCAATGCGAAAACAGACGCCGGTGCGATCGCTGGAGACCAGCGACAGGTCGCCCTGCATCCGGCGCAGACAATCTTTGGCAATACTCAGGCCCAGCCCGCTGCCTTTCACCGGCCCTTTACGCTGCTGGCTTCCCTGAAAGAACGGCTCGAATATCATCTTCTGCTCGTCCGGCGGAATCGGGATGCCGCTGTTGGCAACCTCGATCCAGATCCGATCGCCCTGCTGCTGACTGCGCAGCCAGATGGTACCGGATTCGCTGCCGTAGTTCACGGCGTTCGAATAGAGGTTGTCGATCACCCGCATCAATAACGTCGGCTCGGCCAGACAGCGGGTCGCGTTGAGATCCAGCACCGTCTGCATCAGTTTGGTCCGCGCCGAAAGCGCATGCGCGCTGACCACCCGTGCCACAATTTCATCCAGCCTGACCGTTTCCAGTTGGGTCGGGCCATCGGCCAGTTTACGGTTGTAATCCAGCAGTTGCTCAATCAACCGCTGCAGATGGCGGCTGCTGCTGTCCAGAATCGACACCACCTCTTTCTGCTCGCTATTAAGCGATCCGGCCACTTCATCCGCCAGCAGTTCGGTGCCTTCGCGCAGGCTGGCTAACGGCGTTTTCAATTCGTGGGAGAGATGACGCAGGAATTCATGACGCTGGGTTTCCAGCCAGGCCAGTCGCTCACTCAGCCAGAGGATACGCTGGCCGAGTGACCGCAGCTCACGCGGGCCGCGAAGCTCTATGCTGCTGCCCAGTTCGCGTCCTTCACCCAGCCGGTTGATCATCCGTTCAATGCGCTTAACCGGCCCGATGATCATGCCGGTGAAGAGCATCATTAACGCCAGGCTGATGATAAACAGAATCAGCGCCTGCCAGCCAAAGAACTGGCCGCGATCGGCAATCTCACGCTGTAGCTGTAAGCCACGTGAAAACACCACTTCGCGCGTATCCTGCACCATCCGGATATTAGTGGCCGAGAAGCGATCCAGCGCCTCGGCGGCGCGCGGCACCGGATTGCCATTGTCGCACTGCGGTTGGGTCAGCAGGGGCAGCGTGGCTTGCAGTGTCTGGAAAGCCGGCAGTTCCGGCAGGCTGGCGCTGTGGGCGCTCAGCATCTGGCTGTAACGAGTACGCTGCGTTTGATAGAGCCGCGCCAGCGAGGCATCATCCAGCACGCAGTACTGGCGATAGCTGCGCTCCAGTTCAACCGCGGTGCGGGCCATCGCCTCGCTGCGGCGCACGTCGGTGAAGGTGTTGCGGTTGGTATCCGCCGCCTGTTCGCTGAGGGCTGAAAGGCTTTCCCACGCCTGCCAGGCCAGCACCAGCAGCGGTAACAGCACCAGCACAAACGCCATCAGCACCAGCTGGCGCAGAGAACGGGGAAATAAACGCCATCTTTTCACGCGGCCGCTTCCTTAGAAAAATGCTGTCTGGATGCTAGCGGACTCTGATGCAGGAAGAAAGAGGCAGAAAAGAAAACGGCAGGCGCGCTGGCCTGCCGTTGACGCGACGCCAGCGGCATCGCGGAACAATGGGTGGAGCCTTACTCAACGTTACGTCCGGCGTTTGATAACGTTGCATAGCAAACGATTATCGATGAGGTGGACGGCAGGCTCCGTTTGGTGCGTCATTCGGGTTTTATGAGCTCTTTTCCGCAGTGCGGGGCAATCATAAACAGGTGAATGAGCAGCGCACGGAGTATAGCAAGTTTCATGCCAATTAATAAATAACTATATTTTTCAGTTAATTGTCAGATTCACCGGACTATCGGCAGCGTTAGCGAACCGCAAAAGCCGGTAAAAGTGTCGCCTGAAAGCAACACTCAGCACAAGAGGAAAACTAGCTGATATAAATCAGCAGGATAAATGTCGCCAGACGGCGACACCGTTAAGCCACGGCTGTCGCCATTTGCCAACAGCCGCCTGAAAATAAAACAGGAGGCGCTGTGGCCTCCTGTTGTTATCAGCGGATTATTTAACCCAGCTGTTTACGTGCGTTGCGGAAAATACGCATCCACGGGCTGTCTTCGCCCCACTCTGCCGGATGCCAGGAGTGGCTGACGGTGCGGAACACCCGCTCCGGATGCGGCATCATGATGGTGACGCGGCCGCTTTCGTTGGTGACCGCAGTGATACCGTTTGGCGAGCCGTTCGGGTTAGCCGGATAGGTTTCTGTCACTTTGCCGAAGTTATCGATAAAGCGCAGCGCCACCAGTCCTTTCGCTTCCAGTGCGGCCAGATGAGCCGGGTCGCGCACTTCTACAAACCCTTCCCCATGGGAAACCGCGATAGGCATATGCGATCCGGCCATTCCGTCCAGTAACAGCGACGGGCTGGCTGCCACTTCGACCAGGCTGAAACGGGCTTCAAACCGCTCAGACTGGTTACGCACAAAGCGTGGCCACAGGTCACTGCCGGGAATCAGTTCACGCAGGTTGGACATCATCTGACAACCGTTACAGACGCCGAGCGCCAGCGTCTGCGGACGGTGGAAGAAGGTTTCAAACTCATCGCGTACCCGAGCGTTGAACAGGATTGATTTTGCCCAGCCTTCGCCCGCGCCCAGCACGTCGCCGTAAGAGAAGCCACCACAGGCAACCAGCGCCTGGAACTCTTCCAGACCGCGCCGTCCGGCCAGCAGGTCGCTCATGTGCACATCAACCGCGGTAAAGCCGGCCCGGTCAAAAGCCGCTGCCATTTCAACGTGCGAATTGACGCCCTGCTCACGCAGCACCGCAACCCGTGGACGCGCGCCAGTGGCGATCATCGGGGCTGCGACATCTTCCTGCGGATTGAAGGTCAGCGTAACGTTGAGGCCCGGATCGCTGTCGTTCTTTTTCGCCTGGTGTTCCTGATCGGCGCAGGCCGGGTTATCACGCAGGCGCTGCATCTGCCAGGTGGTTTCTGCCCACCAGGTGCGCAGCGTAGTCCGGCTTTCGCTGTAAACCGCGCTGTCGCCCGAACGAATCACAAAGCGGTCGCCTGGCTGAGCATGACCCAGCAGATGACTACAGTCTGCCAGACCGTGATCGGCCAGAATTTGCTCTACCGCCGCGCGATCGGCAGCGTTAATCTGAATCACCGCGCCCAGCTCTTCGGTAAATAAGGCGGCCAGTGGGTCATTGCCCAGCGCCGCGATATCAACTTCAACACCGCAGTGGCCGGCAAAGGCCATTTCTGCCAGCGTCACTAACAGGCCACCGTCGGAACGATCGTGGTAGGCCAGCAGTTTCTGCTGCGCCACCAGCGCCTGCATCGCATTGAAGAAGCCCGCCAGCTGGCTGGCATCACGCACATCGGCTGGCTTGTCGCCCAGTTGACGATAAACCTGTGACAGCGCCGTAGCGCCGAGGGTATTGACCCCGTTACCGAGGTCGATCAGCAGCAGCAGGTTTTCCCGATCGGGCTGCAGCTGCGGCGTGACGGTGCGACGCACATCTTCAACTCGCGCAAACGCGGTGATCACCAGCGACAGTGGCGACGTCATTTCACGCTGTTGGTTGCCTTCCTGCCAGCGGGTTTTCATCGACATCGAATCTTTACCGACCGGGATGGTGATGCCCAGCGCCGGACAAAGCTCTTCGCCGACCGCTTTTACCGCGGCGTACAGACCGGCGTCTTCGCCCGGATGACCGGCAGCCGACATCCAGTTAGCCGACAGTTTGACGCGTTTCAGCGAGCCGATAGAGGTGGCCGCGAGGTTAGTCAGCGCTTCACCCACCGCCAGACGGCCGGAGGCGGCGAAATCGAGCAGCGCAACCGGCGCACGTTCGCCCAGCGCAAAGGCTTCACCGTGATAGCTGTCGAGGCTGGCGGTGGTCACGGCGCAGTTGGCGACCGGGATCTGCCACGGCCCGACCATCTGGTCGCGCGCAACCATGCCGGTCACGCTGCGGTCACCAATGGTGATCAGGAAGGTTTTCTCCGCCACGGCGGGCAGATGCAGCACGCGATTGACCGCATCCACCAGGGTGATGCCATCACGCTGCAGTTCATTGCCCTGCGCCTGCTGCGTCACCACGTCACGCGTCATCTTCGGCGTTTTGCCCAGCAGCACGTCAAGCGGCATGTCGATCGGTTTATTGTCGAAATGGCTGTCGCTCAGGCTCAGATGCAGCTCTTCGGTGGCTTCACCGATTACCGCAAACGGTGCGCGCTCACGCTGGCAAATCGCTTCGAACTCTGCCAGCTTCTCGGGTGCCACCGCCATCACATAACGTTCCTGTGATTCGTTGCACCACACTTCCAGCGGACTCATGCCCGGCTCATCGTTGAGGATATCGCGCAGGTTAAACTGACCACCGCGGCCGCCATCGCTGACCAGCTCAGGCATCGCATTCGACAGACCGCCCGCGCCCACGTCATGAATGAACAGAATCGGGTTGTCATCGCCCAGCTGCCAGCAGCGATCGATCACTTCCTGGCAACGACGTTCCATTTCCGGGTTGTCACGCTGTACCGAGGCGAAGTCGAGATCGGCATCAGACTGGCCCGACGCCATTGAGGAGGCGGCACCGCCGCCCAGACCGATGTTCATCGCCGGACCGCCCAGCACCACCAGCTTAGCGCCGACGGTGATTTCCCCTTTCTGCACGTGGTCAGCACGGATATTGCCAATGCCGCCCGCCAGCATGATCGGCTTGTGGTAGCCGCGCAGCTCGGTGCCATTGTGGCTGGTAACCTGCTCTTCATAGGTACGGAAGTAACCGTTCAGTGCCGGACGACCAAATTCATTGTTAAATGCCGCGCCGCCCAGTGGGCCATCGGTCATGATCTCCAGCGCGCTGACGATGCGGCCCGGCTTGCCGAAATCCTCTTCCCACGGCTGCTCGAAGCCAGGAATACGCAGGTTCGACACCGAGAACCCGACCAGGCCAGCTTTCGGCTTGGCGCCGCGTCCGGTTGCCCCTTCGTCACGGATTTCGCCACCGGAGCCGGTTGCCGCGCCAGGCCACGGTGAAATCGCCGTGGGGTGGTTGTGAGTCTCAACTTTCATCAGGATATGTGCCGCTTCCTGATGCCAGCGGTATTCGCTTTCTGCCGCATCAGCGAAGAAACGGCCGACATCGGACCCTTCCATCACCGCAGCGTTATCTTTGTAAGCAGACAGCACGTAATCCGGCGTCTGCTCCATGGTATTTTTGATCATCTTAAACAGCGATTTCGGCTGCTTCTCGCCATCAATAATCCAGTCGGCGTTGAAGATCTTGTGGCGACAGTGCTCAGAGTTAGCCTGAGCGAACATATAGAGTTCGATGTCGTTCGGATTGCGGCCCAGGCGGGTGAACGCCGCCAGCAGGTAATCAATTTCATCGTCTGCCAGCGCCAGACCCAGCGAGAGGTTAGCCTGGACCAGCGCCTGACGGCCCTCACCCAGCACATCGACACTTTTTACCGGCTGCGGTGAGTGGTGAGCGAACAGCTGCTCAGCTTGCGCCAGATCACTGTAGACCGTCTCCATCATGCGATCATGCAGCAGCGCGCCAAGCGATTGCCACTGCGCCTCGGTTAACTGAGGGGCCTGCACGTAAAATGCCAGACCGCGCTCCAGGCGACGGACCTGCGGCAGATCGCAGTTGTGAGCAATGTCGGTGGCTTTCGATGACCATGGCGAAATGGTGCCAGGACGCGGTGTCACCAGCAGCAGACGCCCTTGTGGCGCATGTTCAGCGAGAGAAGGACCATATTTCAGCAGACGCTGTAAACGGGTCTGTTGGTCGGCGCTCAGTGGCGCGCTGACATCGGCAAAATGGACGTACTCAGCGTAAATATCACTCACCGGCAGGTGAGCGTCCTGAAAGCGGGTCAGCAGTTTGTTTACACGAAATGCCGACAGGGCGGGCGAACCACGCAGAATTTCCATCATAAGATCTCTCGTCTTCGAAACGCCGGGCGACGCTTCATTGGGCGCAACAGGGGAAAACGGGGCGTATTATAGAGAAAGCGCCCTCGCGACGAAACCGTTTGCGCAAAATTTATGGCCCACCGGATTTGCCTGAAATTTGCGCAAAACCTGCTATATGAGTTGCTCAGCTTCGCTTTGTTGCGCAAAATGCCCCTCGCTCTGGGAGTTCAAAGAAGACAAATACTGCCTTTAAAAGACAGAGGCCTTAGAGCCAGCGAGAGATAACTATTTGAAACGCCTAAAATTTAATTATCTGTTTATCGGTCTGGTCGCCGTGCTGTTAGCGATGGCATTGTGGCCGTCCATCCCGTGGTACGGCGGTGGGCAGGATACGATTTCACAGATTAAATCACGGGGAGTATTGCGTGTCAGTACCATCAATTCCCCGCTGACTTACTACACCATAAATCAGGCCCCGGCCGGTATGGACTACGAGCTGGCAAAACGCTTCGCCGATTATCTGGGCGTTAAACTGAAGGTGACGGTCCGCCCGAACCTGAGTGACCTGTTTGACGATCTTGATGAAGGGAAAGCGGATGTGCTGGCGGCGGGCCTGAATTATAACAGCGAACGCCTGGCGCGGTATCGGACCGGGCCCGGCTACTACAACGTTTCGCAACAGCTGGTGTATCGCGTGGATAAGCCACGCCCGAAAAACCTCGGTGATCTCAAGGGGCGGCTGACGGTCGCCTCGGGATCGGCGTACCTCTCCAGCCTGAAAAGCGCCCGCTCTAATCAGTTCCCCGATCTGGACTGGGCGATCTCCACCGATCAAAGCCCGAAAGCGCTGCTGGAAGCAGTGGCGGATGGCAAACTCGACTATACCATCGGCGACTCGGTGACGATCGCCCTGCTGCAACGCATCTATCCGCAGCTGGCAGTGGCGTTTGACGTCACCGATGAAGAGCCGGTGACCTGGTACATGAAGCACAGCGACGATGACAGCCTGAATGCGGCGATGCTCGACTTCTTTAACGGCATGGGTGAAGAAGGCGCAATGGCGCGACTGGAGGAGAAATATCTCGGTCACGTAGGTACCTTTGACTATGTCGATACCCGCACTTTCCTGCGCGCCATCGACAGCACCCTGCCCGACATCAAGCCGCTGTTTGAGAAGTATGCCTCCGGCATCGACTGGCGCCTGCTGGCAGCCATCTCTTATCAGGAGTCGCACTGGAATCCGCAGGCCACCTCGCCGACTGGCGTGCGCGGCATGATGATGCTGACCCGCAATACCGCTGAGAGCCTTGATGTGGGCGACCGCACCGATCCTGAGCAGAGTATTCGCGGCGGCAGTCAGTATCTGCAGAATATGATGGAGAAAGTGCCGCAAACTATCCCGGAAGATGAGCGCATCTGGTTTGCACTGGCGGCCTACAACATGGGCTATGCCCACATGCTCGACGTGCGCAAACTGACGGCGCGTCAGGGCGGCAATCCGGATAGCTGGGCGGACGTTAAGCTGCGGCTACCCATGCTGAGCCAGAAGCGTTACTACACCCAGACCACCTATGGTTACGCGCGCGGGCACGAGGCGTATAACTACGTGGAGAACATCCGTAAGTATCAGATCAGTCTGGTGGGGTATCTGCAGGAGCAGGAAAAACGCCTGGCACAGCAGATGGCTGCGCAAGCGGAACTGGCAAAAGGCTATCCGGCAGTTGAACCGAACATCGCCATGAATTAACTCTGGCGTTGCGCCTGACGCAGCGCTTTTTTCTGCTCGCGCCGCATGCGGAAGAAATCACTCAGCATGGCGGCACACTCTTCTGCCAGCACGCCGCTGTGCAATTCAATCTGATGATTCATGCCGGGATGCCCAGCACATCCAGCAGCGAGCCTGCCGCCCCGGTTTTGACATCATGCGCACCATACACCAGCCGGGTAATGCGACTGTGGACCATCGCGCCCGCGCACATCACGCACGGCTCCAGCGTCACGTAAAGCGTGGTGTTCAGCAGCCGATAGTTTTCCAGTACCTTACCGCCCTGTCGCAGCGCCATCATTTCGGCGTGGGCGGTCGGATCGTGCTGACCAATCGGGCGATTCCAGCCTTCGCCAATCACCCGCTCATCCTGTACCAGCACCGCGCCGACCGGCACTTCGCCCTGCTCCCAGGCTAATCGCGCCAGGCCGAGGGCGTGGCGCATCCAGTATTCATCGCGTTGTTGATTCATGCAGGCCACTCCCGGCAACAGAAAAGCGGCGCATTATAGCGGTCTCGCGGTCGCGGGTGAAACTTATTCCAGCTGTTGCAGTTCGCCCGCCGGCGTGACACGCCAGCGATGCTGGCAGAAAAACAGCAGCGGGTTATCCTGCTTGCTGTCGCTGTACCCGCTGTAAAGCTGCAGCGGCGTGCCGATTTTCTCCTCCAGCTGCGCCACTTTTTCATGGCCGAGACAGCGCATCGCCAGCACCCGACCGCCCCAGCCGCGCTGCATCTGGCTGGCAATCATTTTCACCCGCGGCAGAAAAGCCGAGTCGTAATAGACCTGTTCGACCAGCGACTGTGGTGAGCCGGTAATCAGCCAGACATCGGCGTCATCGCTGCCGAGATAGTCAGTCAGGCGCTGTTGCACCACCGGGAACGCTTTCACCCGCAGGCGAAACCATTGCGCGAATTCAGCTTCAAGACGCAGCAAGGTTCGCTCTGAATGACCAAAGGTGATCGACCACAGCAACAGGCTCATCGGCCAGCGTGCCGCCCGGCCTTTGAACAGCAATCCGAGCCCCACCACCGGCAGCAACGGGACCACCAGCAGCAGATTCAGCGGCCGGCGTCGCAGCAGATAACGCATAAAGGTGCCAAACATATCCTGCTGATGCAGCGTGCCGTCCAGGTCGAAAAATACGATGCGACGTTGTGTACCCTTGGTCAAACAACTCTCCTTTTCGCTGATTTTGCGCCAATAGACTCTATTGTAGCCATCATCAGGCGGCACGGCGATGGCTGTCATTTTTAATTCCGATGACTACAATGCCAGATGAATAGTTTATTCTTCGCAAATTACTCCTGAATCATGAGGATTGGGCATGAGTTCATTGCTGCGCATTCGCCAGCTTTATCCCCGTCTGGCGCTAAACGAACGCCGGCTGGCTGATTTTCTGCTGTCACAACCCGATCGGGCCCGTCATCTGAGTTCGCAAAAGCTGGCGGAGGAGTCAGGCGTCAGTCAGTCGAGCGTGGTCAAGTTCGCCCAGAAGCTGGGCTATAAAGGGTTTCCGGCGCTGAAACTGGCCCTGAGTGAGTCACTGGCCGACAAGGATGCGATTACCGTGCATAACCATATTCTCAGCGATGACCCTCTCAAAATGGTGGGAGAAAAGTTGCTGGCTGAAAAGCTGTCGGCGATTCGCGCCACGCTGGATATCAACAGCGAAGAGAAGCTCAACGAGGTGTTGCAGCTGCTGAAGAATGCCCGGCGCATCCTGCTGGTGGGAATTGGTGCTTCCGGGCTGGTGGCAAAAGATTTTTCATGGAAGCTGATGAAAATCGGGATTAATGCGGTCGCCGAGCAGGATATGCACGCCCTGCTGGCCAGCGTACAGGCGATGGGGCCGGGCGATGTGCTGCTCGCCATCTCTTATACCGGTGAGCGGCGTGAGATCAATCTGGCCGCGCAGGAAGCCGCCCAGGTAGGTGCCGACGTGGTGGCCTTTACCGGCTTCACCCCGAATACCCTGCAACAGAGCGCCAGCCAGTGTCTCTATACCGTAGCGGAAGAGCAAAGCACCCGCAGCGCAGCGATCTCCTCGACCACCGCCCAGCTGGCGCTGACTGACCTGCTGTTTATGGCGCTGGTGCAAAACGATCCGGAACGCGCCTCCAGCCATATCCGGCACAGCGAAGCGCTGGTGAAAAAGCTGGTCTGATCAGCCGGAGGGCGTATAATAGCCGCGCTTTTTCTGTTGTAACCAGGTGGGGAAAATGGCGCTGTTGATCACGGCCAAATGCATTAACTGCGATATGTGCGAACCGGAATGCCCGAACCAGGCCATCTCGCTGGGTGATGCGATTTATGAAATTGACGTCAGCCGCTGCACCGAGTGCATCGGGCATTATGATGAGCCAACCTGTCAGCGGGTTTGCCCGATCGATAACACCATTATTACTGATCCACAGCACACCGAATCACGCGATGCGCTGTGGGATAAGTTTGTGGTGCTGCACGGTTAGCTTTCGATAATCACCGTGGCGCAGGCGTAATGACGTTCGTCAGCCAGCGTCACGTGAACGCTTTTCACGCCCAGTCGCTGTGCCAGTTCATCCGCATGCTGGAAAAAACGTAACCCCGGTTTTCCCAGCGCATCGTTATAAACCTCAAACTGATTAAAGGCCAGACCGCCACGAATGCCGGTGCCAAATGCCTTGGCCGCCGCCTCTTTGACGGCAAAACGCTTGGCGAGAAAGCGCACCGGCTGCTGGTGCGCCTGATATTGCTGCCATTCCGCTTCGCTCAATACCCGCCGCGCCAGTCGATCGCCGGAGCGCTCAATCACCCCGGCGATACGCTCGATTTCAACGATGTCGGTACCCAGCCCGAGAATTGCCATCAGCGACGCGCTTCACGCAGCAGCTGCTTCATCTCCCGGACTGCGTCAGGCAATCCGCTCATCACCGCACGGCCAATAATCGCATGACCGATGTTCAGCTCATGCATTTCCGGCAGCGCGGCAATCGGCAGCACGTTGTGATAGGTCAGACCGTGGCCGGCGTTGACCTTCAGACCAAGGCTGGCCGCGAAGGTAGCCGCCTGACGGATGCGTGCCAGTTCTGCATCGCGTGCCAGGCCTTCCGGGGCTTCAGCGTAGGCACCGGTATGAATTTCGATATACGGCGCTCCGCTGGCCACCGCCGCTTCAATCTGGCGTTGATCGGCATCAATGAACAGTGAGACCAGAATTCCCGCTTCACTCAGCAGCTTGACCGCCGCATTCAGCTTGTCCTGCTGGCCCGCCACGTCCAGTCCGCCTTCGGTGGTCACTTCCTGACGCTTTTCCGGAACCAGACAGCAGAAATGCGGTTTGATATCGCAGGCGATGCCAATCATCTCATCGGTAACCGCCATCTCCAGATTCATCCGCGTCTGGATGGTGTCACGCAGAATACGCACATCACGATCGGTGATATGACGGCGATCCTCGCGCAGATGCACGGTAATGCCATCCGCGCCCGCCTGCTCAGCGATAAACGCCGCCTGCACCGGATCGGGATAGTTTGTCCCGCGCGCGTTACGTACCGTGGCAATGTGATCGATATTGACGCCTAACAGCAACTCAGACATGACCATCCTCACTTCTTGTTTGTCGTAATGTTGAGTGTACCGCGTTGCATCCGGCAAGCGGTACGACCAGCGCTATTCAGCGGCTTCGTCGGTTTTTTTCTTCGGGATAAACTGACGAAACAGTTCCTGACTCTTGAGCGGCTTACCGCCAAGGTAAGGTTTCAGGGCGATACGGGTGAACCGCTTAGCGGCTCGCAGGCTGTCGGCATCAGGGAATTCGCGCTCACACAGCGCGCAGCTGGCGACCGGTGAAGCTGCGTTGATTCAGCACCAGGCTGGCGATAAAGCCGCGCTCTTCGCGGTAGCTGTAGGTCATCTCGTCGCTGACCGGCTCGCCACTGCCGGCACAGTGCAGGAAATCGACGCCGTAGCCAAGATGGCCGAGCAGCGCCAGTTCAAAGCGGCGCAGGGCCGGTTCTGGCGAGCCTGAGATGAGGCTAAGCTTTGCAGACAGTTAAGATAATCGAAGAACAGATCGGAGAACGGGAATTCCTGCTCCAGTACGCGGGATATCAGCTCGTTGACGTACAGGCCGCAGTAAAGCGTGATACCGCTGAGCGGTAACGCCAGCGATACCGCTTCGGCATTGCGCAGGGTTTTGACCTCGCCCCGCCCGCTCCAGCGAACCAGCAGTGGGGTAAAAGGCTGTAACGCCCCTTTCAGCTGGGAGCGCCGTGAACGCGCCCCTTTCGCCAGTACCCGCACCCGCCCTTCACTTTCGCTGAACAGGTCGAGCAGCAGACTGGTCTCACTGAAGGGACGACTATGCAGCACAAAGGCGCGTTGCCAGCCTTCCATCGAATCAGAGATCGTCTGTGTAACCCAGGCTGCGCAGCGCACGTTCGTCGTCCGCCCAGCCCGATTTCACTTTAACCCACAGTTCGAGATGCACTTTCGCTTCGAACATATCTTCCATGTCTTTACGCGCTTCAATGCCGATAGTTTTGATCTTGCTGCCTTTGTTACCAATCACCATCTTCTTCTGACCTTCACGCTCAACCAGAATCAGGCCATTGATGTCGTAGCCGCCGCGTTCGTTAGAGACGAAGCGTTCAATTTCTACCGTCACCGAGTAAGGCAGTTCAGCACCGAGGAAACGCATCAGCTTCTCACGGATGATCTCCGACGCCATAAAGCGCTGTGAACGGTCAGTGATGTAATCTTCCGGGAAGTGGTGATCGGCCTGGCGCAGATGTTTACGGGTAATCGCCGCAATGGTATCGACGTTCTTTCCGCTTTCCGCCGAGATCGGTACGATATCGAGGAAGTTCATCTGCTGGCTCAGGAACTGCAGGTGCGGCAGCAGAATACTCTTGTCCTGGATGTTATCGACTTTGTTGATCGCCAGCACCACCGGCACTTTGCCGTCGCGCAGTTTGCCTAACACCATTTCATCATCCGGCGTCCAGCGGGTGCCTTCAACCACGAAGATCACCAGTTCCACGTCGCCAATTGAGCTGCTGGCGGCGCGGTTCATCAGACGGTTAATCGCGCGTTTCTCTTCCATGTGCAGGCCGGGCGTATCGACGTAGATCGCCTGATAGGCGCCTTCGGTATGGATGCCCATGATGCGGTGGCGCGTGGTTTGCGGCTTACGCGAGGTGATCGACACCTTCTGTCCCAGCAACTGGTTCAGTAAAGTGGATTTGCCGACGTTAGGTCGGCCGACAATCGCGACAAAGCCGCAATAAGTTACGTTTTCGCTCATTCGAGTCCTGAGTTATTCAGCGCCTGTTCAGGCGCCGGGATAGTGCATATTCGGGTCATGATTGATTCAGCGTCGGTTCAGACGCCAGGGCCAGCAGGCAGTCAGGTCATGATACATCGGGCACCGTTGCCGGTGCCCGGGTCAGGGGAATTATTCGAGACCCAGTTTAATCAGCGCCTGTTCGGCGGCTGCCTGTTCTGCTTTACGGCGGCTGGAGCCTACGCCCACCACCGGATCGGCCATGCCACTCACCTGACAGTGAATGGTGAATTCCTGATCGTGAGCTTCGCCACGCACCTGTACCACCAGATAGCTTGGCAGCGGCAGGTGACGCCCCTGCAGATACTCCTGCAGACGCGTTTTCGGATCTTTTTGTTTGTCGCCAGGACTGATTTCGTCGAGGCGGCTCTGATACCAGTCGAGGATCAGTTTTTCTACCGTCTGGATACTGCTATCGAGGAAGATACCGCCAATCAGCGCTTCCACTGTATCCGCCAGGATCGATTCGCGACGGAAACCGCCGCTTTTCAGCTCACCAGGCCCTAAACGCAGGCATTCGCCGAGATCAAATTCACGCGCCATTTCCGCCAGCGTATTACCGCGCACCAGCGTGGCGCGCATGCGGCTCATGTCACCTTCATCAACCCGCGGAAAGCGGTGATAAAGCGCGTTCGCAATCACATAGCTGAGAATGGAATCGCCGAGAAATTCAAGACGCTCGTTGTGCTTACTGCTGGCGCTGCGGTGAGTCAGGGCCTGCTGTAACAGTTCCGAATGAGTAAAAGTGTAGCCCAGTTTGCGCTGAAGCTTGTTAATCAGGATGGGGTTCATGCGATTCCAGTTCTTTGTTGCGTCTGTGACTCTGCATACCAAACAGGGCTGAGAATCCAACACATTCCGTTTGGTGTGCAGTGGCCTCCCGCAGGAGGCCACCCGATTTGCCTGTTAATCAGACAATACTTTTAGTGGATGCCGCCGATACGACTGAATCGCACGCCGGTAGGCCACTGTCCTTCTTGTTTCTCAAAGCTCATCCAGATAGCGACCGCTTTACCGACCAGATTACGCTCCGGGACAAAGCCCCAGTAGCGGCTGTCGGCGCTGTTATCACGGTTATCGCCCATCATGAAATATTGCCCTTTCGGCACTACCCAGCTCGCCTGTGGCTGACCCGGCTGCTGGTAATACATGCCCGCCTGACTCTGCGCTTCGTTCACCAGCAGGATGTCATGGGTCACGTTGCCAATCGTCTCTTTACGGGTGCCGAGGCGTAAGCCACCGCGCATCGTATCGCCCTGTGGCACCTGATAAAAACCGTTGCCAGTTTCGTTACCATCAAAGCCGCTGAAGGTCTGAATAAAGTTGCTCGGCTCAACGTCGGTATAAGTCACCGCTAACGCGGTGTCACAGGCTTTACCGTCGGTACAGGCTGGCTTGACCGTCAGGGTTTTGCTGTAAGGATCATAGATCACTTTATCGCCAGGTAAACCAATCACGCGTTTAATGTAGTCGAGGCTCGGATCTTTCGGGTATTTAAATACCGCGATGTCACCGCGCTTTGGCTGACCGGTCGGGATCAGCGTGGTCTGAGTGATTGGATCTTTAATTCCATAGGCAAACTTCTCCACCAGGATAAAATCGCCAATCAGCAGCGTCGGCATCATCGATCCCGAAGGGATCTGGAACGGTTCGTAAATAAACGAACGCACGATGAACACCACGGCCAGTACCGGGAACACCGAGGCGGTAGTTTCAACCCAGCCCGGCTGCGACGATACTTTCGCCAGCGTTTTGCTGTCGAGCGTATTACCGGTTTGCGCCTGAGCCGCCGCCTGTTTAGCCCGACGTTGCGGTGCCCATTTAAAACGATCAATAACCCAGACGATGCCAGTAATCAGCGTCGCTATCGCCAGTATCAGGGCGAACATATTAGCCATTGGAAATCCTTATTTGCTGTCCTTACCGACATGCAGAATCGCGAGGAAGGCTTCCTGCGGCAGCTCAACGTTACCGACCTGCTTCATTCGCTTCTTACCGTCTTTCTGCTTCTGCAACAGTTTCTTCTTACGGCTGACGTCGCCGCCATAACACTTGGCGAGTACGTTTTTACGCAGCTGTTTAACCGTTGAACGCGCGATAATGTGGTTGCCGATTGCCGCCTGAATCGCAATATCAAACTGCTGACGCGGGATGAGCTCTTTCATCTTCTCAACCAGATCGCGTCCACGATACGGTGCGTTTTCACGGTGGGTAATCAGCGCCAGCGCATCGACACGTTCGGAGTTAATCAGAACGTCGACGCGCACCATGTCAGAGGCCTGGAAACGTTTAAAGTTGTAATCCAGCGAAGCATAGCCGCGTGAGGTGGATTTCAGACGGTCGAAGAAGTCGAGCACCACTTCTGCCATCGGAATCTCGTAAGTCAGCGCGACCTGATTGCCGTGGTAAACCATATTGGTCTGAACGCCACGTTTCTCAATGCACAGTGTAATGACGTTGCCCAGATATTCCTGCGGCAGCAGCATATGACACTCGGCGATCGGTTCGCGCAGCTCTTCAATATTATTCAGCGCTGGCAACTTAGACGGGCTGTCTACGTAGACCACGTCGCCGCTGGTGGTAACCACTTCATACACCACGGTCGGTGCCGTGGTAATTAAATCGAGATCGTATTCACGCTCCAGACGCTCCTGGATGATCTCCATGTGCAGCAGACCGAGGAAGCCGCAGCGGAAACCAAAGCCCAGCGCCGTCGAGCTTTCTGGCTCATAGAACAGCGAGGCGTCATTCAGGCTCAGTTTGCCGAGCGCATCACGGAACGCTTCATAGTCGTCAGAGCTGATCGGGAACAGACCGGCATAAACCTGCGGCTTCACTTTTTTAAAGCCTGGCAGCGCTTTGTCTGCCGGGTTACGCGCGGTGGTCAGGGTGTCCCCTACCGGCGCGCCGAGGATGTCTTTAATCGCACAGACCAGCCAGCCAACTTCACCGCAGTTAAGCTCGGTACGGTCAACCTGCTTCGGGGTGAAGATGCCGAGACGGTCAGCGTTATACACCTGGCCAGTACTCAGAACCTTAATTTTATCGCCCTTGCGCATGGTGCCGTTTTTAACCCGCACCAGCGACACCACACCGAGGTAGTTATCGAACCAGGAGTCGATAATCAGCGCCTGCAGCGGTGCTTCCGGATCGCCTTCTGGCGGCGGGATGTCACGCACTAAACGTTCCAGCACTTCCGGTACGCCAACGCCGGTTTTTGCCGAGCAGCGCACCGCGTCAGTAGCATCAATGCCGACGATATCTTCAATTTCCTGCGCCGCACGATCGGGATCGGCCGCTGGCAGGTCAATTTTGTTCAGAACCGGCACTACTTCCAGATCCATCTCAATCGCGGTGTAGCAGTTCGCCAGGGTCTGCGCTTCTACGCCCTGCCCGGCATCCACCACCAGCAGTGCGCCTTCACAGGCCGCCAGTGAGCGGGAAACTTCATAGGAGAAGTCAACGTGACCCGGAGTGTCGATGAAATTGAGCTGGTAAGTTTCGCCGTCTTTCGCGTGGTAATCGAGCGTTACGCTCTGTGCTTTGATGGTAATACCGCGCTCGCGTTCCAGATCCATAGAGTCAAGAACCTGGGCAGCCATCTCACGGGCGGTGAGGCCACCACAAATCTGAATCAGGCGGTCAGAGAGCGTAGATTTACCATGGTCGATGTGGGCGATGATGGAGAAATTTCTTATGTGCTTCATTTATATGAATATCTTCGCATAGAGAATCAGTTGAAAACCTGAGCACAGACACATTCAGGAAGATCGCTCTTTACCCACAATCCTGTCAGCCTCATTAATGACGACGCATATTACACTGTTAACGCCGCGCATAAAAGAATGGAACGTTGTGGAAGCGAAACAGAGTTTTGCGTAAGGGAGAACAGACAAAGGCCGCGGAGTGCGCGGCCTGGAGATGCGTTACGCTTCGCTTTCAACGCGCAGCGCATCAGGAGGTAATGCGATGTTCAGGATCACCGGTTGAAAGGCGTCGCGATCGCCCAGTTTCATCGAGACGCCTTTGGCGATAATAAAGCCGCCAATCCCGCCCAGCAGCGCACCGCTGGCGGCCGCCAGATCGCTGCTGAACAGCGCCTGAAACAGCCCTGCCACCACAAACAAACCCAACAGCGGCGTCATATAGACCAGCAACGCCGAGCCCAGCAGGCTGCTCTCGCGGATACCCAGTTCGATACGCTGACCCGGCTGCAGCGGTTTGCTGCTGGCGATCTGCATTACGTGGGCATTTTTCGGGCCGAGTTTGTTCAGCATGTGGCTGCCGCAACCTTTACGCGCCTGGCAGCTGTTGCAGGAGGTTTTCGCTTCAGTATGCAGAGTGGCGATGCCATCCTGCCATGCCACCACGGTGGCCCATTCTCTCATCATTTTTGTGACCCCAGGTCGATGCTGTCCGCAATGCGTTTTGCTGTCGAAGGCGGTAATTCGCCGACCACCGCAATCTCGCTATTATTGCGCACAACCGTTTGTACCGTACGACGTCCAGTGCGCAATGTCTGGGTGGTACTGCTTTTATCGGCCGGAGTGATATTAATGGCGAAGCTGAACAGGCCGTCGCTGTAGAGACGCGACTCCATGTTTTTGTTCAGCGCGGGCAACGTACGACGATTCTGAGAGACCAGCGTCATGCCGGCGGGTATCCAGCCTGGCTGCCAGTTGAGCATCACCGCATCCCCTTTCGGGACGGAGAGCGATGGCGGCAGGTTGGCCTTCTCCAGCCCCTGCATCAGGTTACGCACCCCTTCATCCACCGCGAAGCTGATGACACGGAACTGCTCCAGCGTTTCACCGTCGCGGTCCAGCAGGTCAATCCGCAGAGGCAGCCTGGTATCCACATCCAGCCAGACGACATAGCTGTAGCGGGTGCCATCGCGTGACACGATGCGCAATACGTCGCACATCTGATCGGCAATACGCGAGCGGCCAACGGTAATGAAGTCGTACGCACTGCCCAGCTTGGTGAAGTCTGCAAAAATCACCGACGGCAGCGCATCGATAATGTGGTTACCGGGCAGCGAAAACGGCTCAAGGCCAGGTTCGAAGTAGCTGATATCGTTGCCACGCTGGATCACTTCACGTCGCGGGCCGTCCATCTGCAACAGCTGAGCAAAAATACGCTCATCAATCACAGCATGACGATAACGCAATGATTCAATGCCGAGGCGGGAGACGTTGATATAGGCGAATTCGTAGTTGAGGTTTTGACTTGCCTGCTCCATCTGCTGCAATAACGCCCCGGACGCAGAAGGTTGCGCCGGGGCGGCAGATGACCACAACAGGCTGCCTGTCAGCAGGCTAACAGCATACCAAAGCGGCTTCATTACTGCTGCTGGAGTCCTAAGGATTGGTTTCCGGGAACATCAGCCTGTGCTTGTTTCGGTGCATCGGTTTCAAACTGCAGCTGATCGGCATGTAAACGGCGTTGCAGTTCATAATCCTGCAGCATCGCATTGACGCGACGACGCTGATCCTGAACCTGCTGATTAGCGCTGTTGGTATCAAACGCATCAGAAGGCACGCCGAGGCTGACCGGTGAGGCTTTGCCCATCATCGGCAGCGTGTTAAACACCGGAGAATCGGACGATTCAGCCGTGCCGCCGTTTGGCTGGTTGTAGTGCTGGACGCCAACGATAACTGCCAGAGAAACACAGGCAGCCACGCCGACCTGGGTTAACTGTGCTGCCCATGGACGCACTTTCTGCCAGAACGGCATTTTTTCCCAGCGGGAAGGTTCTGGCTGCGCTTCAGGGATCAGCGGTGTAACAGTACGCAGCGGTTCTTTTTCGATGGCAGCGGCAACGCGCGCAGAGATATCGAAATGCAGGAACTCGCCAACATCGCCGCGCATGGTATCGCGAATCAGATGGTAGCTTTCCCAGCTTTTCTGTAGATCTGCATCCTTCGATAAGGCTGAGAACAGCTCGTTATCTAAGGTCTCACCATCCATTAAAGCGGAAAGTTTTTCTTTCTGCATGCCTATGTACCCTTCCAGTAGCCGTTATCACTGACGTTGGATAAGCGGTTGAACTTTATTATCAATGGCCTCTCGCGCACGGAAGATACGTGACCGAACAGTGCCTACCGGGCAATCCATAATGACGGCGATCTCTTCATAGCTCAGGCCGTCCAGTTCCCTGAGGGTGATTGCCATACGCAAGTCCTCGGGTAGCGCCTCGATGGTACGAAAGACAATTTGTTTCAATTCGTCAGACAACATTAAGTTCTCAGGGTTCGAAATTTCTTTTAATGCACCCGCACTTTCGAAATTTTCTGCGTCAATCGCATCCACATCGCTGGATGGCGGACGTCGCCCCTGAGCAACCAGGTAATTTTTCGCTGTATTAACCGCAATGCGGTACAGCCAGGTATAAAACGCGCTATCGCCCCGGAAAGAGTCCAGTGCGCGATACGCTTTAATAAACGATTCCTGTACTACATCAGGCACATCGCCCGACGGAACATAGCGTGAAACCAGGCTCGCCACTTTATGCTGGTAACGAATTACCAGTAAGTTGAAAGCTTTTTGATCTCCCTTCTGTACCCGTTCAACGAGGATCTGATCCGTTAACTGCTCGCTCATCCGAGGTAATGTCTCCCCAAATTTTTTATACGCGTAAAGTAACTGCCAGCACATCTCAATGGTTCTGAGCAAGCATGCGCTTAGAGTTGTGATGTGGTGCGAAGTTCACTTATCGCCCTAATATTTACCGCTCCGCTGGTGATTATCCGGCTTGTTCATTTTCGTTCAGTACAGGGAGCGTAAATCGCAGGCAGAGTAACCTATGACAACGGCTTTTTCATCTTTAAATCCCTGCGCTTAATTAAGTTTGGTATAAAAAACACTTTTTAAACCGTCCCGAATTTAACCTGCTGATTGTTAGCGACATTTAGCCTGACGCTGCCTGGCGCGTGGAAAATTTGTTCAAAATACTTCACAGCAACCGGCTTAACGCTTATGCTCAGGCCTATTCTTGTTTAGTAAATTAAACACCATGACAAATGCAAATCCGGATTATCAGTGTGATGTATTGATTGTGGGCAGCGGTGCCGCCGGCCTGTCGCTGGCGTTACGGCTGGCCAGACATTATCAGGTGCTGGTGCTCAGCAAAGCGCAGGTCAATGAGGGCTCCACCCTGTATGCGCAGGGCGGTATCGCGGCGGTGTTCGATGAAACCGACAGCATTGAGTCGCACGTGGAGGATACGCTGATTGCCGGTGCCGGCCTGTGCGATCGCGACGCCGTTTCGTTTATTGCCAGCAATGCCCGTCACTGCGTGCAGTGGCTGATTGATAACGGGGTCGCCTTTGATATCGATCCGCAGGCGGCAGGCGAGATGCGCTATCACCTGACCCGTGAAGGCGGCCACAGTCATCGCCGCATTCTGCACAGTGCCGATGCCACCGGCCGCGCGGTAGAAACCACGCTGGTCAGTCAGGCGCTGAGCCATCCCAACATCCGGATTCTGGAACGCACTAACGCGGTCGATCTCATTCTTTCAGACAAACTGGGCCTGCCCGGACCACGCCGTGCTGTGGGTGCGTGGATCTGGAACCGCAATCGCGAGCAGGTGGAAACCTGTAGCGCCCGCGCCGTCGTGGTCGCAACCGGCGGCGCAGCCAAAGTCTATCAATACACCACCAATCCCGATATTGCCTCTGGCGATGGAATTGCGATGGCGTGGCGTGCCGGCTGCCGGGTCGCCAATCTGGAGTTTAACCAGTTTCACCCGACTTGCCTGTTTCATCCGCAGGCGCAGAATTTCCTGCTAACCGAAGCATTACGTGGCGAAGGTGCCTGGCTGCTGCGTCCTGACGGCAGCCGTTTCATGCCCGATTTTGATCAACGGGCTGAACTGGCGCCGCGTGACATCGTCGCCCGGGCGATAGACCACGAAATGAAACGGCTGGGCGTGGACTGCATGTATCTCGATATCAGTCATCAGCCGGAAGCATTTGTCCGCGCTCACTTCCCGATGATTTACGACAAGCTGCTGACCTTTGGCTTTGATCTGACCAAACAGCCGATTCCAATTGTGCCTGCCGCGCACTATACCTGCGGCGGCGTGATGGTCGATCAGCAGGGGCGTACCGATCTCAATGGCCTGTATGCGATTGGTGAAGTGAGTTATACCGGCCTGCACGGCGCTAACCGGATGGCGTCCAACTCACTGCTGGAGTGTCTGGTTTATGGCTGGTCAGCCGCGGAGGATTTGATTCGCACCCTGCCCGACGTCGAAGCGGTGACTACCCTGCCCGGCTGGGATGAAAGCCAGGTCGATGATGCGGATGAGCGGGTGATCATCCAGCATAACTGGCACGAGCTGCGGCTGTTTATGTGGGATTACGTTGGCATTGTGCGAACCACCAAGCGCCTTGAGCGGGCGTTGCGCCGCATCACGCTGCTGCAGCAGGAAATTGATGAGTATTACCATCACTTCCGCCTCTCTAACAATCTGCTGGAGCTGAGGAATCTGGTGCAGGTCGCCGATCTCATGGTGCGCTGCGCGCTGGAGCGAAAAGAGAGCCGCGGACTGCACTACATCCGCGACTATCCCGACCTGTTACCCGAAGCGCTGCCGACCATCCTGACGCCGCCCGGTTACAGGAACAGGTAGAATGCCCGCGTCAGGCAACACCAGTCTTCGGAATAGTGGGTGTCGGGCGCGCGAATGGCAAGACGCTCCAGCAGCGTTTCGCCGGCCTGCGGAGAGAAAGCCAGCAGCACGCGATGCGGCGGGCGATGAGCATATTCCGCCACGTCCAGCCGAAAACGTAAATGCCAGCCATCGGCCAGCGCCTGGCTGATAAACGTTTCGCCGGTCGCGGTGGGCAGTACCACGCAGAACATCCCCTCTTCTTCAATCAGCAACGCTGCGCTGCGTAACAGGGTCTGATGATCGAGGGTGCGGGTCGCACGGGCGCTGTCCCGCGCCGCAGTGGAACAGGCTACGCCAGGCGCAAAGTACGGAGGATTGCTGACAATCAGCGAATAACGCTGCTCGCAGTCTTCGGCCCAGCGGGCGATATCCTGCTGATGGATGTGAATACGCTGCGGCCACGGCGACTGCTGTACATTCTCGCGTGCCTGCTGCGCCGCCTCACCGTCTAACTCGACCGCATCAATCTCAACCGGCGACGACGTGCGCTGCGCCAGCATCAGCGCGATCAGTCCGCTGCCGCTGCCAATGTCCAGAATCCGTCTGACGCCAGCCACCGGTGCCCAGGCACCGAGCAGAATGGCATCGGTACCGACTTTCATCGCACAGCGATCGTGCGCGACAAAAAATTGTTTAAAGGTAAATCCGTTCTTGTTTAACTGGGGCCGCTCACGCGGCTTATCGTGCATCATGGGTCGCTACCATTCACTTTTTTTCTGCCGTGCGGCAGCGCATAAGTGTAACGTGACAGGTAAGGGAATTCACGCAGCAGACCATACCTGGCGGATTAACAGATGAAGATTATGTCTGATCTGTCTATAATCAGCGCCCCAAACTGAGGTAGACCATGACAGTAACCACATTTTCCGAACTCGAACTCGACGAAAGCCTGCTGCAAGCGCTGCAGGAAAAAGGCTTTACGCGCCCAACAGTGATTCAGGCTGCTGCAATTCCGCCCGCGCTTGAGGGCCGCGACGTTCTGGGTTCGGCACCTACCGGGACCGGGAAAACTGCCGCCTATCTGCTACCGGCGCTGCAGCACCTGCTTGATTTCCCCCGTAAGAAATCTGGCCCGCCCCGCATTCTGATCGTCACACCAACCCGCGAACTGGCGATGCAGGTCGCCGACCAGGCGCGTGAACTGGCGAAACATACCCATCTGGATATCGCTACCATCACCGGCGGCGTGGCCTATATGAACCACGCTGAAGTGTTCAGCGAAAACCAGGACATTGTGGTGGCGACCACCGGTCGTCTGCTGCAATACATCAAAGAAGAGAACTTTGACTGCCGCGCAGTTGAAACGCTGGTGCTCGATGAAGCGGACCGCATGCTGGACATGGGTTTCGCACAGGATATCGAAACCATCGCGGCAGAAACCCGCTGGCGCAAGCAAACGCTGCTGTTTTCCGCCACGCTGGAAGGCGAAAACATCAAAGACTTCGCCGAGCGTCTGCTGAACGATCCGGTTGAACTGGAAGCCGATCCCAGCCGCCGTGAACGTAAAAAGATCCAGCAGTGGTACTATCGCGCTGACGATCTGGAGCATAAAACCAAATTACTGGTTCATTTGCTGAAACAGCCGGAAGTGACGCGCTGCATCGTGTTTGTGCGTAAACGTGAGCGTCTGCATGAGCTGGTCAGCTGGCTGCACGAAGCGGGGATTCGTAGCAGCTATCTGGAAGGCGAGATGGTGCAGGCCAAGCGTAACGAAGCGATTAAACGTCTGAGTGAAGGCCGGGTCAACGTGCTGGTCGCCACCGATATCGCGGCGCGTGGTATTGATGTTGAGGAAGTCAGTCACGTCTTTAACTTCGATATGCCGCGCACCGCTGATACCTATCTGCACCGTATAGGCCGTACCGGCCGTGCCGGCCGCAAAGGAATCGCGATCTCGCTGGTCGAAGCGCATGACTACGTACTGCTGGGTAAAATCAGCCGCTACGTCAATGAGCCGCTGAAAGCCCGCGTGGTGGATGAATTGCGTCCTGAGACGCGCGCGCCGCACGCCAAAACCACCGGGAAACCGTCGAAAAAGGCGCTGGCTAAGCGAGCTGAGAAGAAATCCAGCGAAGCTGAAAAACCGCGGGTGAAAAAACGTCACCGCGATGCCAAAAATATCGGTAAACGCCGCAAGCCGAGCGGCAGCGCGCCGGCTAATGAGAATGCGGAATAAATCATCGCAGCCATAAAAAAATCGCCTCATCAGAGGCGATTTTTTTGATTTAATCATCAGTAACAGGCAGTTGGTGCCATTTTCAGTGTCTGATGGCGATCCGGCGATAACTGCCACCACACCGCCAGCCAATCTGGCTGCTATCTTATTAATATTCTGATAAAAATTGCTGTGTGCGCTTTGCGTTATTTTTCAGCGCCGGTTAACTGATGTCACTCAGAGACTTTCGGTGAAAGTACGGGCAATCACGTCGCGTTGCTGTTCTGGCGTCAGTGAGTTAAAACGCACCGCATAACCGGAAACGCGAATGGTCAGCTGCGGATAATTTTCAGGATGCTTAACGGCATCTTCCAGTGTTTCACGACGCAGAACGTTGACGTTCAGATGCTGACCGCCTTCTACCCGCACCTGCGGTTTAATTTCTACCGGCACTTCACGTAGTGATACTACCCAGTTCGCTAAGCGCAACCACCTGATCTTCTTCATAGTCGCCTTTGGCACACAGGCAGCGAGCCTGAGCTTTCTCTTCGTCTAACAGCCAGAAAGAATTAAGGAGTTGGGGTTTATTAGTTTGTGTGATCTGGATACCAGTAATCATGTCAGCGCCTCCAGGGCAATGCGTGAATGAATCAAATTTGAGGCTCCGGTATAGCACTCTCCCACGCCGTCAGCCTTGACCTGGGTCAATTTTAACCGGTCATAAAGTCTCCTTTTTCGCTAACTGACTGATCTCAAACCGCTGCTGATATTAACTTTTTTTGCATTATTAAAAATATTTTTGCCCTTCAGCTCAGGGGCAGGAACGGCTAAGCTTACGGCACAAACCTTAAGGGAGTGGATTATGGCTGAAAAGCTGACCTGGCACGACGTGCTGGCTGAAGAGAAACAGAAACCCTATTTTACCGAGACGCTGAAACTCGTGGCGGATGAGCGTGCTGCAGGCGTGACGGTTTACCCACCGCAAAAGGATGTGTTCAATGCCTTTCGCCTGACTGAGTTAGGCGACGTCAAAGTGGTGATTCTGGGTCAGGACCCGTACCACGGCCCTAAACAGGCGCACGGACTGGCCTTTTCGGTGCTGCCCGGCGTGCAGGTACCGCCGTCGCTGCAAAACATCTACAAAGAGCTATTGCAGGACATTCCGGGCTTTCAGAAGCCGGACCATGGTTTTCTCGAAAGCTGGGCGAAACAGGGCGTGATGTTGCTGAATACGGTGTTAACAGTGGAAGCGGGCAAGGCCCATTCCCATGCGCGCTTTGGCTGGGAAACCTTTACCGATAATGTGATTGCCGCGATTAACCAGCATCGTGAAGGGGTGGTGTTCCTGCTGTGGGGCTCCCACGCACAGAAGAAAGGCAGCATTATTGACCGTCAGCGCCATCACGTATTGCAGGCGCCGCACCCTTCGCCGCTCTCGGCGCATCGGGGCTTTTTTGGCTGTCAGCACTTCTCGAAAACTAACGCCATACTGCGTGAAGCCGGTCAGGAACCGATTGACTGGACGCCGGTACTGCCTGAATAAGCAGCAAGGCACACGGCCGCGACACTGCGCGGCCGTGGAACGGATTCAGGCGTGAAATCAGCCTTTCGCTTTGGCAACCGCCACCATCGCCGGACGCAGTAAGCGGCCATTCAGCGTGTAGCCACGTTGCATCACCAGCATCACCTGGTTCGGTTCAAACTCTTCAGACTCCATCATCGACATCGCCTGATGCACTTCGGGATTGAATGGCACGCCAGTTTCGCCCACCACTTCTACACCGAATTTGCGGACTGCGCCGAGCAGACCTTTCAGGGTCAGTTCAATCCCTTCGATCATCGGAGCCAGTTGCGCGTCTTCTTTGTTCGCCACTTCCAGCGCACGCTCAAGACTGTCGATCACCGGCAGCAATTCGTTGGCAAATTTCTCCAGGGCGAATTTATGCGCCTTCTCAACGTCCATTTCGGCACGGCGACGAATGTTCTCAATTTCAGCCTGCGCACGCAGTTGTGCATCACGCACGCCGGTTTGCGACTGCGCTAATTCAGCTTCGAGCTGAGCAATACGCTCATCACGCGGATCCACCTCAGCCGCTGTCTCCGCTTCCTGAGGTTGTTGCTGATCCTGCTGAATTTCGTCTGAGACTTGCTCGTTTGGGGTGTTCTGTTCTTTACTACTCATGAATTTCTCCGCGTTTTGCACATTCATTTCGCTGGTTGGCTTATTATGGGGATCGGTTTGACGGTTTCAAGGGAACCTATCACATTGCCTTGCCGTTTTGGCTTATAAGGAACACCCACTCGATGAACAAACACTTTAACTGCATTGGTATTGTGGGTCATCCACGCCATCCCACCGCGTTAACCACGCATGAGATGCTCTGGCGCTGGCTGACCGCCAAAGGTTATCAAGTGATCGTGGAGAAGCAAATCGCGCAGGAGCTGGCGCTACACGACGTCCAGACCGGGACGCTGGCTGAGATTGGTCAACAGGCAGATCTGGCGGTGGTGGTCGGCGGTGACGGCAATATGCTGGGCGCGGCCCGGGTGCTGGCGCGCTATGACATCAAGGTTATTGGCATTAACCGCGGCAACCTCGGCTTTCTGACCGATCTCGACCCGGATAATGCGCAGCAGCAACTGGATGAAGTATTGCAGGGCAACTACTTCGTTGAGAGCCGCTTTTTACTGGAAGCCCAGGTATGTAAATCAGACTGTTCGCCACGCATTGGCTCGGCGATCAATGAAGTGGTGCTGCATCCCGGAAAAGTGGCGCACATGATCGAGTTTGAAGTCTATATCGATGAAGTGTTTGCCTTTTCCCAGCGCTCAGACGGCCTGATTATCTCCACGCCGACCGGTTCCACCGCCTACTCGCTTTCTGCCGGCGGCCCGATACTCACGCCTTCGCTGGAGGCAATTGTGCTGGTGCCGATGTTCCCGCATACGCTGTCGGCCCGTCCGCTGGTGATTAACAGCAGCAGTACCATCCGGTTGCGCTTTTCTTCACGCCGGAGCGACCTAGAGATCAGCTGCGACAGCCAGATTGCGCTGCCGATCCAGGAAGGTGAGGATGTGCTGATCCGACGCAGTGCCAGTCACCTGAATCTGATTCACCCTAAAAACTACAGCTATTTCAATACGCTGAGTTCGAAACTGGGCTGGTCAAAAAAATTGTTCTGAAAAGCCGTGCCGCCTCTTTACTGGATAAAATTCCAGTTTATACTGTATGAAAAACCATATGTGTTTATTCATACAGGTGAACCTATGCTGGCCCAACTGACCATCAGTAATTTCGCTATCGTTCGTGAGCTCGACATTGATTTCCAACGCGGTATGACAGCAATCACTGGTGAGACCGGTGCCGGTAAATCTATCGCGATTGATGCCCTGGGATTATGCCTGGGCGGTCGCGCAGATGCCGACATGGTGCGTCAGGGCGCCAGCCGGGCCGATCTTTGCGCCCGCTTCCAGCTTAAGTCCTCCCCTTCTGCTCAGCGCTGGCTGATGGATAACCATCTGGATGATGGCAATGAGTGTCTGCTGCGTCGGGTGATTAGCGCGGACGGACGCTCACGCGGGTTCATCAACGGCACGGCGGTTCCGCTGTCGCAGCTGCGCGACCTCGGCCAGTTACTGATTCAGATTCACGGCCAGCACGCGCACCAGTTGCTGCTCAAACCTGAGCACCAGAAACATCTGCTGGATGCCTACGCCGGTCATGACGATCTGCTGCAGCGCATGCGTACTCATTATCAGGCCTGGCATCAGAGCTGCCGCACCCTGGCACTGCATCAGCAGCAGGCTCAGGAGCGTGAAGCACGTCGCGAACTGCTGCAATATCAGCTGAAAGAGCTGAACGAGTTTGCACCGCAGGCTGGTGAATATGAGCAGATTGACGAAGAGTACAAGCGGCTGGCAAACAGCGGACAGCTGCTGTCGACCAGTCAGCAGGCGCTGCAACTGCTTGCGGATAGCGACGATAACAATCTCTGCAGCCTGCTCTACAGCGCTCGTGAGATGCTGTCTGAGCTGACCTCGCTGGATGAGAAACTGAACGGGGTTTATAACCTGCTGGAAGAAGCGGCCATTCAGCTGAGTGAAGCCAGCGACGAGCTGCGTCATTACTGCGACAGCCTCGATCTCGATCCGAATCGTCTGTATGAACTGGAGCTGCGTATTTCACGCCAGATCGCTCTGGCGCGTAAGCATCACGTTACGCCGGAAAATCTGCCTGAACTGCATCAGCAGTTACTGGCGGAAGCGGAGTTGCTGTCACAGCATGAAAGCGATCAGGAGAGCCTGCAGTCGCTGGTTGGCGAGCACTATCAGGCAGCCCTGTTAAGCGCGGAGCAGCTTCATCAGCACCGCACTCAGTACGCTGAGGAGCTGCAGCAGCTGATTACCCAGAGCATGCATCTGCTCTCTATGCCGCACGGCCAGTTTAAGATTGCCCTGACCTTTAACCCGGATCAGCTGACTGCTGAAGGTGCCAGCCGCATCGACTTCCAGGTGACGACTAACCCTGGTCAACCGCTGCAGCCGCTTGGCAAAGTCGCCTCCGGCGGTGAGCTGTCCCGTATCGCGCTGGCGATTCAGGTCATCACTGCGAAGAAAATGGAAACGCCAGCGATGATTTTCGATGAAGTCGATGTCGGGATCAGCGGTCCGACCGCCGCCGTAGTAGGCAAACTGCTGCGCCAGCTGGGCGAATCGACTCAGGTGATGTGTGTGACTCACCTGCCGCAGGTAGCAGGCTGTGGTCATCAGCACTTCTTTGTCAGCAAAGAGACCGATGGCGCCATGACCGAAACCCATATGCAGCCGCTGGACAAGCGCGCGCGGCTGCAGGAACTGGCGCGACTGCTGGGCGGTAGCGAGGTTACACGCAACACCCTGGCTAACGCCAAAGAACTTTTAGCCGCCTGATAGCGCACTTTTTTAACCTGCCGTGGTCATATGCATGCTCTGTAGAGGTTCCCAATAGCGAAAAGGTTTATTATCATCGGCACTTATGTCGCCAAAGTAATAAAGCCTGCCGCAGGCAGAGTTCAGATTTTGTTGGCAAAAAAACAGCCTGTAAAAGGCGTTTGGCCCCGGAAAAGGAATGTATAGATGCGCTGTAAAACGCTGACTGCCGCGGCAGTGGTAATGTTGATGATGACCGCCGGATGTTCCACCTTAGAGCGCGTGGTATATCGTCCTGATATCAACCAGGGTAACTATCTGGTTGCCAATGATGTGGCCAAGATTCACACCGGTATGACCCAGCAGCAGGTGGCTTACACGCTCGGTACGCCAATGATGAAAGATCCGTTCGGCAGCAACGTCTGGTATTACGTTTTCCGTCAGGAACCAGGCCATGAGCGCGTTCAGCAGCAGACGCTGACGCTCAATTTTGATGGTAACGGCGTCCTGACCAATATCGACAACAAGCCGAATCTGGCGCAAAAAAGCGACTAACTAAACGGCAGACAGCAAAAAAGGCGCACTGAGCGCCTTTTTTTATGCTGCGGATTAACAGGTCATTGCTGCCCTGCCGTCTGCTGCTTACTTTTTACCGGATGCAGAGCGCTCTGCGCGTTGACGACGCAGCTCTTTAGGATCGGCAATCAGCGGTCGATAGATTTCAATCCGATCGCCTTCATCCACCACATCACTGAGCTTCACGGCCCGGCTGTAGATACCTACTTTATTACTGCTGAGGTCGATTTCACGGCGCAGTTCCAGAATTCCGGATTGCTGTATCGCCTGCTCTACCGTGCTGCCCTGCTCCACTTTGACGTAGAGCTGGTATTGCTTTTCAGGCAGCGCGTAGACCACCTCAACCGAAATATCAGGCACTGTAAACCTCTTTGGCACGCTGGGTGAAGGCCTGCACCATACTGTTGGCCAGCTCTTTGAAGATCCGACCAAAGGCCATCTCTACCAGCATGTTGGTGAATTCAAACTCCAGGCTTAACTCAACCTTGCAGGCGTCATCGCCCAGCGAGATGAATTTCCAGCCGCCGGTCAGCTTACGGAACGGCCCGTCAACCAGCTGCATATGAATGCTCTGGTTATCCGTCAGGGTATTGCGGGTGGTAAATGTTTTGCTGATGCCTGCTTTCGACACATCCACGGACGCGGTCATTTGATTCTCTGACGCATCCAGCACGCGGCTTCCGGTGCAACCCGGCAGAAATTGCGGGTAAGCATCCACATCATTTACAAGTTTGTACATCTGCCCGGCACTAAACGGGACCAGCGCCGAACGACTAATCTGAGCCATAATGGTTCCTGTTCATCACGAAACCGCTGAATAATAGCATTTTCAGCGATTAAACAAAAATGCCCCCGAGTAAGGGTGTGCTAGAATATCCCGTTTCCTGCTGCCCCGCTGGACTGGGGATGCGATAACCGACTAAGTGATGTAAAATACGCCGCACTATGACAAAGAAAAAATCACACAAACCCGGTTCTGCCACTGTTGCCATGAACAAACGCGCCCGCCACGAATACTTCATCGAAGAGGAGTATGAAGCGGGATTATCGTTGCAAGGATGGGAAGTTAAATCACTTCGTGCCGGCAAAGCCAACATCAGCGACAGCTATATTCTGCTGCGCGATGGCGAAGCGTTCCTGTTTGGTTCAACCTTTCAACCCTTAGCCGTTGCCTCCACCCATGTGGTGTGCGATCCCACGCGTAGCCGCAAGCTGCTGCTGAAGCAACGTGAGCTGGATTCACTGTATGGCCGCGTCAATCGCGAAGGTTATACCATCGTAGCGCTCTCGCTCTACTGGAAGAACGCCTGGTGTAAACTGAAGATTGGTGTTGCACGCGGTAAGAAAGAGCATGATAAACGTGACGATATCAAAGACCGCGAATGGCAACTGGATAAAGCACGTATCATGAAGAATTCAAAGCGTTAAGCGCTGGATTCTGACCTGCTTTTTTGCTAGTATTTGAAGTTCTGGGGCTGATTCTGGATTCGACGGGATTGTGAAGCCTTAGGAGCATGCCGAGGGGCGGTTTGCCTCGTAAAAAGCCGCAAAAAAATAGTCGCAAACGACGAAAACTACGCACTAGCAGCTTAATAACCTGCTTAGAGCCTTCTCTCCCTAGCTTCCGCTCTTAAGACGGGGATCAAGAGAAGTCAAACCCAAAAGAGATCGCGTGGATGCCTTGCCTGGGGTTGAAGCGTTAAATCCAATCAGGCTAGTCTGTTAGTGGCGTGTCTGTTCGCAGCTAACCGGCGAATGTAAAAACTGACTAAGCATGTAGTGCCGACGGTGTAGTAATTTCGGACGCGGGTTCAACTCCCGCCAGCTCCACCAAAATTCTTCAAAGATGGTTCCAGTGCCATCCGCAGAAGTCCTGAAAGCCCGCACGGCACAAGCCCTGCGGGCTTTTTTGTGTCTGTAACCTTCCGAGGCGATCCGCCTGAATCCAGAGATAATTGGTACACGAATTGGTACACGTTATAATGTGTACCAAAAACGTGTACCAATTATGGACGGAAACCAGTCATGGCGCGGATGACACGCCCACTCACCAATAACGAAATCCTCAAAGCTAAGCCTCAAGAGAAAGACTTCACACTGCATGATGGCGATGGACTTTTCCTGCTCGTCAAAACATCAGGTAAGAAGCTGTGGCGTTTTCGCTACCAGCGACCAAATAGTAGTAGCCGCACAAATCTGAGCCTAGGCTCTTACCCTGCCCTGACGCTCGCTGTAGCACGCCAGATGCGTGACCAGTATCTATCGCTACTTGCGCAAGGGATTGACCCGCAAAAACAGCAAGAGGAAGTATCAGAGCAACGACAAATTGAGCTGGATAGCATTTTTTCAGTTGTGGCCGGAAGGTGGTTCCAGCTCAAAAGCAAAAGCGTCACTGAGGATTACGCGAAGGATATTTGGCGATCGCTGGAAAAGGATGTTTTTCCCGCTATTGGTGAAATTCCTGTCCAACTACTTAAAGCTAGAACGATAGTAGAATCGCTTGAGCCTATCAAAGCGCGCGGAGCGCTTGAGACAGTTCGCCGTCTTGTTCAGCGTATTAACGAGATCATGATATATGCGGTCAACACCGGGTTGATTGATGCTAACCCTGCTTCAGGTGTTGGGATGGCTTTTGAAAAACCCAAAAAGCAAAACATGCCGACATTACGACCGGAAGAACTGCCAAAGCTAATGCGTTCATTAGTGATGTCCAATCTCTCAATAGCCACCCGATGTTTAATAGAGTGGCAACTACTCACCCTGGTAAGACCTTCAGAAGCCTCGGGAACAGAGTGGGCAGAAATCGACTTAGATTCGAAACTTTGGGTTATTCCAGCAGAGCGCATGAAGGCCAAGCGTGAACATGTCGTTCCTTTATCGAAACAAGCTTTGGAAATTCTCGAGGTTATGCGGCCTCTAAGCTCTAACAGGCAACATGTTTTTCCAAGCCGTAACGATCCCAAACAACCAATGAATAGCCAGACTGCGAATGCCGCGTTAAAGCGCATGGGTTATGGCGGTAAGTTGGTTGCTCATGGTCTTCGCTCTATAGCAAGTACAGCACTTAATGAAGCAGATTTTAATTCAGATGTAATTGAAGCTGCCCTTGCACATATCGATAAAAACGAAGTGCGTAAAGCATACAATCGTTCAACCTACCTAAATAAACGGGTTGAACTTATGTCGTGCTGGGGAAGATTTGTGTATACAAATAAATTTAACGAGGATGTGGAATGAACAATTCATTATATATTTTGACTAAAAGTTCTGGGCAATTTTTGATGGAGTTCACCCCTCCTTCTAACGGAGACAATAGCCTCTACATTCATATAATAGCACCATTCTCTTCCTCGAATGGTGAGGAATACACACTTCAATTATTACATAAAAAAAGCACAGAGTTACAGGAAGCGTTGCAAAACCAATATTCAACCCTTTTAAAAACCCACCCCGAAATAAATAAAATAATTTCCTTTATCAGCAAAATACCTAACGATGAAATATTTATAGTCCGAACCGAAAAGTTCAATTCATCAAAGGATGAATTTCTCCACACAATATATATAGAGGCATTAAACATATCACCAAATACAGAAATCCAACAAAAATATTTTAATGAAAAAAAAGATGAACTTGAAAGCATATTTCCGAAAGTAATCGATACTTTCAACATAATTCAACCTAACTTAAATAGTAAATTGACAATTGGTGAAAAGAGAAAAGATATTCGTAGTTGCAGGTTTTGCGGGAGAACACAATCAATGGGTGCAACTTTTAGGAAAGTTGCACATGCAATCCCCTACGGCCTTGGCAATAAATATTTAATCCTTGCGGAGGAGTGCGACTCTTGCAACGAGTATTTTGGATCAACTATAGAGCCTAATTTCATATACCATCACGATATACTGAGATCTTTTTTTGGCCTCAAAGGTAGGAATGGAAATATAGAAATTAAAGCAGGAAGCTTCTCAATGAAAAACATTAATGGTGAAGTCAGAATTCAGTCTCAAAAAATAAATACAAATCAGCAGGATGATGAATTCTTAGCTACAAGTACAGAAAAAACTCGCTCGTACGTTCCAGAATATGATTATAAACTTTTGTGTAAAATTGCACTTTCAATCATACCAAGGCAAGAATTATTTAATTACGAGAATACAATAAAATGGTTACGGTTTAATGCTACGCCTACTTCAGATATCCCAAAAATCCTAACTTGCATTACGAGGCAAACTGAAACTCGATTAACGTTATATATTAAGAGGGATAGCAAACTAGAACTGGCTCATGTTATTGCGGAGTTTTCATTTTGCGGTTTAATGTTTATTTATCCAATTCCAATGTGTAAGTTAGATGCAAACATTGATATACAAATATCTAATAATGAATTATTTTACGATATTTTCTCTCATTATAAAAAAGCAAACCTACATCTTAAGGAATTAGATCTTTCTTCACCGATTGAACTCAAAGTTAAGGACAAAATAAAATTTAAGAAATCATTACCTAACGAAAATTTGTAGAAATAAGTAATAGAATCTACTCCGCGCGCAATGCTATCCTCGCCACGCCTGCCCGCTTTATGCGCCGCTTTTCATGCAGGTGCATGATACGGGCAGAGCCGCGCCCGGTATGGCCTGAGCGAGGCAAAGCGGTGCATTTTTTTGCATGCAGATCCATGCGCGCTATGCATGCACGTCTCTTTACAAAGCGGCTGGCCAGAAAAAAGGCTTTGGGAAGAAAGAATATGGGCGCAAAAAAGCCGCTGGTGTGGCAGCGGCTGTGCGGGATTAATGAACCTGGCGGAATGCAGAACCATAACGGCCCAGCGTCTGGCGTTCTCTTGCTGGTTCGGATGGTGGTGGTGCCGGTACTTTTTCCGGCTGTGGCGGTGCGGTGATCACCTTTGTGATGCTCTCATTCGTCTTGAAAGTACAGGAGCAGTCGAGGTTAGTGCACTGGTGATAACGCTCTTTTACCTGCTCTGACATATAGCGGCTCGATTTGGTATGTGCCGCGCTTTTGCAGTAGGGACAGTGCATCATTTCTGGCAGCCCTCCTTAAGTTTTGCACGCTGCGCCCGGATTGATTCAGCCAGCTTCTGGCGGCGCATAGGATGGCGGTAAAGCTCCATATCAATACCGGTAAGCGGCGGGCGATATAGACCAATACTCTCCAGCAGCGGAGCCTCATTTAGTATGCTGTCTGGCAGAGCAGCAGCTGCCCGCGTCAGCGCTTCACCGACCAGATAAGCCACGTCCTTAATACTATCCCGGTCGTCTCCGGCAAACGTCGGGGAAAGCTCTTCACGACGGAGACGCAGCTTAATGGCCCACAGCAGCGACGGACTTACGTTACGCAGGGCTGACTGCCAGTGCGCATCCGCGAACCCGGTAAAAGCCTCCTGGTGCGATTCAACATACTCTTTACCACTGCCGCAGCATTTCAGCATCGCCTCCTGCTTATCCAGCGCCAGCTCTTTAAGCAGCCCGCCGAACTCATCGGCCAGTTCACGGCTGGCGATGCGCTGAGAATGTTCGGCGCGCAGCTCGTCGGTGAGATTGCCTCGCAGGTTGCGAAAGCTCGTGCGCCAGTTGCTCTCGGCTTCTTTCCCTGCCTCGATGGCTGCCTGCTGTTCTTTTCACAGCGGGCGATATCGGCGCAGATGCCGTTATAGGCTTTCATCCTTTCGGTATGTTCAGCGTGGGCTTTCTCGAAGCGTTCCAGTGATGCAGGTTTCTGTTCCGGAGTGGTCATGATTGTCTCTCATCGTCTGTAAAGGATGAGGTCATTCTGTCGTGTACCACAGGACAGCGCATTTCAATGCTTTCCGCCTGTCGATGAACAAACAAGGGCAAAACCGGTACGGGATAGCCCCTTAACTAACGATATTTTTTATATAACTGTTCACTGGTATTCATTAAGATAAAAAAGATAATAAATACAATAACTAAAGTAGGGAACACTTTAAAATTAAGTCTTCACTGAGTATTCACAGGTGTTCACACAGTCTCAGATAACAGCTTTTTTCTGGCGAGCCTTTTTCAGATTTTAATTCTATTAATAAAACCTTTTTAATCGCTGAAAGCTCTTAAAAGGCAAACGCTGGCAAACGTTGGCAAACAAAGGCAAACAGGAGGTAAGAGAAGTGGTTTTTGCTCATTTTTCAGCAATCAGGGGGTTGTTTACTTCATCAGAAATATAACCAGAATAGGGGGTTACCTGAAGACACCACCGGAACCGGACAGTATCGGCCGGACTCATAATGAGGTAACACCATGCACGCAGTTTCATCCGTACCAGCCCCTGCCGTTCCCGTAATGCGCGATGCCGTTTACCCGCGCGACCGCTTCATGCGCCTGCCGGAAGTCATCAGTACCTGTGGCCTGTCACGCTCAACCATTTACGACTTAATTAGCCGTGAGCAGTTCCCCTCGCAGATTTCTCTTGGCGGTAAAAACGTCGCCTGGCTGGCGTCAGAAATTGACGGCTGGATGCAGGCCCGCATCGCACAGCGCACCGGAGGTGCAGCATGATCACGCTGAATTTCGACACGAAAACCTATCCGCTTACCCGCGAAGAAGCCGCCTTTGTCGCAGAAAGCCTGACGGCAGCCGTCAGCGGCAAACCCGCCACGGCACCGGCCTTTACCAGCGGAATGCATGGTCACATCTCTGTTATGAGTAAAAAAGAGAAGCCTGCCAGGCAGCGGGCGAAGAAAGAGAATGGGGAATTCCGATCAAATCCACCGCAATCCGATCACGTCCTGACCGGTTGCTGAGGAAATCGCCCGGATGTTTAAAAAAAGGCTTTTCTCTGACGAGCGGCCGTTATACAGTTTTCGCGCTGCCGCAAAATCGGTAGCCGGGCGTAGGAACCCGAGCTTAATCTTGGCGACACAGCACGCGCCACGCGTGTTTTTTTGTGTCTTCGCCTCTGTGCACCCATTTTTTGGGCAATGGTTCTTAAGCCATTTTGCCGTCAAAATAATGGTGGCCCGGGCGGGGCAGCTTTCGGGCTGGCCGGTTTCCAAGGTTGCCGGTATTCCTACCCCCGTCCGGGCTACCACCCATGAGCGTAGGAACTCCAGTGGTAGCTTCTTAAAGTTAACCTTGGAGATTGCCTTAATGGCTACGGTTATTACTGCCACTCATCTCGAATTCACCTTTATTTTCGCTGCCGTGCGCCGCACCGATCGTGCTGCCCGTCCCTGCATGCTGCGTTTTGCGGCTAAAGACGAGCGCACGGCTCGTGCAAACTTCGTTCGTGATTATGTTTTGTGCTTCGCTGGCCGCGTGCCGGTACAGGCGGTGGCTGCATGAATACTCTTGCCGCTCGCACCAACAGCAACAGCACCTATTCAATTCCACACGCCGATTATCTGCGCCTTCTGCATGCTCATTCCGTCGGCGTAACAGTGCTTGATATGTTCGATTCTGTTCATTGCCTCAGCGCTCAAAGCTGCGTACCAGACAGCGCCGCGCTGGCGTCGGTCGTTGCCCTTCTTACTGACCAGCTCGGTAAAGTCGTTGAAACCTGTGATTCCCTGATTCTTGCCACGGAGGCTCGCCATGATGACCGCTAATAATTCCTGCTTACCTGTTGAAGTCCGCACTGCCGTTTACCGTCGCGCACTGGCGCAGGGTTATCTGAACGCCTGCAAAACGCTGGGCATCACCGTTTCGGCAACACTCGACGAACTACAGATGACTATCGCGCTTGAGCTGGAAGGATTCTACGTGCGTCGCCACGGCGTAGAGGCCGGAATGGAGATGGCCTGCACCATGCTGGGAGATATGGTTGAGCCTGACCTGCTGACCGCGCCGCCGCGCCTGACTTGCCTTGGCGCGACCATGATGGATGAGCTGTTCTGCAGCCAGCTTGCCGCGACTCGCCGCGCCACGTTGCACTGAGGGAGATTCAGCAGATGAAACACATTGTCTCTGACACGGTAAAAGCGGCCGCCGGATTCTGGCCGCAGCTGCTGCCCGCGCTGGGTATCAGCATTCACGCCAGCGGCAGACACTGCGCATGCCCGGTTTGCGGCGGTAAAGATCGCTTCCGTTTTGACAATCAGGACGGTCGCGGGACGTGGCACTGTAATCAATGCGGAGCCGGTGACGGCCTGAATCTGGTCGAAAAGGCGCTCGACGTCAGCGCTAAAGAGGCGGCAATCAAAATCGCTGATATGCTCGGCGGGTTGCCACCGGTATCAAAAGCACCGGTGAACACAGTTGATAAAGCCGTCGAACAATCTGAGGCTGCCGCGCGGGCGCAGAAGCTGCTCGCCGCCGCCGTCAGCCGCACGTATAACGCCTACCTTTTATCGAAAGGGCTGCACAGCACTCAGGCGTTAACGCTAGCTGCCGGTCTGCGCTGTGGCGGTATCAGTTTTGCGGCTGGCGATCTAGTTGTGCCGCTAACCGACGAAACCGGCAACGCCGTTAACATTCAGCTAATCAGCACCGCTGGAGACAAGCGCACCCTGCCCGGCGGACAGGTGAAAGGCGCTTATCACCTTGCAGGCGAACCTGACAGCAAAACGCTGTGGCTCACCGAAGGATATGCAACCGGTCTGACGGTGCAGCGCCTGACCGGGCAACCTGTTTATGTGGCGCTCAGCGCCAATAATCTGCCAGCGCTTGCCGCGCAACTGCGCAGAACCAACCCTGATGCGCTGATGCTGATTGCCGCCGATCGCGACGACAACGGCACCGGTCAGTTAAAAGCAGATGAAGCCGCGAAAGCCTGCAAAGGTAAAGCCGCTTTGCCGCCGGAAACCGGCGACTGGAACGACTTTTGGCTGAAAAAGGGCGACATCCCAACCCAAGCGCTACTGACTGCCCTCACTCAACCTCATAAGCCAAGTCCGTTTGAGTCCGTAAGCGAGGCCGACCTTAAAGCCATGAGCGCCAGCGAAAAAGCGGAATTGCTGGTCGATCACTACGGGCAGGCGCTGGCCGTGCCGCCTGTCGGGGAGGAAATCTGCCGTTATGAGAACGGCGCGTGGCAGGTGATGCCGGTACAGACGCTGCGTCGTGAAATCGCTGCCCTGTTTCAGAAGGTACGCGCACCGTTTTCAGCGGCCGGGATTGGCAGCGTACTCGATACGCTTAAGCTGATGGTGCCGCAAATGGGCGAACCGGCGCGCCGCCTGATTGGTTTCCGTAACGGCGTTTTTGATACGACGAACGGCACATTCAGCCCGCATCGCCGTGAAAACTGGTTACGCACGGTAAACAGCGTTGACTACTCCGCGCCGCGTCCCGGTGAAAATCTTGCAGACCACGCGCCTAGCTTCTACCGCTGGTTAACGCAGGCGGCCGGACATAATGACGAGAAGCAGGAGCGAATCCTCGCGGCGTTATTTATGGTCCTGGCAAACCGCTACGACTGGCAGATGTTCCTTGAAGTGACCGGTCCAGGTGGAAGCGGAAAAAGCGTGCTAGCCTCGATCGCCACGCTGCTCGCTGGCCGCGATAACACCACGTCTGCCACCATCGACACGCTGGAATCATCACGCGAACGCGCCAGCGTGGTCGGATTCTCACTGATTATTCTGCCCGATCAGGAGAAATGGAGCGGCGACGGTGCAGGTATTAAGGCAATTACTGGCGGTGATGCGGTAGCCATCGATCCCAAATATCGCGATCCTTACTCAACGCATATACCGGCGGTGATTCTGGCGGTAAACAACAATCCGATGCGTTTCAGCGATCGCAGCGGCGGCGTGTCGCGTCGCCGGGTAATCCTGACCTTCCCGGAAGTGATACCGGCGAAAGAGCGTGATCCGCAGCTAATGGATAAAATCAGCATCGAGCTGTCCGTGATTGTTCGTAACCTGATGCAGCGCTTCGCGTCACCGGACGAAGCGCGAGAGCTGTTGCAGGCGCAGCAATCATCCGGCGAAGCACTGGAAATAAAGCGACAGGCCGACCCGCTGGTCGATTTCTGTGGCTACCTGATGCCGCTGAGCGCGCCGAATGGGCTGTTTATCGGTAATGCCAATATTCGCCCGATTAACCCAAAGCGCTATCTCTATCATGCGTATTTGTCCTTTATGGAATCGCGTGGCCATCAGCACCCGCTCAGCCTGACGGCTTTCGGGCAAGCTGTGCCGCAGACGTTAAAAGAGTATGAACGCGTGTTGCTTAAGCGTCGCACGAATAACGGCATACAGACCAACCTCACACTACATGAAGACAGCGAGACAGATTGGCTGCCCGCATGCAGGGCCTAATAAATCATCTTAAATAAACCGGCTTAGGCCGGTTTATTTATATTTGATATAATTATCCATGTCAGCCAAGAGCTTCTATGCTTCGAAAAACAGACATTTTTTAGTTTAGGGTATCAAGCAGCCAATCTTCGATATAATGGAAAGGAACTGGATATCGATAACAACGACATGCCAATAGTACTATTGGTGCTTTCCCTTTAATCACAGCTGACATATTTCTAAATGAATCTGCATTTTGACACTCTCGTGCAACAAATTTTTTTGCCAAATCTCCATTCATTGGGAAGTCTGTTGAGGCAGAGCCATGCGTATCTGAGTTCGAGTACATGTTCTGTTCACTGTGTTGATTTGGGTACCAATATTGTAACGTGCTATGTGAGAGTTTTTCTTTAGAAAAATCTTCTAATTCTTTGCTTAAAGAATCCAACTTATACAGAGAGCAAAAAACCGCCAATAGCGGATATAAAACACTAGCTCCCGTAACTTTATTTTTATAAAGATCACCTGCCTTATCTAAGCTGCAATTTTCAAGCAGTTTTTCGTAAGAGTCATAGATAATTGGATACATATTATCGCTAATGAAAGAGAAAATACATCTATTAATAATTTCAGAGAGCCACCCTTGCACAAACCCATCGAAATCTGAGTTATTTGAGAGCAGCGACAGAGCCAAACCAATATCAATTGCTTGCGAATCCTTTCGTGGTGACATCAGCGTCGGGTTATTATTAACCAATAGTCTAATCGATTTTGTTATTTCCTGAAGACGCAGACATAAAGTTACTTGTTCTTTGCTCTCACCATCGACTGGTGGATTTTCAGCATAACTCCTTGATAATGAATCTAAAACCCAGTGCCCTTTAATTGATAAACGCCCTAACACGTCAAAAAGTTTAATATTTACATCAATAGAGCATGGAGATTGAACCGCATGAGACAGAGCATATTTATATTCAACATATGGAATTAAACAACGTTCAATATAGCAATCAGTGATTTGATGATAGGTATCTAAAATACTATCAAATGCTTTTGATGGCCTGTTTTTTCCTGTGTAGTAGTTTTTGACCTTATCCCAAGCCAACAGCAATGCTCTCTCAGATGAAAGATATGCTGCTTCTAAGTTCCCGCCATCACGACACCAAGAAAACAAGACCCATAAACAGACGTTAATACGTATTATCGACGATGCGACAGAATCTGGATCAGTTGCGTTTGAGAAAACCCTATTGATCAAAAGTAAGAAGTACTTGTTTGAGCTTTCGGGTTGTTCGAGTAGGGCCAAAGATTTCCTTAATAGAGCTTGGCTGGAGCTAGGTAACAATTCTTCTTTTAACAAATACTGTTGAATAAGCTCTGATAACTTATCTCCATTCCATTCCTCAAAAGAAATATTATCTTGAGTATTTTTCCTCTCATATCCAGAGACCTCTTGCCTGATCCCTGAATTAACATCCCCACCAAAGCATAAGCAAATAACTATTTTCTTATCTCTGTGTTCAGGTGGAAGACGACTGGGGATAAATGAATCCTGAATTTCATCTAACGAAGGTCTTAGAGCTTGATCTGCGTTTCCATTCCAAGTCTCACGAGTAAGGTTTCCAGATTTAACAGAGAACAAATAGACTTTTTTTTCCTCACCATTTACTTTACCTATAGCAGCCATATCCACTCCATATTCTTTAACTCCGCGAGTTGGTGAAATAAAAACATTCATCCCCATGCTGCTCAATAAATCAGGAAGCACAGCATCTAATTCCGCTCGTTCTTTAAGTGAGGCTAGGTACTGCTTAAGAATTAACTTCATTTTTTCATTTTCTCACAACGGCATGTCATCAAAAAATATTCTAGCGACACGGGATCTAAGACATTCAATCTTGGCATTTCAGTAGAATGAGAAAAACTATGCATTTGCATTTCTTGCCGTATGGAGTTGCCTTCATCTTGATGCATATAATAGACCGAACTATTTCCGTACAATAAGACATTGGTTTTTGCAATCATTTGTATAAAAGAAGACCTTGATGCTTCATCGTGAGCTTCTTGCATACCTTTTTCGACATTCCTCCAATAAGCATTTAAATTTTCGCTCGGAGCTTTCAATTCATTAACTTTAAAAACTTTTTCAATATTAGCATTGTAAGATTTATTTTTTTCTAGCAACCTCTCACATAGATTCTTTTGAACTCCTTTATCAATCAATGACTGAAGAAATTCACCAAGTTCTCCAGGATAACTTATGAGCAAAGGATAGTACAATATACCCTCAAGCTTTTTGATTGTGTCTACTGAGGCAATTTCTGAGATGGAAATAATGAAACTTGCCGCCGCTACAGGTGTTGTAAATAACCATCCTATGACCTTGTGACTTACAAATACTTGCTTCACGTCATTATCTAGCAGTGCCATTTCTGCTTTTAACTCAACGACCTTTCCCGCGGAATCATGGAGTAAATTCATGATACTACGACAAAGTTGAACGTCCCCATCCAGAAGCCATTTTGTAATAATATGATTACGTAGTTCATGGTACTTAGTTATTAACTCGTTAGAGAAATAGCCCAGAGATTTAAATTTAATTCCTTTAACCAGAATTGATTCCAATAACTCTATAGCAAGGCAGGACTCTTCTATTTCAACTAGCATAACTAATAAATGATCAATATTATCTATAAGATTTTTGTGCTCAGGGGATACGTTGGTTAGCTGCTTAACTATGAGGTGCAGAATGCTTTTCGGAAGACCGAACCTTTGAAAGGCGACATCAGCCGAGAGCATATAAAGATTGTCGACGGATATCTTCTCAAGAACAGTATTTAACAACGATTCTATCATCGGCCAGTAAGTGGGGAATTTTTTTCCGAAATGAAATATTGCCCTTAATATCGATGTACGACAACCATTATCATTCTCACTAATGGCATTGCTACTGATTAACGCCCAAATATCATTAGCTTTTGTTTCATTGACATCAAGCCACCCCAACGTTAGATAGGCTTGGTTTCTGATAATTTCATTACTATTGGAAATTAAATCCTCTGTTGCTTGGATAGCTTCCAAAACAGAATCTGAGTTATAAGCGAGAATCGAGTTGGATAGAAATGGGGCATAGGCATTCATTTCACTTTGAGCAAGGATAAATCTAATGCTTTCTCTAGGGCGCTGCACTCCCGCGCTACAGTAACGGGC
>MIEI01000010.1 GCA_002095305.1 Pantoea brenneri
CCCTGGGCAGGCTTCAGGGAGCATACACCTTTCGCAAAGACGCAAAACCGCTATCCCTGGCAGGCTCAGCACGGGCCATCCCTGGCCCGCGATGCTTTGCTACAGGCATATGCTCCCTTCGCTTCACGTTCGACAACCGCATCCGGTTTCAGGAAGGTCGCTACAGACAAACCCTGGGCAGAAAGAATCTGGCAGCAATAGATAAGTTCAACACGCTGGGAACCGGGTCAGAAGAGGAAAGCGTCCCGCCGCCCGGATATAAACGCCGGGAGCGTTTTTGAACAACGCAAAGCGTTGGCCCGGCTACGGGCGCGCCTCAGGGATGAGGTGCGTAATCGCGCGGGCCGAGCGGCCAGGGATTGGCTTAAGCGACTTTCCGATCTGACCCGGTTCCCTGCGCAGGCACAGTATCAAAACGGATTCCCTGCCCAGGCACAGTCTTAAAGCAACCTGCATCAGATACTGGAAGTGAAGTTAGCAGGTCTGCAATGACCCTTGCGGCTACTACAGTTCGATCACTTCATAGCTGTGGGTGATGGTAACCCCTTTACCCAGCATGATGGCGACCGAGCAATATTTTTCAGCAGAAAGATCCACCGCGCGTGAGACCGCCTTATCCTGTAGCGCTTTGCCGCTCACGATAAAGTGCAGGTTGATGTGCGTAAAGATTCGCGGCGCCTCTTCACGACGTTCTGAGGTCAGTTTTACTTCACAATCAGCCACATCGTTGCGACCTTTTTGCAGAATTGAAACGACGTCGATGGCGCTGCATCCGCCCGCCGCCATCAGCACCATCTCCATTGGGCTGGGCGCTTTATCACCCGAATTGCCATCCATTAATACCTGATGTCCGGATGACGACTCACCGAGGAATGTCAGCCCTTCTACCCATTTCACTCTTGCCTGCATGATTTTCGCTCCAGAATATGCGGTTTTGCCGTCAGAGTACGCTTTCGCCTGGTAAACAGCAATCCAGAGAAATCCGCCGTTAGCTGAAGCGAGACAACAGAAGACAGTCGGCAAAAGCTGTGCTACAAACAGTGCTGAAAATATTTTTCGTCACCCGATGGCGAAGCGGGAAGAATGATGCGCACTGCGCCGAATGCAGCCCGAATAATTTCCTGTAAGGGAAACGCTTGAAGCTTTCATCGCCTGACAGGGAAACTGCCCCCTGTATTTTGGGCACGATTACAACAGAGGATAATAGCGAATGGTTCTCGGCAAACCGCAAACAGACCCTACACTCGAATGGTTCCTGTCCCATTGCCATATTCACAAGTATCCATCCAAAAGTACGCTGATTCACCAAGGTGAAAAAGCTGAAACGCTTTACTACATCGTGAAAGGTTCCGTTGCGGTTCTGATCAAAGATGAAGAAGGCAAAGAGATGATTCTTTCTTACCTGAATCAGGGCGATTTCATTGGCGAGCTTGGCCTGTTCGAAGAAGGTCAGGAGCGCAGCGCCTGGGTACGTGCCAAAACCGCGTGCGAAGTGGCGGAGATTTCTTACAAGAAATTCCGTCAGCTGATCCAGGTTAACCCGGATATCCTGATGCGACTGTCGTCGCAGATGGCGCGTCGCCTGCAGGTTACGTCAGAAAAAGTGGGTAACCTCGCTTTCCTCGACGTGACCGGACGCATTGCTCAGACCCTGCTTAACCTGGCGAAGCAGCCAGACGCCATGACGCATCCCGACGGCATGCAAATTAAAATTACTCGTCAGGAAATTGGCCAAATCGTTGGTTGTTCACGTGAAACCGTGGGCCGTATTTTGAAGATGCTGGAAGATCAGAACCTGATCTCTGCACACGGCAAAACCATCGTCGTTTACGGCACCCGCTAATTCCTGTCACCCACGGCGTGATGGCAACATCGCGCCGTTATTGTTTGTGTTGGGCCGATGTGGCGTCGAATTATTTACCATCCTGAAGTCAACTACGCCTTGCGGCAAACCCTGGTGCTCTGTCTGCCAGTGGCGCTGGGCTGGCTGGCTGGCGACCTGCAAAAAGGTCTGCTGTTCTCGTTAGTTCCCGCCTGTTGCAATATCGCCGGTCTGGATACCCCGCATAAACGCTTCTTCAAACGCCTGATTGTCGGCGGCAGCCTGTTTGCGCTCGGCAGCTTTCTGATTCAGTGGCTGACGCAGCACGCCATTCCGCTGCCGCTGATTCTGTTCGCCTTGCCGTTGCTGCTGGGGGTCACCGGCGAAATCAGCCCGCTGCACGGCCGTCTGCTGCCCGGCACCCTGATCGCCGCCATCTTCACGCTGAGCCTGATTGGCCGTATGCCGATCTATGTGCCGCCGCTGCTCTATATCGGCGGCACGCTATGGTATGGGCTGTTTAACTGGTTCTGGTTCTGGCTGTGGAAAGAGCAGCCGATGCGTGAAAGCCTGAGCCTGATCTACCGTGAGCTGGCCAACTATTGCGACGCCAAATATACCCTGCTGACTCAGCTGACCGATCCGGAAAAGGCTCTGCCGCCGCTGCTGGCGCGTCAGCAAAAAGTGGTCGATATGATCACCACCTGTTACCAGCAGATGCACATGCTTTCCGCCAGCCGGGATCATAGCCATAAGCGGCTGACCCGCGCCTTTCAGGTGGCGCTGGACCTGCAGGAGCACATCTCGGTCAGCCTGCATCAGCCGGAAGAGGTGCAGAAACTGGTGGAGCAGAGCCATGCCGAAGCGGTGATCCGCTGGAACGCCCAGACTATTTCGGCCCGCTTACGGGTGCTGGCGGATAACATTCTCTATCACCAGTTGCCGGATCGTTTTGGCATGGAGAAGCAGCTCAGCGCGCTGGAAAAAATCGCCCGCCAGCATCCTGACAATCCGGTGGGAAATTTCTGTCTCTACCACTTCAATCGGATTGCGCGGGTGCTGCGCACCCAAAAACCGCTCTATCAACGTGACCTGATGGCCGATCGTCAGCGCCGTCTGCCGCTTCTGCCGGCGCTGCGCAGCTATCTGTCCTGGCGTTCGTCGGCACTGCGCACTGCCGGGCGCTTTGCGGTGATGCTGATGCTGGGCAGCGCACTGGCGCTGTTTTTCAACATCCCTAAACCGTACTGGATTCTGATGACCATTATGTTCGTCAGCCAGAACGGCTACAGCGCCACCCGCGTTCGCATCCAGCACCGGGCGCTGGGCACCTTTGCCGGCCTGGTGATTGCGGCTGCTACCTTACGCCTGGCGGTGCCGGAGTCGCTGGTGCTGCTGATCATGCTGGTGATCACCTTTATCAGCTACCGGTTTACCCGCCAGTTTTACGGCTGGTCGATGATCGGCTTTACGGTGACGGCGGTTTACTCGCTGCAGTTGCTGTCGCTGAATGGGGCGCAGTTCCTGCTGCCGCGCCTGATGGATACGCTGATGGGGTGCCTGATCGCCTTTGGCGGAATGTTGTGGCTGTGGCCGCAGTGGCAGAGTGGCTTATTGCGGCAAAACGCCCATGACGCGCTGGAAACCTATCAGGATGCGCTACGGCTGCTGCTGGGGGCGGAACAGTCACCGGAGAAACTGGCGTATCAGCGGGTACGGGTCAATCAGGCTCACAATGCGCTGTTTAACTCCCTGAACCAGGCGATGCAGGAACCGGCTTTTAACGCTCAGTACCTCAAGGATATGCGTCTGTGGGTCACCCACAGCCAGTTTATTGTTGAGCACATCAATGCAATGACGATTCTGGCGCGTGAACACACCATGCTGACCGCCACGTTAGCTGAGCGTTATCTGCAGTCCTGCGAAATTGCGCTGCAACGTTGTCAGCAGCGACTGGAATATGATGGTGCCAGTTCGCAGGTTAACCTGCTGGATGAGCTGGAAAACATTAATGAAGGGCCGGTCACGGTGGTGGAACAGCATGTACGCCGCATTCTGGATCATCTGAGCGTGATGCACACCATTTCATCTCTGGCGTGGAGCCAGCGACCGCAACATGGCCGCTGGCTGAGCAGACGGTTACGCAAAAACTAAATCAGCCGGTAATCACCTTGCCGACGGCGGTGGCGAAGCGGCGCATACCCTCTTCGATGTCGGCGGGTTCGATGATCAGCGAAGGTGCAAAACGCATCACGTCCGTGCCGGCCACCAGCACCATTACCCCTTCAGCGGCTGCCGCATTGAGGATATCGCGCGCCTTGCCGGCATGCTGAGGCTTCAGCGCCGCGCCAATCAGCAGGCCTTTGCCGCGAATATCACTGAACAGATCGTACTTCGCATCAATCGCCTGCAGCGCGCTGACAAACTGCTGACGCCGGACGCCAACGCCTTCCAGCACTGCCGGGGTATTGATGATATCCAGCGCGGTCTCGGCAATGGCGCAGGCCAGCGGATTGCCGCCGTAGGTGGTGCCGTGCACGCCAGGGGCCATGGTGGAGGCGATCTCATGGGTAGTCAGCATGGCGCTGACCGGGAAACCGCCACCCAGCGCTTTGGCCGAGGTCAGAATATCGGGCTGCACGCCATAGTGCTCATAAGCAAACAGCTTGCCGCTGCGTCCCATACCGCTCTGCACTTCATCCAGCACCAGCAGTGCCTGGTATTGATCGCACAGTTCACGCAGCCCGTGCATAAACTCTTCGGTTGCGGGCACCACGCCGCCCTCACCCTGAATCGGTTCGACCACGATAGCGCAGGTGTGATCGTCGATAACCGCCTTAACCGCAGCCAGATCGTTGAACGGCACGTGGACGATATCGGCAGGTTTAGGGCCAAAGCCATCGGAATATTTTGGCTGTCCGCCGACCGTCACGGTAAACAGCGTCCGGCCGTGGAAAGCATTGTGGAAGGCGATGATCTTACTTTTGAACGGGCTGTGACGTTTGCAGGCGTAATAGCGTGCCAGCTTGAACGCCGCCTCATTCGCTTCTGCACCGGAGTTGGCGAAAAACACCCGCTCGGCAAAGGTGGCATTGATTAACTTGCTGGCGAGACGCAGCGCCGGTTCGTTGGTGAAGACGTTACTGGTATGCCACAGCGTTTCGCCCTGGCTTTTCAGCGTTTCCACCAGCGCAGGATGGCAATGGCCGAGCGCAGTCACGGCGATGCCGCCCGAAAAGTCGATATATTCTTTGCCCTGCTGATCCCAGACGCGGCTGCCCTTGCCTTTGACCGGCACGAACTGCGCTGGTGCATAAACAGGCAAAATAACGTTATCGAACGTTTCCCGTGTGACCGCAATTTTTTCGGCTGCCATTAGTGACCCCATTTGAATGATTGTTGTACCGCTGTGAAATAATAATCACAAAATATGCATAAAAAATCACTCAAAGGCAAACTATTGCGACAGGAAATTGCGCAGCAGCTGGTGTCCCTGCTCGCTGAGAATGCTTTCAGGATGGAATTGCACCCCTTCCAGTGCCAGGGTTTTATGGCGGATGCCCATGATCTCGTCGGGCTGTCCGTCACGCAGGCTCCAGGCGGTGACCTCAAAGACGTCAGGCAGCGTATCGCGTTTTACGATCAATGAATGGTAACGGGTAACGGTGAGGGGATTATTCAACTGGCGGAACACGCCGCTGTTGCTGTGCTGAATCAGCGAGGTTTTACCGTGCATCACCTGACGGGCGCGCACGACCTCGCCGCCCCAGGCCTGCGCAATCGCCTGATGTCCGAGGCAAACGCCCAGCACCGGCAGGCGTCCGGCAAAATGGCGAATCGCCGCCAGTGAAATGCCGGATTCGTTGGGGGTACAGGGTCCCGGGGAAATCACCAGATGGGTCAGCGGCAGCGCATCCATCTGCTGCAGGGTGATGGCATCGTTGCGCACCACCCGAACCTGCGCGCCCAGCTCGCAGAAATATTGATAGAGATTCCAGCTAAAGGAGTCGTAGTTGTCGATCAGCAGCAGCATGACTAATCCAGAGTGGTTACCAGCGCCGCTATTCTACGCGGTTACGCCGGCTCGCTCACCACTTTCGCAAAAACCTGCTCCAGCAGCTGCAGGTCGCCTGCAACGCCTGCCTGATTCGCCACTCGCCAGCTTTCGGCATCGATCGCCTCCCACGCCAGCAGATAACCGGCATGCAGCGCCAGCTGCTCGAAAAAGATGCGTTGCGCGCGGCCATTTCCTTCACGGAAAGGATGCAGCACGTTGATTTCGCAGTAGTAGTGGGCAATACGCTGTACAAAGGCGTCACGCGGCAGGTCGGCGAGGCCATTTTCCTCTTCCAGCGCCGCCATCAGGGCATTCCCCTCTTTTTCGATATATTCGAAATGGCAGAACGGCGTCTCATCGCGCCAGATATCGATGGTACGCAACTCACCGGCCCAGCTGTAAACATCCTGGAACAGCGTACGGTGGATCAGCTGCAGCCACGGCAAGCCGGCATTACGCGGCCCTAACTCCAGCGTCGCCAGGCGGGCAGCACTGAAGCTCAGCTCTGCTTTACGCAGCTGTGCCGCGTCATGAATATCGAGCAGATTCTTCAGCACGTTGTCGTTGTGCCACAGGTAGGGATCCTGGCTGACCGCGATATTAGAGACCATATTGCCTCCTCAGCGAAGCCAGACGTGCCGCCGCCTCGTCGCCTTTTACCGCGGGTTCATTGTGGCTGAAGCCTTCCAGCCGACAGCTAGCCTGATAGCTGGCGCTGCGCCGCTGTTGCCACAATGTGGCCTTTTGTTTCTCGGTGAGTTTGTTCGCCATGCCGCCTCCTGCTCAGGTTTTGCCCTAAGTATAAGAGCATTTTCTGGCTTTGCCGGATGCGGGAAAGCGCCGCCATCGACAGATGGCGGCATGAAGCATTAAGGCAGAACTTTAGCGGAGAGGATAACTACCGGTTTAGACGGGACATTCTGGTAAGGACCGACATCTTTGGTCGGTACCTGAGAAATTTTTTCAGCCACATCCTGACCTTTCACAATCTTACCGAATACCGCATAGCCAAAATCACGCTGGCCATGGTCGAGGAAGGCGTTATCGGCCACGTTGAGGAAGAACTGGCTGGTGGCGCTGTCTTTATCGGCGGTACGGGCCATTGAGATGGTGCCGCGCAGGTTACGCAGGCCGTTATCCGCCTCATTTTTGATCGGCGCATTGGTCTGCTTCTGCTGCATGTCGGTGGTAAAGCCGCCGCCCTGCACCATAAAGCCTGGGATCACGCGATGAAAAATGGTGTTGTTGTAGAAGCCACTGTTGACGTAATCAACAAAGTTTTTCACCGAGACCGGCGCTTTTTGGTCATTCAGTTCGAGTTCGATATTGCCGGCGGAGGTGGTGAGCAGAACATGGGTATCGCCTTTTGCGGCCAGGGCCGAGGCAGAAACAGATGAGAGCGCTAACAGGGTAATTGCCGCTGTTAAAGTACGTTTAAACATGAAAGATTCCTTACCTTGGAGAGCTAGCTCAAAAACGTGATTGATTGTAAAGAGCATGTAATACAAGAGCCAGCGTTTTACCTATATTTACGCTGCGGCTTAAAAAGCGCGAGCAATCGATAAAACCCGGCAAATGCGTGATTAAAATCACACAACACATGAAATGTAGATCTCCAGTTTCACTGGTTGTTTATTAAGATCACAGTTCCGTTTACACTTTCTGACACTTTTTGCCACCGGTTTCCTAACAGGTTCAGAACATGACAAACCGTAATCGTATCGGCCTTACCTGGATAAGCTTCTTTTCGTATGCGCTTACCGGCGCATTGGTAATCGTTACCGGCATGGTAATGGGCGATATCGCGAAAGATTTCCAGATCCCCATCTCCAGCATGAGTAACACCTTCACCTTCCTGAACAGCGGGATCCTGGCCGCCGTTTTCCTCAATGCCTGGCTGATGGTGATCGTGCCACTCAAGCGCCAGCTGATTTTCGGTTTCGTCCTGATGGTGCTGGCGATCATTGGCTTAATGACCAGCCGCGATCTCAGCATCTTCTCGCTCTGCATGTTCGTGCTGGGTGTGGTCAGCGGCATTACCATGTCGATCGGGACGTTCCTGATTACCCACATGTATGAAGGTCGCCAGCGCGGATCACGTCTGCTGTTTACCGACTCCTTCTTCAGCATGGCGGGCACGCTGTTCCCGGTGCTGGCAGGTATCCTGCTGGCACGTCAACTGCCATGGTACTGGGTTTATGTCTGCATCGGCTTCATCTATGTGGCGATTTTCATCATGACGCTGTTTGTCGAGTTCCCGGTACTGCGCAAGCCGGAAAACAGCCCGACAGTTGAAAAGGAAAAATGGGGCGTTGGCGTGCTGCTGCTCGCGGTTGCCGCCCTGTGCTACATCCTCGGTCAGCTCGGTTTTATCTCGTGGGTACCGGAATACGCCACCAAAGTGATGGGCATGAATATCGATAATGCCGGACAGCTGGTTGGCAGCTTCTGGACCGCCTATATGGTCGGAATGTGGGCGTTCAGCTTCCTGCTGCGCTTCTTCGATCTGCAACGTATCCTGATGGTGCTGGCTGGCCTGGCGACGCTGCTGATGTACTGGTTCGTCAGCAGCCAGGATGCCGGCATGCTGAAGTGGATCATCATGGTTCTGGGCTTTAGCTCCAGCGCGATTTACACCACCATCATCACGCTCGGCTCGCTGCAAACCAAAGTAGCTTCACCAAAACTGGTGAACTTCATTCTGACCTGCGGCACCGTCGGCACCATGCTGACCTTTGTGGTTACCGCGCCTATCGTCGAGAAGAGCGGCGTGCACACCGCGCTGGTCACCGCTAACGGTCTGTATGCGGTGGTGTTTGTCATGTGTGTCCTGCTGGGACTGGTGACCAAACATCGTTCGCACGGTCACGTCACCCATTAATCTCGCCGGGCGGCGATCCTTCGCCGCCCTGCTTGTCAGCGCCGGAAGTCGACGCGCTCCTGCTCCCGCCAGTAAATCTCACTCTCAGCCGGTCTGGTTGCCGCAATCACTTCACCGCGACGCAGTGAATAGCGCACCGGAACCTGTCTTCTTACCGCATCAAAGCCGCTCTCGGCAGGCAGAATGATCAGGCTGGCCTCGTGGCCGCTCTGAATACCGTAGCCGGAAAGCTGCAGAGTTCTGGCACTGTTATGGGTAATCAGATCTAAGCCGGCATCAATCTGTTCGTAACCCATCAACTGGCAGACGTGCAATCCCATATGCAGCACCTGCAGCATGTTCGCGGTGCCCAGCGGATACCAGGGATCAAACACATCATCGTGCCCGAAGCAGACGTTAATCTCCGCCTCCAGCATCTCTTTCACCCGCGTAATGCCGCGCCGCTTAGGATAGTGGTCGAAACGGCCCTGCAGATGAATGTTAACCAGCGGATTAGCGACAAAATTAATGCCTGACAGTTTTAACAGACGGAACAGCCGCGAGGTGTAGGCACCGTTATAAGAGTGCATAGCGGTAGTGTGGCTGGCGGTGACCCGCGCGCCGTTACCGTCACGATGCGCCAGCGCCGCCACGGTTTCGACAAAGCGCGACTGCTCATCGTCAATTTCATCGCAGTGCACATCAATCAGCTTGTCGTAGCGGTTGGCCAGCGCAAAAGTTTTGTGCAGTGACTCAACGCCATATTCGCGGGTGAATTCGTAATGCGGAATCGCCCCGACGACATCTGCGCCGAGCCGCAATGCTTCTTCCAGCAACGCTTCACCATTGGGATAAGAGAGAATGCCCTCCTGCGGAAAAGCGACAATCTGCAGGGTTATCCACGGTGCCACCTCTTCTTTCAGCTCCAGCATCGCTTTTAACGCGGTCAGGCTGGGGTCGGAGACGTCGACATGGGTACGGACAAACTGAATGCCGTTGGCGATCTGCCATTTCAGCGTCTGTAATGCCCGCTGCTTCACGTCCTGATGACTGAGCAGCGCCTTGCGCTCAGCCCAGCGCTCAATGCCTTCAAATAGCGTACCGGACTGATTCCAGGTCGGTTCACCGGCAGTCTGGGTGGTATCAAGATGAATATGCGGTTCAATGAACGGCGCACTGGCGAGGCCGCCCTCACCGTCCAGCGATGCCTCCACCGGCGTCGCCTGCTGCGGCTGGGGAGTGATACGGGCAATGTGACCGTCGGCAATTTCAATCTGCCATAAGCCCTCTCGCCAGGGTAAACGCACGTTATTAATCCACTTAAGTGAAGCCATTAGCCGCTCCTTTTCCGGTTAACCGTCTGCGGTTAAAACTAGCACGATTCACCGCGTCGCGGACAACGCCCTTAACCCCTTTACAGGCTTGCCGGATAAAGTTAATTCAAATCAACCACCTACCTCTAAATAGGTATATGAAGGAGCGGTTGATGTATATCAATGAGCGCCAGAAATGGCGCGCTATTGTAGCCGCAGATATCGTAAATTTGAGGCAAAAATGAGCAAGCACAATGTCGTCATTATCGGTAACGGCATGGTCGGGCACCGTTTTATAGAAGAATTACTTGAGAAGGCTGAACCTGACCAGTTTTCGCTAACCGTCTTTTGTGAAGAGCCGCGTGTCGCCTACGATCGTGTCCACCTTTCCGCTTACTTCTCTCACCACACAGCCGAAGAGCTATCTCTGGTTCGCGACGGGTATTATGAGCGGCATCAGGTCAACCTGCTGCTGGGTGAACGCGCCATTACCATCAACCGCGACGAGAAGCTGATTCACTCCAATACCGGCCGCGCGGTGCATTACGACACGCTGGTGTTCGCCACCGGATCTTATCCGTGGATCCCGCCGATTAACGGCGCAGAAGGCAGCGACTGCTTTGTCTACCGCACCATCGAAGATCTTAACGCTATCGAAGCCTGCTCGCGCCGCAGCAAACGCGGTGCGGTAATCGGCGGTGGACTGCTGGGACTGGAAGCGGCGGGCGCGCTGAAAAATCTCGGCGTCGAAACCCATGTGATTGAATTCGCGCCGGTGCTGATGGCTGAACAGCTCGATCGGCAAGGCGGCGAGCAGTTACGCCGTAAAATCGAGCAGATGGGCGTGCGGGTACATACCGGTAAAAATACCCAACAGATCCACCATCATGAAAACGGCGGTAAAACGCTGCAATTTGCCGATGGCAGCGAGCTGGAGGTCGATTTCATCGTCTTCTCGACCGGTATCCGGCCGCAGGACAAGCTGGCAAAACAGTGTGGATTAGCACTGGGGCCGCGCGGTGGCATCGCCATTAATGATCAGTGCCTGACCAGCGATAGCGACATCTACGCCATCGGTGAATGCGCCGCCTGGCAGAACCGGGTCTACGGACTGGTAGCACCAGGCTACAAAATGGCGCAGGTCGCCAGCGATACCCTGCTGGGCCGCCCCAACGCCTTCACCGGTGCCGACATGAGCGCCAAACTGAAATTGCTGGGTGTCGATGTGGGCGGCATTGGTGATGCGCGTGGCACCACGCCAGGCGCACGCAGCGTGGTGTGGCTGGATGAGAGTAAATCGATCTACAAACGTTTAATTCTCAGCGAAGATCAGCAAACCCTGCTCGGCGCAGTGCTGGTGGGCGATACCAGCGACTACGGCAACCTGCTGCAGCTGGTGCTGAATGCGATACCGCTGCCCGCCAATCCGGAAGCGCTGATTTTACCGGCCGGCAGCGGCGAAAAACCGGCCATCGGGGTCGACTCGCTGCCCGACAGCGCGCAAATTTGTTCCTGCTTTGACGTCAGCAAAGGCGACATCATTAACGCGGTACAGGCTGGCTGCCACACGGTAGCGGCGCTGAAAAGCGCCACCCGCGCCGGCACCGGCTGCGGCGGCTGTATTCCATTGATTACTCAGGTACTGAACAGCGAACTGAGCCGTCAGGGAATTGAGGTCAATAACCATCTTTGCGAACACTTCGCTTATTCGCGTCAGGAGCTGTATCACCTGATTCAGGTCGAAGAGATCAAGACGTTTGACGATTTGCTGGCGAAATATGGTCAGGGCTACGGCTGTGAAGTGTGTAAACCGACGGTCGGTTCCCTGCTCGCTTCGTGCTGGAATGAGTATGTGCTCAAGCCACAACATGCCCCGCTACAGGACAGCAACGATCTCTATCTCGGCAATATCCAGAAAGACGGTACCTATTCGGTGATCCCGCGTTCGCCGGGCGGTGAAATCTCGCCGCAGGGATTGAAAGCGGTGGGCGATATTGCCGAACGCTACCAGCTCTACACCAAAATTACCGGCTCACAGCGCATCGGCATGTTCGGTGCCCGCAAAGAGGATTTGCCCGCCATCTGGTCTGAGCTGATTGCTGCGGGCTTTGAGAGCGGCCAGGCCTACGCCAAAGCGCTGCGCATGGCAAAAACCTGTATTGGCAGCACCTGGTGCCGCTATGGCGTGGGCGACAGCCTCGGCTTTGGCGTGATGCTGGAGAATCGCTACAAAGGCATTCGCACCCCGCATAAAATGAAGTTTGGCGTCTCCGGCTGTACCCGTGAGTGTTCGGAAGCCCAGGCTAAAGATGTCGGCATCATCGCCACCGAAAAAGGCTGGAATCTCTACGTCTGCGGCAACGGCGGCATGAAACCGCGCCATGGTGATCTGCTGGCAGCGGATCTCGATCAGCAGACGCTGATGACCTATCTCGACCGCTTCATGATGTTCTATATCCGCACCGCCGATCGCCTGCAGCGTACCTCAACGTGGCTGGAGAGTCTGGAAGGCGGTATCGACTATCTGCGTAAAGTGATCGTTGACGATAAGCTGGGCCTCAACAGCCATCTCGAGCAGGAAATGAAGCGGCTGCGTGCCAGCGTCCACTGCGAGTGGAAAGCTACGCTCGAAGAGAACAGCAACCTGACGCACTTCGCTCACTTTATTAACTCATCGCAGCGCGATCCGGCGATACAGGTGGTGGCCGAACGCGATCAGCATCGTCCGGCGCGCCCTGAAGAACGCATCGCCGTCACCCTGATTGAGGAGACTGAATAATGAGCCAGTGGAATGCAGTGTGTCAGCTGACACAAATCCTGCCCGCCACCGGTGTTTGCGCACTGGTGAAAGGTCAGCAGATTGCTATCTTTCGTCCACGGAACGATGAGCAACTGTATGCCATCAGCAATATCGACCCGTTTGCCGAGGCCAGCGTGTTATCGCGCGGCATTATCGCCGAGCATCAGTCAACGTTATGGGTCGCCAGCCCGCTGAAAAAACAGCACTTTCGTCTTTGCGATGGCTATTGCATGGAAGATGAAACGCGCTCAGTGGCAGCGTATCCGGTGCGGGTGAATGCGGGCCAGGTCGAAGTCTGTCTCTGATTCCCGTCTACTGCCCGCCGCTGGCGGGCTTTTTTTTGAGGACCGCTTATGGACTATTTCCCGCTGTTTTGTCGGCTGCAGGGCAAACGTTGCCTGCTGGTTGGCGCGGGCGAAGTGGCTGAGCGCAAAGCCCGCCTGCTGCTGGAGGCCGGGGCCGATCTGTGGGTTGGCGCACGCGACTTCTCGCCCGCCTTCCGGCAATGGGCGCAGCAGCAAGCCGTGACCCTGTTGCCCGGCGAGTTTGATCCGCACTGGCTGACCGATTGCTGGCTGGTAGTAGCCGCTACCAACGATGATGCGGTCAATCAGCAGGTGGCAGCGGTGGCCGAACGTCAGCGAATTTTCTGCAACCTGGTCGATGCGCCGCAACAGGCCAGCGCCATCATGCCCTCCATCATTGACCGTTCGCCGCTGATGGTGGCGGTCTCATCGGGTGGCCGTGCGCCGGTGCTGGCCCGCTTACTGCGGGAGAAACTGGAAGCAATGTTGCCGCAACATCTGGGCCAACTGGCGCAGCGGGCAGGCAGCTTACGGGCGCGGGTAAAGCAGCAGTTTGCATCGATTGCCGTACGCCGACACTTCTGGGAGCGTTTTTTTAGCAGTGAGCGGCTGGCGCAAACCCTGGCAAACGGCGATGGCGAACGTGCTCAGCAGTTAACTGAGGCGCTGTTTGCGGCGGATTTGCCGACGCAGGGTGAAGTGACGCTGGTGGGTGCCGGTCCCGGTGATGCCGGTTTGCTGACGCTGAAAGGGCTGCAACAGATCCAGCAGGCAGATATCGTGGTGTATGACCGGCTGGTCTCTGAACAGGTGCTTAACCTGGTGCGACGCGATGCCGAGCGTATCTTTGTCGGCAAGCGCGCCGGTCACCACTGCGTCCCGCAGGAGGCGATCAACCAGCTGTTGCTGGAGCAGGCGCAGCGCGGTAAACGGGTGGTGCGGCTGAAAGGCGGCGATCCGTTTATCTTTGGCCGCGGTGGCGAAGAGCTGGAGATGCTGGCGCAGCACCAGATCCCGTTCAGCGTGGTGCCCGGCATCACGGCGGCCTCAGGCTGTGCGGCGTACAGCGGCATTCCCCTGACCCACCGCGATCATGCACAAAGCGTCAGGCTGGTCACCGGGCATCTGCAGAAAGAGGGAACGCTCTGCTGGCAGACGCTGGCGGCGGAGCAGCAAACGCTGGTGTTTTATATGGGGCTGACGCAGGCCGCAGAGATTCAGCATCAGCTGCTGCAGCACGGTATGCGCAGCGATATGCCGGTCGCGCTGGTAGAAAACGGTACCAGCCCCCGTCAGCGCGTGGTCACCGGCACCCTGACCGAACTGGCAGCGCTGGCGCAACAGGTCAGCAGCCCGAGCCTGATGATCATCGGCAGCGTGGTCAGCCTGCGCGATAAGCTGCGCTGGTTTTAACGGTTGAGCAACGCATAAGAAAACGGCGGGCTATAAGTCCGCCGTCTGTGCTGTTGGCAATGCCGTTACGGCATGGCGACAAAGCCGACTGCTTCGTAGACTTTCTTCAGGGTTTCCTGCGCCTGGGCACGGGCTTTCGCCGCACCGTCACGCATCACCTGCTCCAGCAACGCGTCGTCGTTACGGAAACGATGGTAGCGTTCCTGCAGCTCGGACAGCATGCCTGAGACCGAATCCGCTACCGCCCCTTTCAGGTGGCCATACATCTTGCCTTCGAACTCCTGCTCCAGCTCAACGATGCTTTTTCCGGTCACACCCGACAAAATATCCAGCAGGTTAGAGACGCCCGCTTTCTCTTTCACGTCGTAGCGCACCACTGGCGGCTCTTCGGAGTCGGTTACCGCGCGCTTGATTTTCTTCACGACCGATTTCGGATCTTCCAGCAGGCCGATCACGTTATTACGGTTTTCATCCGACTTGGACATTTTCTTCGTCGGTTCCAGCAGCGACATGACGCGCGCGCCTGACTTCGGAATAAACGGCTCTGGCACTTTGAAAACGTCGCCATACAGCGCATTGAAGCGATGGGCGATATCGCGGCTCAGCTCCAGATGCTGTTTCTGATCTTCACCAACCGGGACCTGATGGGTCTGATAGAGCAGAATATCAGCCGCCATCAGCACCGGATAATCGAACAGGCCGGCATTGATGTTCTCTTCGTAACGCGCCGACTTATCCTTGAACTGCGTCATACGGCTGAGTTCACCGAAATAGGCGTAGCAGTTAAGGATCCAGCTCAGTTGGGTGTGCTCTGGCACATGCGACTGAACAAAGATGGTGCTCTTTTGCGGATCGATACCGCAGGCGAGATAGAGTGCCAGCGTATCCAGCGTGGCTTTACGCAACGCGACGGGATCCTGTCGAACGGTAATGGCGTGCAGATCGACGATGCAGTAAATGCAGTGGAAATCATCCTGCATCTGCACCCACTGACGCAGCGCACCCATATAGTTGCCAATGGTCAGTTCGCCGGACGGCTGTGCGCCGCTGAAAACAATGGGTTTGCTCATGCTTAAGTCCTGATAATTACAGCCCGAGAGCGGGCAAAAGTTGGTCAAAAGAGTCGAGTGTGACGTTGGGCTGGCTACTGGCAATCGATTCGCCATAGTTGTAGCCATAGGTCATGCCAACATTGGGCACGCCAGCCGCCTGGGCAGCCTGAATATCGTTACGCGAATCGCCGACAAACAGCAGCTGATCGGGCAGGACACCAAAGGTCCCCAGCACCAGAAAGATCGCGGCAGGATGCGGTTTCTTCACCGGCACATCGTCACCGCCGATAATCAACGAAAAAGCCTCTGCAATACCAAGCGATTGAAGCAGTGGCGCGACAAAGGGCGTCGGCTTATTGGTGACAATCGCCAGCGGTAAACCGGTGGCCTGCAGCGCAGCCAGCGTCTGCTTCACCTGCGGGAACAGCGTGCTGCCCGCATCAACCGTGTCAGCATAGTGTTTGTCGAACAGCGCACGCGCATCGTGCTGCTCGTCCGGCTGCGGCTCACGGCCCAGCGCAAAAGTCAGGGCGCGCGACATCATGATGTCCGCTCCGTTACCAATCCAGGTTGAGACGCGCTCAAGGCCGGCGACCGGCAGGCTGAGATCTTTCAGCGTCCGATCGATCGCCTCAGCGAGACCCGGCGCGCTATCGACTAGCGTGCCGTCGAGGTCAAACGCCAGCGCCCGGATATCAGTGAAATGAGCCATTGGCTTTCTCCAGTTCGTTACGCATCTCGTCGATCACTTTTTTGTAATCCGGGTGACCGAAGATGGCAGAACCGGCGACAAACATGTCGGCGCCAGCAGCCGCGATCTGACCGATGTTATCAATCTTCACGCCACCATCCACTTCGAGACGAATATTGTAACCGCTCTGATCGATACGCTTGCGCGCTTCACGCAGCTTATCCAGCGTACCAGGGATAAACGACTGGCCGCCAAAGCCCGGATTAACCGACATCAGCAGAATAATATCCAGCTTATCCATGACGTAATCGAGGTAGCTCAGCGGGGTTGCCGGATTGAATACCAGCCCAGCTTTGCAGCCATGTTCTTTAATCAGCTGCAGGGTGCGATCAACGTGCTCGCTGGCTTCGGGATGAAAGGTGATGTAGGTCGCGCCTGCACGGGCGAACTCGGGGATCAACGCATCCACCGGTTTGACCATCAGATGGACATCGATCGGCGCGGTGATGCCATAGTCGCGCAACGCTTTCAGTACCATCGGTCCCATGGTCAGGTTGGGAACATAGTGGTTATCCATCACGTCGAAGTGAACTACGTCGCCTCCGGCCTCCAGCGCTTTCGCGGTATCTTCGCCCAGGCGAGCAAAGTCCGCCGAAAGGATTGAAGGGGCCAGCAAATATTGTTTCATCCGATTCTCCCACTGTTGTGCGCCAGCCCTGAGGCTGGCGTAATGCGTTGGTCGCGGACGAAACAGACTAGCTATAGAGCGCCAGCAGTTCGTCGACCTTAGTGCGACCGGCTATGCTTCGGCTAATGGAACGCCGGGCTTTGACCACATGTAACACTGCATCCTGATACCACAAACGCGTCAGTGCAGTGTCGTGGTTAGAAATCAGTACCGGAATCCGGTGTTCTGACGAGGCCAGCTGTGCCGCTAACGTCGCCAGATGCTGCTGCTCGCGCAGGCTAAAACTGTTGGTGTGATAAGCCGTGAAGTTCGCCGTCGCCGACAGCGGCGCATAGGGCGGATCACAATATACCACGGAGCCTTTACCGGCATTGTTCAGGGTAACATCGTACGATTCACAGACAAACGTCGCTTTTTGCGCGCGCTCGGCAAACCATAACAGTTCTGCTTCCGGAAAGTAGGGTTTGCGATAGCGGCCAAACGGCACGTTGAATTCGCCACGCAGGTTATAGCGGCATAAACCGTTGTAACAGTGACGATTCAGATAGAGGAAAAGCAGCGCGCGCTGGTAGGCGTCGGTGCTGAGATTAAATTCGGTACGACGCAGGTAATAGCAGGCTTCGTTGTTACCTTCCGGGGTAAACAGCAGCTGCGCGTCACGAATAAAATCCGCCGTGCGCGTTTTGACAATGTTGTAGAGATTGATCAGATCGCTGTTGATATCGGCAAGATGGTAGCGATCAAAATCGGTATTGAGAAACACCGATCCCGCACCAACAAACGGCTCGATCAAACAGTCGCCTTGCGGCAGGTAGCGATGGATCTCTTCTACTAAGGGAAATTTTCCCCCTGCCCATTTCAGGAAAGCGCGATTTTTTTTCATGCTGTCGTGGTTATTACATCTTATTGTGAGGCTGTGGCTGGACCGACAGCAGATCTGCGCTTAAAACGGGGCCAGTAACGCTGGCCCCACATCAATTATTGACTGGCTTCTTTCTTAACCTGGCTAACCGGTTTAACCCACGGATTCTGTGCCCGGACTTCCGCTGGCAGCGATGCCACAGCGCGTTTGGCATCTGCCGGTGTTGCGTATGATCCACTCACCAGCACGTACCACGACTGACCGTTGCGGGTGGTTTTGTAGACGTGATACGCACTCAGATTCTGTTTTTTCGCCCAGGCATTCAGACTTTCCGCTTTGGACGCGCCGCTCAGTTGCAGCGTATAGCTGCCGCCTGGCAGTGATTTGCTGGCTGAACTGCTGCTGGCTGCGGCCGAACTGCTGGCCGCGGTATTGCCGGTAGGCGTGCGGGCTGGCGTCGTATGCGTCCGGCTGTCACTGGTAGTCGCAGGCTTCGAGGCAGTCTTGCGGCCGGCGTCGTGCGCAGGGCGCGTCGGCGACGTCGCTTTGTTCGGCGTCTGACGGCTGACCGGGGCGGTGACCGGGTTGGCTGCGGTTCCGGCATTGCCACTGACGGTGGCCGGCGCAGTTGGCAGCGAGCTACCATTTTGCGCGCCGGTCGCGGCACTGTCGACCTGCTGCTGCTGATTCGTCAGTGCGCTGTTGAGATCGCCAGGTAAAGTGACGCGCTGCTGATTGGCTGGCGTATCAACCGGGGCTGCCTGGGTTGGCGTTGAGGCCACCGGCGGCATCGAGACATCGCGCTGCGGGTTGCTGGCCGCATCACCACTGGCCGGCGCGCTATTTTCGGTCGCCGTCGGAGAGGTCTGCCCACCCGACATTGAAGAGGAGCCGGTCAGATCAATATTTTTCTCGCTGTTCGATCCACCGCCAGTGGCGGGCGCATTGCTGCCGGTCGCGGGCTTCTTATCATCCGGGCCATTCAGCGCCGAACCAATGCCCAGCACCAGTAACAACAGCACCAGAATCCCCACACCCATCATGATGCGCTGGCGTGAAACCGGTATTTTTGCTGCGGTAGACGCCTTACGTGGGCGCGAGGGACGACGGTCACTGGCGTCAGGTTTTAACTCGTCTTCCGGTTTGAACTCATCCATTATGCCTCCTCCGTAAAGCGGCATTCCGCACTGCGCACCCGGCGCGCCGCGTCACCACTTAACTGCTTAATATCAAGATTTCTGGCAATCGTTAATTGCAGCCAGCACCATATCATGCGCCACGCCGCCACGCACTTCAGAGCGGCCAATTGACAACGGAAGCACCAGCCGTAATTCACCCGCCAGTACTTTCTTGTCGCGCATCATATGAGGCAAGTACATCTCTGCGCTCATCTCCTGCGGACCGTGCACCGGTAAACCGGCACGCTGCAGCAGCGTGATGATACGTTCAGTCTGTTGCGGGCTGAACTGGCCCAGACGTTCAGCGGTACGCGCGGCCATCACCATGCCTGCAGCAATTGCTTCACCGTGCAGCCAGTTGCCGTAGCCCATCTGCGCTTCAATGGCATGACCAAAGGTATGGCCCAGATTGAGCAGTGCGCGCTGTCCGGTTTCCCGTTCATCGGCAGCCACCACGTCCGCTTTCAGTTCACAACAGCGACGAATGCAATAAGCCAGCGCCTGTTCATCCAGCGCCAGCAAGGCGTCAAGATTCTGCTCCAGCCACTGGAAAAACGCACCATCAAGAATGATGCCGTACTTAATTACTTCGGCCAGACCGGACGCCAGTTCACGTGCCGGCAGCGAGTGCAGACACGCGGTATCAATCACCACCGAGGCGGGCTGATAAAACGCGCCAATCATATTTTTGCCGAGCGGATGGTTTACGGCTGTTTTGCCGCCAACCGAAGAGTCAACCTGCGACAGTAAGGTGGTCGGCACCTGAATAAAGCGCACGCCACGCTGATAACTGGCCGCAGCAAAACCGGTAAGATCGCCAATAACGCCACCGCCCAGGGCGATCAGCGTCGTATCACGACCGTGCGGTTTTTTCAGTAAAGCGGTAAAGACCTGATCCATCACGGCCAGCGTTTTGTACTGCTCGCCGTCGGGTAAAATCACCTGATCCACTTTCACACCCGCCGCCGTCAGTAGCGCTGACAGTTTGTCGAGATAAAGCGGAGCCAGCGTCTGGTTAGTCACCACCATGGCGTTTTCGCCCGCGGTCAGCGGCCAAAAAGAAGCCGGATCGTTAAACAGTCCGGCGGCGATAGTGATGGGGTAACTGCGTTCCCCCAGTGAGACGGTGATCTTCTCCATGATGCTCGATACCTGTTAAAGAGCCTTCGAACGTTGGATCAACTTTTTTCCAACATGTGGATAATCTGGTTCGCCACCACTTTCGCACTTTGATCATCTGTGCGAATAGTCACATCGGCGATCTCTTCGTAAAGCGGGTTACGTTCGCCAGCCAGCGCTTCAAGCACTTCACGCGGCGGTGAATCCACCTGCAGCAACGGACGTTTTTTGTCACGTTGAGTGCGCGCCAGTTGCTTTTCGATGGTGGTCTCAAGATAAACCACGACGCCGCGGGCGGAGAGACGATTACGCGTTTCCCGGGATTTGACGGAGCCACCGCCTGTTGCCAGGACGATGCCTTGCTTTTCAGTCAGTTCGTTAATGATTTTTTCTTCGCGATCGCGAAAGCCAGCTTCGCCTTCGACGTCAAAAACCCAGCCCACATCCGCTCCGGTGCGTCGCTCAATTTCCTGATCGGAATCGAAGAACTCCATGTTGAGTTGCTGAGCCAACTGACGACCAATAGTGCTTTTGCCGGCACCCATCGGCCCAACCAGAAAGATATTGCGTTTCTCTGCCATTTTGTCGGTATTACTAAGAATTCGTTAATGATACCCCGCGTTCAGCATTTGCTGGCGGGACAGGAACTGAGACCTCATGAGCGTTAGCAAGAGTCAGACGAAAAATTATCTCAACACTCAAGGCTGTTTGGCAACCGATTATATTGCCTGCAGCTGATCCATTTCTGAATTGGCCTGTGGTTCGCGAAACTGTAACGCGCCAGCGCTGCGTCTTTACAACGCTGCTCACAGAGGAATTTTCTGATCTGTTTGCTGGGATTTACCCAACATAGACGGTTACACCGTATTGAAAATCGCTAAACCTTGTAAGCTAATTCCTGCCCTGCGTCAATTCGGATGGCCCTCTGGGACGCATTTTCCGTTTTATCCAGCCGTAAGCGCTGCTTCCCTGACCAATCGCGGCGTGATGAAGATCACCAGCTCCCGTTTTTTACGCTGCTCAGATTGCTGACGAAACAGCCCGCCGATCAGCGGCAGGTTGCCCAGTAACGGCACCCGATTTTCGCCCCGGGTTCGCTGCTGCTGAAATATACCGCCCAGCGCCAGCGTCTGCCCATCCCTGACCGTGACCTGAGTTTCAATCTCCTGTTTATCAATCGAGAGCACCTCGCTATCGCCGGTCCGGATGCTGCGGCCAGGCATGTTCTGGCTGATGTGAATGTTGAGCTGGATACGGCCATTGCCGGAAATGCTGGGCGTGACTTCCATGCCCAGTACTGCTTCTTTAAATTCAATACTGGTGGCGCCGCTGTTGCCCGCCGACACTTCATACGGAATTTCCGTGCCCTGCTTAATCGAGGCCGTTTGCTGATGCGAGGTAAATAGACGCGGACTGGCGATAATTTCGATCTGGTTCTCCTGTTCCAGCGCGCTTAACTCCAGATCCAGCAGCTGGCCGCCGATACGCGCCAGCGCCATCCCGACACTCACGCCGGGCGAACTTAGCGCCAGTGGAATCGCCAGCCGCGGATGATGAAGCACATTCGTGACCGCCGCGTCGCCAGCCTGTAATCCCCAGTTCACGCCGAGTTCCTGTAAATGCTCTTCACTGATGGTCACGATATGCGCCGCCAGTTCAATCTGCTCCAGCGGCAGATCCAGCGCCTTTAGCCAGCGCTCCGTTTGCTGCAACGCCGCCGCCGTATCACGCAGTAACAGCGTGTTGGTGCGTTTATCGACCGTGACGCTGCCGCGCGCGGTCATCAGTGACTGGCGCTCACTCAGCAGGCTGCGGTGTACCTCGCTGGCGCTGGCATAATGCAGCAGCACCGCGCGCTGTTGCAGCGGCATCTGTTGCAACCGCTCTTTCTGCTGTTCATCCCGAGCTTGCCGTTGCGCCTGCTGCCAGCTTTCCGGATAGACCAGCAGTACATTTTCGTGCTCAACCAGCGTCAGCTTTGCCATCCGGGCCACCAGATCCAGTGCCTGCTGCCACGGCAGATCATCCAGCCGCAGCGACAACGATCCCTCAACCTCGGGTGCAATAATCAGGTTGATCTGCTGGTAGTCTGCCAGGGCCTGCAAAATGCGCTCAACCGGCGCATTATCAAATGCCAGGCTGAGACGCTGATCGTCAGCGGCGCGGGCCGGCGACAGGCAACTGACTGCCAGCAATAACGTCAGAAGAGTTCTCATGCGGGCTTCCTTTTAAATAAAATGAATGACGTTGTGCACTGCAGCTGTTTTTGATGGCTAAGGTCAGGCTGCGCCGGTCAATGGCAATGAGCTGCCACGGCGTCAGTGCAAAAGGTTGCCCGGCCCGTATCGTCCTCACCTGCCCCTGCGGCGTCAGCAGCCAGCCGTGAAAACGTGATCCGCGACCAACGATCCCCTGCAGACGCCAGCCGGTCAGCGGTTCTGCCGCTGGCAGGCAGGCGGCCCCGGCAAGCGGCTGAAACGGATCGCGGGCCAGCGCGCTGCTGCAGCACAGCACCAGAATCAGCAGGCTACGGCGCATCGTCAGGCTCCAGCCAGAGTTGTGCCACCAGATGCTCTGGCTGTGCCAGCAGCAGGAAATGCGCCGGAAACGGGGCCGCTGCCTGAAAAAGTTCAGTAAACAGCGGCTGGAATTCCTGCCATTGCAGATGCAGCGTCAGAGTGCGTGGCTGGGTATCGGGCTGCCACTGCTCCAGCTGGTCGCGTCGTGAAGTGAGGAGGATTTCTATCGCCTGTCCTGAGGCTCCTGATGCAGAACGCACTGCGGGTGATATCAACTGAGCCTGCAGCAGCGCATTCGGCGGATTCTGACGCCATTGCTGCTGGCGCAGCTGCAGCGTCGTGGTCAGCGGCTTCAGGCGCTGCTGTTCAGCTGTCAGCGCCCTGAGTTCCGGCCGCAGCCACACCAGCCAGCTCAGCATCAGTAAACCGGCGGCCGCAGCTGCCAGCGCGCCGTAGCGTGCCATTGCCTTTAGCTGCCACCAGCCCGTCCACCACTCACTCATCGCCAACCGCCTGAAGCTGTGCCCGCAGAGTAAAATGATATCCCCCGCCAGGCTGACGCTGAACGCGGCCCTGCGCTATCCGGTTGAACAGCGGCAGCGCCGCCAGCCGTTGACGAAATTGCCGTATCGCCTGCATATCCTGCGCCTGGCCTTCCAGCGTGAACTGGCTGTCGCGTTTCTCCAGCCGCTTCAGCCAGGCGGTCCCGGGCAGCAACACGGGTAAATCCAGCCAGAACTGCTGCCAGGCTGCCCGCTGCATCGCCTGTTGTTGCTGTTTATGGCGCAGCGCTTGCTGTAACGCGAGCTGTTCCATCAGCGCTTGTTGCCGGGCTAAACGCGCAAGTAAATCGTCCAGCGCCAGCTGCACCGTGGCGGTTTCCACTGCAGCCCGCTGCTGCAGTGCCTTTATCCGCCACAACGGCAGAATCACCACCAGCATCAGACTGACGGCGACCAGCAGCAGCACCGTCAGGCTTTGCCGTTGCTGCTGCAAATCGCGTCGCTGCCGCCAGGGCAGCAGATTGACCGCCACCATCAGCAATCCTTAATCCGCAGCGCCAGACCGGCCGCCAGCGCGAATGCACCCGGATTGGCGGGCAACGGCGGCTGCTTATACTGGAACAGATCGAAGGGTGAGAACGGTGTCACGACTGCAGGCCAGGTGACGGACTGCGAGGCACAGGCCAGTATCTGCGAGGCCTGCGGAAATGCCTGCTGTTGCAACGCCTCAACCGAAGCCGCGTCGCCCGCATCCGCAGCGGTTTGCCCATCGCTCCACAACCAGCGCTCATCCTGCTGCAACACCAGCACGCTGCCGGCGCGTAAGCGGGCCTGTTGAGCCAGCCGTTTCAGCGCCTCAGTGGTCAGTTCAAACACCTGTGGCGTTAATCCAGCCTGCAGCAGCGGTGCTGCCCACTGGTCGATCACCTCCAGCCGGGCGGCGGTAACACAGAGCTGTCCGCCCGCAGCATCCTGTCGGTAATCCAGCGCCAGCGCAGTGGGCTCCAGCGGGAAAAGACGCCGTGCCGCCGCCTGCACATAGTGCCCCAGAGCCGGCTCGTGCAGCGGCTGTGCCGGGAGCGGTAGCTGGCGCTGTAATACCAGCTGAACCGGCAAACCGACGCGCAGCGAATAGCGCCGTGGCAGGCGCTGTCGCCAGGCGGTTAAGGCCGCCAGTAATTCAGGCGAAGATTGCAGCACGCCGTTTCTTAACGTATCTTGCGGCAGCCGCTGCTGCCACCAGTGGCGTAGCTGCCAGCCATCACGTTGAGGCTGGAGGGCCAGGGCACAAATCTGCCTATTCTGAATATCCAGCCCAATTTGCCAGGTATGAAAAGCCATGCGCGCGATCTCCTTATCGTCCGGGGAAAATGGACATATCAAAGCGTCTGGCTTGCCTTTATACTACCGCGCGGTTGTTTATAAACTGCTCAAACGACAACAGATGGGAAATTCCAGGTGAAGTTCGTAAAGTATTTATTGATCCTTGCAGTGTGTTGCATGTTGTTGGGAGCAGGCTCGATTTATGGTTTGTACAAATACATAGAGCCACAGTTGCCCGATGTGAACACGCTGAAAGATGTGCGTCTGCAAACGCCGATGCAGGTTTACAGCGCTGAGGGCGATTTGATCGCGCAGTACGGTGAAATGCGCCGTATTCCTTTAAAGCTGCAGCAAGTCCCGCCTGAGATGGTGAAAGCGTTTATTGCGACTGAAGATAGCCGTTTTTATGAGCATCATGGCGTCGATCCGGTCGGCATCTTCCGTGCCGCCAGCATTGCGCTGGTGTCGGGCCACGCCTCACAGGGCGCCAGTACCATTACTCAACAGTTAGCGCGTAACTTCTTCCTGAGTCCGGAACGCACGCTGATGCGTAAAATAAAGGAAGCGTTTCTGGCGATTCGTATTGAGCAGCTGCTGAATAAAGATGAAATTCTTGAGCTCTACCTCAATAAAATTTACCTCGGCTATCGCGCCTACGGCGTCGGTGCTGCCTCGCAGGTCTATTTTGGTAAGCCGGTCGATCAGCTGTCGCTGAGTGAAATGGCGATGATTGCCGGTCTGCCGAAAGCGCCTTCGACGTTCAACCCGCTTTACTCGCACAGCCGCGCCTTATCACGTCGCAACGTGGTGCTGGCGCGCATGCTGGATCAGCATTACATCACCCAGCAGCAGTACGACGAGGCGCGTAATACGCCACTGGTGGCGAAGTATCATGGTCCGGAAATCGCCTTCTCCGCCCCTTATCTCAGCGAGATGGTGCGTCAGGAGATGGTGAAACGGTACGGTGAAAATGCCTATACCGACGGTTACAAGGTTTACACCACGGTGACCCGTCGCCTGCAGCAGGCGGCGCAGACCTCGGTGCGCAATAACGTGATGGCTTACGACATGCGTCATGGCTATCGCGGCCCGACCAGCGTGCTATGGAAAGTTGGCGAACCGGCGTGGGATCAGGCGCGGATCGAGAAAGCTCTGAAGACGCTGCCGGTCTACGGCCCGCTTCAGCCGGCGGTCGTCACCGAAGCACGGAGCGATGAGGCGACCGTGATGATGAAAGATGGCAGCAATGTCTCGCTGACCTTAGCGGGCGTTCGCTGGGCCCGTCCTTATAAGTCTGACACCGTGCAGGGCCCAACGCCGAAAAGCGTCAGCCAGGTATTACAGCCCGGCCAGCAGATCTGGGTGCGCAAGGTCGACGATGCATGGTGGCTGGGTCAGGTTCCGGATGTGAACTCCGCACTGGTCTCACTCGATCCGAACGACGGCGCAGTGCGTGCGCTGGTCGGCGGGTTCGATTTCAACCAGAGCATGTTTAACCGTGCGACTCAGGCGCTGCGTCAGGTGGGTTCGAACATCAAACCTTTCCTGTATACCGCCGCGATGGATCGTGGCCTGACGCTGGCTTCGATTCTTAATGACGTGCCGATTTCACGCTGGGATGCCGGTGCCGGTGCTGACTGGCGGCCGAAAAACTCCCCGCCAACCTATGATGGCCCGATTCGTCTGCGTCAGGGCTTAGGCCAGTCGAAGAACGTGGTGATGGTACGTGCGATGCGGGCAATGGGCGTCGATTATGCCGCAGAGTATCTGCAGCGTTTCGGCTTCCCGGCGCAAAACATCGTGCATACCGAGTCGCTGGCGCTGGGTGCGGCCTCGTTTACGCCGTTACAGGTGGTTCGCGGCTACTCAGTGATGGCTAACGGCGGATTCCTGGTCGACCCTTACTTCATCACCCGCATCGAGAATGAACAGGGCGGCGTAGTGTTTGAAGAGAAACCGAAAATTGCCTGTCCGCAGTGCAATCTGCCGGTGATCTACGGCGATACCAAAAAAGCGCTGGCACTGAACGAAGAGAGCGTTGAAAACGTGGCGGCATCCGATAAAAACCAGAATCAGGCGGTGCCACAGCCCGAACTGGAGCAGGTGCCCACCCCGCCTGAGCAGGGCAACTATGCGCCGCACGTGATCAACACGCCGCTGACCTTCCTGATCAAGAGCGCGCTGAACTCGAATATCTTCGGCGAGCCAGGCTGGATGGGTACCGGCTGGCGCGCCGGTCGTGATCTCAAGCGTAATGACATCGGCGGTAAAACCGGTACCACCAACAGCTCGAAAGATGCCTGGTTCTCCGGTTACGGTCCGGGCGTGGTGACCTCAGTGTGGATTGGCTTTGACGATGCCCGCCGCAATCTGGGCCGCAGCACGCTGTCAGGCGCGATCCCCGATCAGATTTCAGGCTATGAAGGCGGTGCGAAGAGCGCGCAGCCAGCATGGGATGAATTTATGAAGAGTGCGCTGGATGGCGTGCCGGTGCAGCCGTTAACGCCGCCAGAAGGCATTGTCACGGTGACCATCGATCGCAGTACCGGCAAGCTGGCGAACGGCGGTGGCAACACCCGTCAGGAATACTTCATCGAAGGGACTCAGCCAACCGAATATTCGGTACATGATGTCGGCACCACCATTATGGATAATGGCCAGAGCCACGAACTGTTCTGATGTGCAACGCAGATCACAAAAGGCCGACAGATGTCGGCCTTTTTTTATGCAGAACGTTTTTACTCAGTAGGTCTGACTCAGTAACCCAGACGCCCCTGCTTCACCAGCCATTCGCGCGCCATAAACAGTGCACTGACGTTACGCGCCTCACGGAAATCAGGCTCCTGTAACAGTGACAACATGTCGCTCAGCGGCCAGCGATGCACGATCAGCGGTTCTGGTTCATCCCCTTCCAGCTTTTCGGCATACAGCCCTTCAGCAATCACGATGTTCATTTTGCTGGAAAAGTAGGAGGGTGCCATCGTCAGCTTGCCCAGCGGGGTCAGCTGACCTGCGCCAAAGCCCACTTCTTCTTTAAGTTCGCGGTCGGCAGCCTGATTAACTGACTCACCGGCATCGATCAGCCCTTTGGGAAAGCCCAGTTCATAGCTTTCCAGCCCCACGGCATATTCCTGAATCAGAATAAGATGGTCATCAATGATCGGCACAATCATGACCGCCTCACGTTCTGAGGGTTTCATCCGCTCATAAACGCGCCGCGCACCATTGCTAAAGGCCAGATCGACCGCTTCGATGGTAAACAATCGTGAACGCGCCACGGCTGTTACATTGAGGATGTCAGGTTTTTTTAACGGGTTTTTCATATCAGCCTCAAACTTTACTGCGCCGGCTCTCAGGAACGAATTAGCATACCTAACCGCAGACAATTGTGCGACAGTCAGACCATGAGGTTGTCGTTACGCCGTTTACGGTTAGCCACTACCCCCTTGTGGTTATCAGTATGAAAAAATTTGCATTAGTCAATACACCCCGATCAGTTTCAGATAATACCGATATTTAATTCAGTCTGAGACGGTTACCATTCGGGCAAGGCAGGGTTTAACAAATGCTAATTTAATGATTTTCAGTACTATTTTTTTGTATGCTTGACTCGTCAGAGTTGTTTAACCCCCCATAATTTGTCTTAAATAATGGGCGTATCCGGGAGCGTAAGTTTAAAGTGAAGACAGCATTTTGGCTGAGTTGAGCAGAGTATGAGCACAATCTTTACGATATTGGCCATAGTGCTAACCTGTTCAATTCTGGCAGGCATTGGGTTTTGGTACGCTATGCGGCATCGTCCGCCGTTGGCGAAACCACTGCCATTTATCAGTCCGCCCTGCCGCAAACTGTCTGATCAGGAGCGTAAGGCGGTCGATAAGTATGTCGCTGCGCTGGAAAAGCAGCCGCGCACTACCGTTACAACGGGCAAACGCGCCGCGCCTGAACGTCTGACCCTGACCGCACAAAGTAATAACGTCTATCCGGTCACCCGTGCGATTACCCGCTACGGCCTGTCGACCGACGATCCCCATAAATGGCGCTACTACCTCGATGAAGTCGAAGTTCATCTGCCGCCGCTGTGGGAGCAGTACATCACCGATGAAAACTACGTTGAACTGATCCGAACCCAATCGATCCCGCTGGTAATCTCCCTAAACGGTCATTCGCTGGTCGATTACGCTGTTGATCAACAAACCCTGCCGACGCTGATGCGTCCGGTCTCAACCAATGCGTCGATCCGCAAAGCGGAAACCGAGAGCGTTGAGCTGCTTAAGGTGCGTAAAGAGACGCCGGAAGAGTATCGTCTGTCGCGTCCGGATGGCACCCGTGAAGCGGTCATTATCTCGCTCGCCCTGTTGTTATTCTTCTTCAGCCTGCTGGTGCCGGCCACCCTGATGATCTGGCTGGTGCTGGCTGGCGCAGCGATGATCGCCGCCAGCCTGTGGCTGCTCTATCGGGTTCCTGGTGAACGCGGCCTGCGTGATATTCACTGTCTGCGCGGCGCGCCGAAGCGCTGGGGCCTGTTCAGCGAGTCTAATCAGGAACAGAGCAACATCACGCTGGGGATTATCGACCTCGCCTATCCGCCGCACTGGCAACCTTATGTGGCGCACGATCTCGGTCAGGTTACCGATGTGGAAATCTACCTGAACCGTCAGGTGGTGCGTCAGGGCCGGTTCCTTTCGCTGCAGGATGAAGTGAAAAACTTTCCCATCCAGCGCTGGCGTAAAAACGTGGTGCTGGCCTGTGGTTCGCTGGCGGTGCTGGCCCTGCTGGTGACCTGGATCCCGCTCAGCATGCCGATCAAACTCAGCCTGGCCTGGGCTAAAGGCACCGACAGTCTGGAAGTGAGCAGCGTTGATAAGCTCAGCAGCGTGCCGCTGAATATCGGTGATAGCCTCAAGGTCACCGGCACCGGCATGTGTTCGGTGCCTGACAATTATCAGAGCAACCGTAATTACGCCTTTATGCCGTTCGACTGCTCGGCGGTCTACTGGAATAACGCGACGCCTCTGCCGCAGCCGCAGTCGGACATCATCGACAAGGCCGCCGCCCTGCTGGAGACCACGACACGGCAGCTGCACCCGGAAACCAACACCGATCCGAAACTGAACCCGCAGCTGGCCTCCGCGATTCAGAAATCCGGCATGATCCTGCTGGATGACTTCTCCGATCTGGTGATGAAGACGCAGGATTTGTGTAATCAGCCGCAGGATTGCGTGCGGTTAAAGAACGCACTGGTCAATTTAGGCAACGCGAAAGACTGGGAAGCGCTGGTGCGCCGGGCCGACTCGGGTCAGCTGAACGGTATGAATGTGCTGCTGCGTCCGGTCAGTGCCGAGGCGCTGGAAAACCTGGTGAATACCGCCACCTCGACCTTCTTCTTTCGTGAAACCCGGCGCGCGGCGGAAAACCTTAACAGCCCACCGCCAGGCGGTTTCCTGATTGTCAGCGATGAGGGTCGCCAGCTGGTGAATCAGCCTCAGCCGAGCGTTTCCCTGTTTGACCTCGATCCGCCGTCTCAGTGGCGCGAGCTGCAGCGTATGTCCACTATGCTGCTGCACACGCCGTTCAGCGCCAGCGGCATTATCACCAGCCTGTCGACCGATGCCAACGGCACCCGCCACATCGCGCTGCATAATGAGCCGGATGCGATGGCGCAGTGGCGTTATCTCGGCACCGCCCTGCTGCTGCTGGTGCTGGTTACCTGCGCAGTGATCAACGGTCTGCTGGCGCTGCGCCGCATGCACCGTAATCGTCAGCGGATGACCGATATCCAGCACTATTACGACAAGTGCTTCAACCATAACCTCGGCACTTTGCAGGGTGTGCGCTCGTTATTCTGAGCCCTGCCCTTCTGTGCTACCCTGTCGCCCGGTTTTTTACAGGGTGAGACACCATGATCGTCGACTGGTCTGAGATTGATACCGTACTGCTGGATATGGACGGCACGCTGCTGGATTTGTCGTTTGACCGTCACTTCTGGCTGGAGCATGTGCCTGCCATCCTCAGCCAGCAACGCGGCATCACGCCGGATGAGGCGGAACAGATCATCGCGGAAAAGTATCAGGCCGTAGCTCATACGCTAAACTGGTATTGTCTGGATTACTGGGCGCAGGCACTGGCGCTGGATATCCGCACCATGACCTGGGAACTGCGCAGCCGCGTGGCGCTTCGTGCCGATACGCTGCCGTTTCTGCAGGCACTGCGACGCGCAGGCAAGCGCACCATTCTGCTCACCAATGCGCATCCTTACAATCTGGACGTCAAACTGGCGCAGACAGGTTTAGCGCCACACCTTGATTTATTACTTTCTACCCATACCTTTGGGTATCCGAAAGAAGACCAACGTTTATGGCAGGCGGTACAACAGCACACCGGCTATTGCGCACGGCGTACGCTGTTTATCGATGACAGCGAAGTGATTCTGGATGCGGCGAAGTTAGCCGGCATCGGCTGGTGCTTAGGCGTAAGTAATCCCGATTCGGGCCGTCCTGAGCAAATCTTCGAGCGTCACGTCGCGGTGAGCGATTACCAGACGCTGATCTGAGTCAGGAGCAGCAATGAAAGAGAAAAGCAGCGAAGGCGTGCGCCTCGATAAGTGGCTGTGGGCAGCCCGCTTTTATAAAACCCGTGCGCTGGCGCGCGAGATGATTGAAGGCGGCAAGGTGCATTACAACGGTCAGCGCAGCAAACCCGGCAAGCTGGTGGAGCTGAATGCAGAGCTGACACTCCGCCAGGGCAACGATGAACGGACGGTGGTGGTGGTGGAAATCAGTAATCAACGCCGCCCGGCCAGTGAAGCCCAGCAGCTCTATCGGGAAACGGATGCCAGCATCGAAAAACGCGAGAAAGTGGCGCAGGCGCGCAAGATGAATGCCCTGACGATGCCACATCCCGATCGGCGACCTGATAAGAAAGAGCGTCGCGATTTGATGAAGTTTAAATTATCGGGCGATGAGTAGCGCCGTCTTAACTGACGCGTCACCGCCCCGCCCCAACGAGAGAAAAAAATATGTCAGTCCAGGATCAACTGCACCGTTATCTGTTTGAAAATGCCGCGGTACGTGGCGAGCTGGTGAACGTCTCTAACACCTGGCGCGAAACCGTGAAGAACCACGACTATCCGGCCGCGGTGAATACCCTGCTGGGTGAGATGCTGGTGGCAACCAGCCTGCTGACCGCCACGCTGAAGTTTGACGGCGAAATCACCGTGCAGCTGCAGGGTGACGGTCCGTTGTCGCTGGCGGTAATTAACGGCAACAACAATCAGGAGCTGCGCGGCGTGGCGCGGATTAAAGGCGACATTCCGGCCGACAGCACGCTGAAAAGCATGGTCGGCAACGGCTATCTGGTGATCACCATCTCTCCGGAGAAAGGTGAACGCTATCAGGGCGTGGTCGGGCTGGAAGGCGAGACGCTGGCCGAATGCCTGGAAGATTACTTCATGCGCTCAGAGCAGCTGCCGACGCGGCTGTTTATCCGCACCAGCGAGAAAGGCGCAGCCGGTATCCTGCTGCAGGTTATGCCAGCGCAGGAGACGGAGAAAGAAGCGTTCGACCATCTGGCAACGCTGACCGAAACCATCAAAACCGACGAGCTGATCGATCTGCCGGCCAATGAGGTACTGTGGCGTCTCTACCATCAGGAAGAAGCGACCCTCTACGATCCGCAGCCGGTGATCTACAAATGCACCTGCTCGCGTGAGCGCTGTGGCGAAGTCCTGAAAACGCTGCCGCAGGAAGAGGTCGATGAGATCATCGCGGAAGATGGCAAAATCGACATGCACTGTGATTACTGCGGCTCAAACTACGTGTTTGATGCTGTCGATATTGCCGGCATCCGTAGCCATTCGCTGGAAAACAACGACCGTCTGCACTGATTTATCGGGCGGCTTTAGCCGCCCTTTCCCGCCCCGCTCCGCCTATCCCCATAATTTTCTTGAGAAATTATCTTTTTTTACTTTCATAACATCTTCAAAACGTTCGAAACATAGTCTTAACGCGCCCTGAGTCGCATTTTTAGATCACCAGACTTTTTCCCGAAACGCAGAGGAGTAAACTGCGCGCGATCGTGCAGCCGCCCATAATCCAGAGGCAGATGCCTGAACCGGCCTGCTTTTCGGATGCGGCAAGCTGGCGACGGGCTGTTAACCCTCAATGAAGGGTGCCGGGCGGCACGATCCCAACCTATCTCTGCTTTGCAGAACAGACACCGATTTAAGGAGCAGTAAAATGCGCGTTAACGGCCTGACCTCGCAAGACCTTGCCGCTTTGGGCATCGTGGATACCACGGAAGTGGTCTACAACCCTGATTACGACACGCTGTTTCAGGAAGAGACACGCCCGGACCTCGATGGTTTTGCACGTGGCACCCTGACGCAGAGCGGCGCGATTGCCGTGGATACCGGGATTTTTACCGGGCGATCGCCAAAGGATAAGTACATTGTGCGTGACGACACCACGCGCGATACCCTGTGGTGGAACGATCAGGGCACCGGCAAAAACGATAATCAGCCGCTGTCGCAGGAGACCTGGAACGCGCTGAAAGCGTGCGTTACCCGGCAGCTTTCCGGCAAGCGCCTGTTTGTGGTGGATGCCTTCTGCGGGGCCAATGCCGACTCCCGCCTGAGCGTACGCTTCGTCACCGAGGTGGCCTGGCAGGCGCACTTCGTGAAAAACATGTTTATCCAGCCGGATGAGGCGGAGCTGGCCAGCTTTACCCCCGACTTCGTGGTGATGAACGGCGCGAAATGCACCAACCCGGACTGGCAGGCGCAGGGGCTGCATTCAGAGAATTTCGTTGCCTTCAACCTGACCGAGCGGATGCAGTTGATCGGCGGAACCTGGTACGGCGGCGAGATGAAAAAAGGGCTGTTCGCGGTGATGAACTACCTGCTGCCGCTGAAAGGCATTGCTTCTATGCACTGTTCCGCCAACGTCGGCAAAGCGGGCGACGTTGCGGTGTTCTTTGGCCTGTCCGGCACCGGCAAAACCACGCTCTCCACCGATCCACAGCGTCAGCTGATTGGCGATGATGAGCACGGCTGGGATGACGACGGGGTGTTTAACTTCGAGGGTGGCTGCTACGCCAAAACCATCAACCTCTCTGAGCAGGCCGAGCCGGAGATCTACCATGCGATTCGCCGCAATGCGCTGCTGGAGAATGTGGTGGTGCGCGAAGATGGCAGCGTCGATTACGCCGACGGCAGTAAAACCGAAAATACCCGCGTCTCTTACCCGATCGACCATATCGACAACATCGTGCGGCCGGTCTCCAAAGCGGGCCACGCGAAGAAGGTGATCTTCCTGACCGCCGATGCCTTTGGCGTGCTGCCACCGGTCTCCCGCCTGACCCCTGAGCAGACTCAGTATCATTTCCTGTCGGGCTTTACCGCCAAGCTGGCCGGTACCGAGCGCGGTGTGACTGAGCCGACGCCGACCTTCTCTGCCTGCTTCGGCGCGGCGTTCCTGACGCTGCATCCGACGCAGTACGCCGAAGTGCTGGTGAAGCGGATGGAAGCGGCCGGGGCGCAGGCTTATCTGGTTAACACCGGCTGGAACGGCAGCGGCAAACGTATCTCTCTGAAGAACACCCGCGCCATCATCAACGCGATTCTGGCCGGTGAACTGGATGATGCACCGACAGAAACGCTGCCGATTTTTAATCTGCAGATGCCGGTGAGTCTGGGTGAGCTGAATGCCGATACGCTCGATCCGCGTCGCAGCTGGGAAAGCGAGGAGCAGTGGACCGCAGCAGCCGAGGGTCTGGCGCAGCGGTTTATTGATAACTTCGCCAAATATACCGATAACGAAGCCGGTGCGGCGCTGGTCAAAGCCGGTCCGCAACGCTAAAAAAAACCGGCGCGGCACCCTGCCCGCGCCGGTTTTTTTAGCCTGAAACGCTGTTGCTGCTGTTGTTGTGGCTCAGCGCCAGAGTTTCAACTAACGGCAGCCAGGCACGGATCCGTAACCCGCCGCGTTCACTCTCACCAATCTCCAGCGATCCCTGATGCGCATCGATAATACGCTGCACAATCGCCAGCCCCAGCCCGGTACCGCTGGTGCTGCGGGCGCTATCACCGCGCACAAACGGCTGGAACAGATGCGCCAGCTGATCCGGCTTGATGCCCGGACCATCATCTTCCACCTGAAACCAGGCGCGATGCAGTTCCCGTCCGCTACTGACCTTGATCCAGCCATTACCGTACCGCGCCGCGTTAACCACCAGATTCGCCAGCGCGCGTTTGATCGACAGCGGATTGATATCCAGCATCAGCTCTTCCGGCATCACCGCATTTTCAATCTCACGTTCATATCCGCTCTCAGCGGCCACCACCTCGCCCAGCACGCTGTTGAGATCGGCGCGCTCGGTCTGCATCTCCTGACCGGTACGCAGATAGTCGATGAACTGCTCGATGATGGCGTTGCACTCTTCGATATCTTTATTAATCGACTCTGCCAGATAGCCATCCTGCTCGCTCATCATCTCGGTGGCGAGACGGATGCGGGTCAGCGGAGTACGCAAATCATGCTGACGCCCGCCATCAGCAGGGTGCGATCGTCGGCCAGTTGCTTCACGCCTGCCGCCATCTGGTTAAAGGCACGGGTGACCGAACGCACCTCCGAGGCACCATATTCGCGCAGCGGCGGCGGAATAATGCCGCGTCCGACCTGCAAGGCGGCATGCTCCAGATCGACCAGCGGTCGGTTCTGAATGCGAATAAACAGCCAGGCGCCGCCGATCGCCAGCAGCATAATCGCCAGGGTGTAGCGGAACAGCGGCGAAAAATCGCCCTGATGGATTTCGGTCAGCGGCACCCGCACCCAGATGTCAGGTGACAACCAGGTTTTCAGCCACACTACCGGGGAGTTCTTATTAACCTCAACCCGCACGTCGGTAGGACCGCCAAGCTGCTGGCCCATCTGCTCGCTCAGGAATTCATAGTGCTGCGCCCATCGCAATCCGCTCTCTTCTGCTGCTGCATTGGTATAGAGCGAGATCCCCAGTTCGCGGTAGATTTCCCGGCGAAACGCCGGTGGCACTTCCAGCTGCGTGCCATCTTCCAGCTGCAACCGGTCGGTCATCAGCATACGCACTTCGTAGGCCAGCACCTTATTGAACTGTTGCAGACTGGGAAGAATGGCGAAGTTCAGCACCACCAGGTAGGTCGTTACCAGGCTGACAAACAGCAGGGTAACGATCAACAGCAAGGTGCGGGCAAACGAACTGCGTGGCGAGAAGCGCAGTCGCCTCATGCTTTACTGCCGTCCGGTACAAAGACGTAGCCCAGGCCCCAGACGGTCTGGATATAACGCGGATGCGCCGGGTCCTCTTCCACCATACGACGCAGGCGGGAGATCTGTACGTCGATCGAGCGTTCCATGGCGCTGTATTCGCGGCCACGTGCCAGGTTCATCAGCTTATCGCGCGACAGCGGCTCACGTGGATGGCTGACCAGCGCTTTCAGCACCGCGAACTCGCCGCTGGTGAGTGGCATTGGCTCATCTTCGCGGAACATCTCACGGGTACCGAGGTTGAGCTTGAACTTACCAAAGGCGATGACCGCCTCTTCCTGTGAAGGCGCGCCCGGCAGTTCATTGGCCTGACGACGCAGCACCGCCCGGATACGGGCCAGCAGTTCACGCGGGTTAAACGGTTTCGGGATGTAGTCATCCGCGCCGATTTCCAGCCCGACGATGCGATCCACTTCTTCGCCCTTGGCGGTCACCATAATGATTGGCATCGGGTTGCTCTGGCTGCGCAGACGGCGACAGATCGACAGGCCATCTTCGCCAGGTAACATCAGGTCGAGCACCATCAGATGAAAAGATTCACGGGTTAACAAACGGTCCATCTGCTCGGCGTTAGCAACACTGCGCACCTGAAAGCCCTGCTCGGTGAGATAGCGTTCAAGCAGTGCACGCAGACGCATATCATCATCGACGACCAGAATTTTGTAGTTCTCTTGCATTTTCAACTCCCAAAGGCGCTATTGCCTGAGCCAACATTGTTAAAAAAAGATGCCTTATAGTGACAGTCATTAATGGTTTATATTCTAGCCGAAATTGTTACAAAGCATATTAAACAGCAGCTTATATTTAATTTAACCGCATCAGCACCGGGATATAACCGCTTTTCAGCCTGAATAACAGAATTACGGCAATTCCGAAATATCGCTCTGATTTCTCTTCATCGCTGGCGTCAGAAACGCGCCAGTTTTTATTCAGCCAGCAAATTCAGCAGGTTAACAGAGAATTTGACTTAAACATCAGCCATCATTGTTGATTAGCTCTAGATAATCTACAGCATTGCCGCTTTCGCAGCATAAAATTCCAGCAAACCGTTTATTCCCGCCAGACTTCTCTCGGATTATTTTGACCGACGCCTTTAGCAAGGCCAGTTAAAAATAAAGTTCATTAAATCAATCAGTAAAGCCAACTTTTCGCCCCGGAAAATTTCAACCAGACTGCTCTGGCATCAATTGACGTCTCAACGGGGATAACACAATGAAAAAAACAATTTTACTGCTGAGCGCGCTGGCATTTGGCAGCGTCAGCCCAACTTACGCAGCTATCGCTACAGGTGAAGCGGCGGGCGCTCAGGCGACCACCACTGCACAAGGGAACTCTAATGCCATCGGCGTCGGCGCGGTTGCCGCCCTGCTCGGTGTCGCACTGGCTACCGCCGGTGGCGGCGGTGACGGACACGGCAGCACCTCGACGACCACGGCGACCCACGCCGGAAAATAATTTTTACCCTCTGCTTTATTGGCTTCAGTCACTATCGGCTTCAGAACACGTTTTTGCAGCCACCCTTTTCGCCGCCGGGGAAGTCAACGTGGGTTTTTAGACTTTAAAAACCCGTTCCCCGACTCTTTTTTGCCACGCCCCCTTTGCCTTACACTGACGCTCTTTGATTCTTTCTGGCCAATGCAGCATGAAAACCCGACTGATTACCCGCGAAGGCTTCGATAAGCTGAAAGCAGAACTCGACTACCTGTGGCGTGAAGAGCGACCGGAAGTGACCAAAAAAGTCACCTGGGCTGCCAGCCTCGGCGATCGCAGTGAAAACGCCGATTATCAGTACAACAAAAAGCGCCTGCGTGAAATTGATCGTCGCGTACGTTACCTGACCAAAAGTCTGGAACAGTTGCGCATCGTAGACTATTCGCCGCAGCAGGATGGCAAAGTGTTCTTTGGTGCCTGGGTCGAAATTGAAAACGATGACGGTGACGTTAAGCGCTTTCGCATTGTGGGTTATGATGAGATTTTCGGCCGCAAAGATTACATCTCCATTGACTCGCCGATGGCACGCGCGTTGCTGAAAAAAGAGGTTGGTGATGCCGCTACCGTCGAGACGCCAGCCGGTCCGGCGCTGTGGTATGTCAATGAAATCCGCTATCAGGAAGGGTGATTCAGAATATCGCTGAAAGCCGGCCGCATCTCTGGCAATTTCAACCATCAATCCGTATAACTGTCCGCTATTTCTCAACCCGGAAAGCAAGACAGTCCTGATGATGAAAGTTCTGAGCCAGATAATTGCCAGTGAGCTACAGGCGCGGGCAGAGCAAGTTGATGCCGCCGTTCGCCTGTTAGATGAAGGGAATACCGTGCCGTTTATCGCACGTTATCGTAAAGAGGTCACCGGTGGGCTGGATGATACCCAACTGCGCCAGCTGGAAACCCGCCTCAGCTATCTGCGTGAACTTGAAGAGCGCCGTCAGTCGATTCTGAAGTCGATTGACGAGCAAGGTAAACTCACCGACGACCTTGCTCGCGCCATCAATACCACCCTCAGCAAGACCGAGCTTGAAGATCTCTACCTGCCCTATAAACCGAAACGCCGCACCCGTGGTCAGATCGCGATTGAAGCCGGTCTGGAACCGCTGGCCGACACCTTATGGCAGGATCCGTCCCACTCGCCTGAACAGCTGGCTGAACGCTACGTCGACGCCGATAAAGGCGTGGCTGACGTGCGCGCCGCGCTGGATGGCGCCCGCTATATCCTGATGGAGCGTTTCGCCGAAGACGCCGCCCTGCTGGCGAAAGTGCGTAACTACCTGTGGAAGAATGCCCATCTGGTTTCGCGCGTGGTGGAAGGTAAAGAAGAAGCGGGTGCCAAGTTCCGCGACTATTTTGATCACCATGAAGCGCTGAGCAGCGTGCCGTCACACCGTGCGCTGGCGATGCTGCGTGGCCGTAATGAAGGCGTACTGCAGCTGTCGCTCAACGCCGATCCGCAGTTCGATGAAGCACCACGTGAAAGCCATGGCGAAACGCTGATTGCCGAGCACCTTAACCTGCGTCTGAATAACGCCCCGGCGGACAGCTGGCGTAAAGCGGTGGTGAGCTGGACCTGGCGCATCAAGGTGATGCTGCATCTGGAAACCGAGCTGATGGGCACGGTACGCGAGCGTGCTGAAGATGAAGCGATCAACGTTTTCGCCCGCAACCTGCACGATCTGCTGATGGCGGCACCGGCTGGCATGCGCGCCACCATGGGCCTCGATCCGGGTCTGCGTACCGGTGTCAAAGTGGCGGTAGTGGATGCGACCGGCAAACTGGTGGCGACCGATACCGTTTATCCACACACCGGCCAGACGGCGAAAGCGGCCGCTGCCGTGGCCGCGCTCTGCATCAAACATCAGGTTGAGCTGGTGGCGATTGGCAACGGTACCGCGTCGCGCGAAACCGAGCGTTTCTTCCTCGATCTGCAACAGCAGTTCCCGCAGGTCACGGCGCAGAAAGTGATTGTCAGCGAAGCCGGCGCCTCGGTGTACTCGGCGTCTGAACTGGCGGCGCTGGAGTTCCCGGATCTTGATGTTTCGCTGCGCGGCGCAGTCTCCATTGCGCGGCGTCTGCAGGATCCGCTGGCGGAGCTGGTGAAGATCGACCCGAAATCGATCGGTGTCGGCCAGTACCAGCATGACGTCAGTCAGAGTCAGCTGGCGAAGAAACTGGATGCGGTGGTGGAAGACTGTGTGAACGCCGTCGGTGTGGATCTGAATACCGCGTCGGTGCCCCTGCTGACCCGCGTTGCCGGTCTGACGCGAATGATGGCGCAGAATATTGTCGGCTGGCGTGATGAGAACGGCCGGTTCCAGAATCGCCAGCAGCTGCTGAAAGTCAGCCGTCTGGGCCCGAAAGCCTTTGAACAGTGTGCCGGCTTCCTGCGCATCAATCATGGCGACAACCCGCTTGATGCCTCGACCGTCCACCCGGAAGCCTATCCGGTGGTGGAGCGGATTCTGGCCGCCACCGAACAGGCGCTGAGCGACCTGATGGGCAACCCTGGTAGCCTGCGTAATCTGCGCGCCCACGATTTCACCGATGAGCGTTTCGGTTTACCGACCGTAACTGACATCATGAAAGAGCTGGAGAAGCCGGGCCGCGACCCGCGTCCTGAATTCAAAACCGCGCAGTTTGCTGAAGGCGTCGAAACGCTGAATGACCTGACGCCGGGCATGATTCTGGAAGGTGCGGTAACCAACGTCACCAACTTCGGCGCATTCGTCGATATCGGAGTGCATCAGGATGGTCTGGTACACATCTCGTCACTCTCCGACCGCTTCGTCGACGATCCTCACCAGGTGGTGAAGGCGGGCGATATCGTCAAAGTGAAGGTGATGGAAGTCGACCTGCCGCGCAAGCGAATTGCCCTGACGATGCGTCTGGATGAGCAGCCCGGTGAAGGCAACGCCCGTGGTGGAGCGAAAAACGCCGCGCCGCGCGACGACAAACGGCCCGCCGGTGGCAAAGGACGTCCTCGTCCGGCCAGCCAGCCAGCCGGTAACAGCGCGATGGGCGATGCGCTGGCCGCCGCATTCGGTAAGAAACGCTAGCTTTTTCAGGGGGGCGCAGCTTGCCCCCCTTTCAATCTCACTCCCTCAGTGGAAAATCCCTGCCATAGCGCTACGCTAGAAAGACGCCTGTCATAAAAACAACACCTGCTGTGGCACCCAACTCACGATGGAAACGATCACCGATCTAATCGATAAGATTTATGCTGGCACTTTTCCCGCGGCAATGCGTACTCAGCTGCTGGCGGATATTGCGCAAGCGCGCGATGTCATCAAGCTGCCGCGTAAAGCGCACTGGGATGAGCAGGACGTGGTGCTGATCAGCTACGCCGATCAGTTTCGCGAAGCCGATAAGCCGACGCTCAGCACCTTTTCCCGTTTCTATCAGCAGCACCTGCAATCTATTTTCCCGCTGGTGCACCTGCTGCCGTTCTTCCCCTGGTCGTCTGACGATGGCTTCTCGGTGATTGATTATCATCAGGTCGATCCGCTGTGTGGCGACTGGCAGGATGTGGCGCGGCTGCATCAGGAAACCCGGCTGATGTTTGATTTTGTCTGTAACCATATGTCGTCGCACAGCGCGTGGTTCAGACACTTTCTGGCGCAGGACCCGGGCTGGGATGACTTCTTTATCAGCATGCCGCCCGCCACCGATCTCAGCGCGGTAACCCGCCCGCGCACTTCACCGCTGCTGACGCCGTTTCAGATGGCCGATGGCGAGACCCGCTTTATCTGGACCACTTTTAGCGCCGATCAGATTGACCTCAACTTCGCCAATCCGATGGTGCTGCTGCGCATGGTCAACGTACTGCTCGACTACCTGAAGCGCGGGGCGGATTATGTGCGGCTGGATGCGGTGGGCTACATGTGGAAAACGCCCGGCACCCGCTGCATTCATCTGGAAAAGACCCATCAGCTGGTGAAACTGTTCCGCGCCATCGCCGATATTGTCGCGCCGGGCACGGTGATTATCACCGAGACCAATGTGCCGCATCAGGACAACATCAGCTATCTGGCAACGGCCATGATGAGGCGCAGATGGTCTACCAGTTTTCACTGCCACCGCTGGTGCTGCACGGCATCCACACCGGCTCGGCGCGCGCACTGCGGCAGTGGGCCAGCAGCCTCGATCTCAGCAGTAATGACACCACCTTCTTCAACTTCCTGGCGTCGCACGACGGTATCGGGCTGAATCCGGCGCGCGGCATTCTGAGCGAGGTGGAGATTGTGGCGCTGGTGCGCGATCTGGCGCTGGAGGGCGCGCTGGTCTCCTATAAAAACAACCCGGACGGCAGCACCAGCCCGTATGAAATCAACGTCACCTACCTGGATGCGTTAAACCGCGAAACCGATGATGACGCGACCCGCCTGCAGCGATTTTTACTGGCGCATGCCATTTTGCTGGCCTTCCCCGGCGTGCCGGCTATCTACATCCAGAGCATTCTCGGCTCACGCAACCACTATGATGGCGTGCGGGCGGCAGGACATAACCGGGCAATTAATCGTCAGAAGTACCCTTTAAAAGAGATTGAGGCAGCGCTGGCAGGAGGTGACTGGCTGCGCCAGCAAATCTATACCCATCTGGGTAAGCTGATTCAGCTGCGTCGTCGTCAGCCGGCGTTTCATCCCGATAACCCGATGACGCTCTACGACAGCGAAAATGCGCTGCTGGTGATGCGGCGGCATCAGCCAGAAAGCGGTGACGGACTGCTGTGCGTGTTTAATCTCGGCGGGCGTCCGGTTGAGACCCGGTTGCCGGTGGCGCATACCTTGCAGGATGTGGTGAGTGGCAGGAAGGTTGATGGCACCCAGCCGGTGAGGCTGGATGCCTGGCAGTTTATGTGGTTACGCTAATTATTTATAGACGTCAGCCGTGGCGCTGAATTTACCGTGCTCACGGCCCGCGATGACCAGGTAATATTTGCCCCCTTTCTCATCAGCAAGCTGCGACAGCACTTTTTTCGCATCCATTGGCGAGGTGGTTTCCGCCGTGGTATTGACCGTACCAATCTTCTGCAGGTTCATCTTCTTAACTTCTTCTTTGGTGACCTCTTTCGCCGCCATCGCAGAAAATGAAATCGCGCCCATCATCATTGAAGCCACAACCCATTTAAAAACCTTCATTATGTTTACCCTCATTCATGGTCCATTGTGAGATGTAAGCAGCCGCGAAACGCGTAAGGCTATATGGAACGGCATAGTCCTCCGTGACTAATCACATAAAAATGCAGCGGCCTTGCTCACGAAGAGAAGTATTGCCGCTACCGGAAAATTTGCCAGTCACCGGCGCAATTATGTCGGCAAATCGTTGATGAAATTCATAATCTGCTGACAAAACGCCTCCGGATGGGAAATAAAAGGCGCGTGGGCGGCTTTGTCTATCACCCGCGAAGGCGAAGCGGGCAGCGTCTGATCAAGGCGGGCAGCAATGCTGCGCGGCACTAAACCATCCAGTGCGCCGTACAGCCGCAGGAACGGCAGCGATATCTGCGGCAACGCGCTGCGCAGATCGACCTGCCGCAAAATATCCAGTCCGCTATCCAGCACCGCCACCGACGGCATTGGCTGCGACAGCACCACCTCTTTCAGGCGGCGCGCATCGGCCCGGGCGGTCTCTGTTCCCAGGGTTTGCAGCGCCAGAAAGCGCTCGACCGTGCGCTGAAAATCATTGCTGAGCAGCTGCTGAAAATTTTGCAGCGTGTCGGGTTTAATACCTGGCCACTCTGCATTGGCGGTAAAACAGGGAGAGGATGCCACGGTAATCAGCGCACGCAGCCGTTGCGGCGCGGTCAGCGCCAGCTGGGTTGCCACCAGACCGCCCAGCGACCAGCCTGCGACGATCGCCTGCGGAGGCAGCATCGGCAGTAACTGCTGCGCCATTTCGTCCAGCGTCAGCGCGCCAAACGCCTGGCTGCGGCCATAGCCAGGCAGATCGATCAGATGCAGGCGATAGTGCGGGCTGAGCCGCGGAATAATGCTTTGCCAGACTTCCGCATTCAGTCCCCATCCGTGCAGTAGCACAAGATCCACATTCCCTGTTCCACAGGAGTGCCAGTAAAGCGACGTCATCAGTTACTATCCCGAAAGTGATAAGGAGGTCGCTATGCTATCAATGCCTGCCCTGTGTTGGCTATGCCGGTTGCCGTTGCGAATCGCGCAACACGGCCTGTGCAGCCTCTGTTTACGTCAGCTGCCCGCCCTGCCGCGGCTCTGCCCGCGCTGCGGATTGCCAGCCGGTAACCTGCGGCTGCCCTGCGGACGCTGTCTGCTGAAGCCGCCGCCGTGGCAGGCGCTGATCTGCGTAAACAGCTACCGTCCGCCGTTCAGTCGCTGGGTTAATCAGCTCAAATTTTCTCGCGTTACCGCACTCAGGGTGATGCTGGCGCGGCTGCTTTTGCTAAGCTGGCAGGATAGCTACCGACGTGGCAACCTGCCACGCCCTGACCTGCTACTGTCGGTCCCGCTGCACCCGCGACGATGCTGGCAGCGCGGCTACAATCAAACCGATCTGCTGGCCGCGCCGCTGGCGCACTGGCTGGGTTGCGAGCGGGGGATGGGATTACATCGTCAGCGACAGGGGGCGTTACAGCATCAGTTGAACGCCCGCCAGCGCCGCAGAAACCTTCGCGGTGCCTTCCGCCTTGAAATGGCGGTGCACGGACGCCATATCGCCCTGCTGGATGACGTGGTCACCACCGGCAGCACGGTAGAAGAAATCAGTCGCCTGTTACTGGCGCAGGGAGCGGCCAGCGTGCAGATCTGGTGCCTGTGCCGTACCTTGTAGAGCGTCATTGATGGGCGTATTATAACCAACTAAATTAGTCAACTATTGAGCAATCGACATGATCCGAATTACTGATTCTGCCCAAGAGCATTTTTCCAAACTGCTATCCAAACAAGAAGATGGCACCCAGATTCGCGTATTCGTGATTAACCCGGGTACGCCAACTGCCGAATGCGGTGTCTCTTACTGCCCACCCGATGCGGTTGAAGCGACGGATACCGAGCTGAAGTTCGAAAAGCTCTCCGCCTACGTTGACGAACTGAGCGCGCCCTATCTGGAAGACGCTGAAATCGATTTCGTCACCGATAACCTCGGTTCGCAGCTGACGCTGAAAGCGCCTAACGCCAAAATGCGTAAGGTCTCTGACGATGCGCCGATGGTAGAGCGCGTTGAGTATCTGCTGCAGGCGCAGATCAACCCACAGCTGGCTGGCCACGGCGGTCGCGTGTCGCTGATGGAGATCACCGATGACGGTTACGCCATTCTGCAGTTCGGCGGCGGCTGTAATGGCTGTTCAATGATCGACGTCACCCTGAAAGATGGCATCGAGAAAGAGCTGCTGGCCGCCTTCCCGGAACTGAAAGGCGTACGCGATATCACCGAGCACCAGCGCGGTGAGCACTCGTTCTATTGATGATCACGCGCGACAGCCCGGCTGTCGCGCTGATCTGTTCAGCCAGGCTTACGCTGCTGGCTGACCGAGTTAAGCAGCTTATTCACTTCCTCGTCAGCAAACATCTCTTCCAGAGTTTTACTCAGTTTCCGCCGCCAGTTGGGGTATTGCTCAACCGTGCCCGGCACATTTACCGGCGTAGTCATCCCGAGCCAGTCCTCCGGCTGCAGGCCCAGCAGGGCGCTGTCGGTATCGGCCAGGAAGCGATGTATCGCCCGGTTCAGCGTCGGCGTCATCGCCAGCTTATCGGCTTTTTTCGGACTGCGGGCCGGTAGCGCTCCCGCCTGATGCAGCGCATCAAGCAGCGCCTGCTTCTGTTCTGCCCGCTGCTGATGCAGCGCCTTAACCGCATCACCCGGATAGAGGCCAATCTTCTCGCCCAGAGACAGATCGCCCTGCTCCCAGAACCCGGTCAGCGTTGGCAAATCATGGGTACTGGCGCTGGCTATTGACTGGCGCGGGTAGGCTGCGGGAGCGCGATAGCTGCCGTTTTTCTCCTGCTCGAACCACAGCACCTTCCATGAAAACACCCCGCTTTTACGCAGCAGGCTGACGATCTCTTTCGGTACGGTGCCAAGATCCTCCCCGATCACCATGCAGCGCAGCCGGTGGCTCTCCAGCGCCAGAATGCCGAGCAGATCATCAACCGGATAGCCACGTAGGCACCTTTATCGGCCGTTTCCCCGGCCGGCACCCACCAGAGGCGCAGCAGCGACATCACATGGTCGATTCGTAACGCGCCGCAATCGCGCATATTGGCGCGCAGCATGTCGATAAACGGCTGATAACCTCGCGCCTGCATCACGTGCGGATCCATCGGCGGCAGGCCCCAGTACTGACCCAGCGGACCGAGGCGATCGGGCGGCGCGCCAATCGACGCCTGCAGACGATACAGCTCCGGATCGTGCCAGGTTTCAGCACTGCCTTCCGCCACGCCGACCGCCAGATCGCGATAAAGACCCACGCTCATCCCCAGCGCCTGGCTGCGCGACCAGCAGCGGGAGAACTGCTGCTGTGCCAGCCACTGCAACCACTGCCAGAAGGCAATTTCCTCTTGGTGCTGCTCGCACCAGTGCTGCACCTCCGGCAACTGGCTGTTACGCCAGCCTTGCGGCCACGCGGGCCAGCCCCAGTGCTGCGCATTGCCCGCCCGCCGCTCAAGCTGTATGCCATCATAGGCCGCCTGATAGCGCAGGCTGTCTCCGCCCTCACGGACAAAGGCAGCCCACGACTGTTTATCTTCGCTCTCTGCATCCCGCGCCTGGAAGTGTGCCCAGGCGAGGCGCAGCGCGGCCAGCTTAAGCGCCATCACCGCTTCATAATCGACCAGCTCCGCCTCACGCGCTTTGCTCAGCGCCCGCTGCGTTTTAGCGCTTTTCCACCACTTCTGCGCCGCCGGGCTCTGCTGGAAGTCGACCACCTGACCCACGTCGATATAGATAATATTCAGCCAGCGACGCGACGACGGACTGTAGGGGCTGGCAAAATCGGCGCTGGCCGGATAGAGCGCATGCAGCGGATTAAGCCCGACGAAATCGCCGCCGCGGGCCGCCAGCTGCTCCAGCAGCGTCTGCAGATCGCCGAAGTCACCGATGCCCCAGTTCTGCGCCGAACGAACCGTATAGAGCTGTACCAGTGCGCCCCAGCGCTTCTCGCCCGCTTCCAGCGCCGGCGGCAGATAGCAGCGGCGCGGCGTGACAATGATGCGGGTCTGCCACTGCTTTTTTCCCTTACTCAGCGTCAGCTGGTGATAGCCCTGCGCCAGCGGACCTGGCAACGTAAAGGATTCGCCGGCCGTCAGTTCACCGCTGAGCTGCTTGCCCTTCTCGGTCTGGAGCTGCCAGTGATAAACACCGCTGCCCTGCGGCGTGAGCTGACGTTTACCGCTGCCGCTGAAGACCGCGACCGGCGGTAAGGGTGACTTCTTTGCATCATGAGGATCGCCCATCACCGCCAGCAACGCGCGTTTGGTGTCGTCGCTGATCGCCTCTTTCTCGCCGTTAACGTTAATGTAATCCAGTGAAATACCGGCCGCACGGGCGGCCTGATCAAGTGAGTTCTGTTTCATGCTGCTCCTTAGCGTGCTGCCTGCCAGATACGTTGCTGATAATCACCAATCGCGCGATCCGAGCTGAATATGCCGGTTCGCGCGGTGTTGAGGATGGCGGCGCGGGTCCAGCTTAGCGGATCGCGCCACAGCGCTTCCACGCGTTGCTGTGCCTCGATGTAGGCCTGAAAATCTGCCAGTACCAGCCACGGGTCGCCGTTTTTGGTCAGGCTCGCCAGCATCAGGTCAAACGCCTGTTTGTCCCCGCCGCTGAATTTGCCCTTCTCCAGTGATTTGAGTAGCGCGTCGAGCCCCTTGTTCTGCTTGCGCACTTTTTTCGGGTTATACCCGGCGGCTTTCAGCGCTTTCACCTCATCAACGCGATGACCGAAGATAAAGATATTCTCCTCGCCGACCTGTTCAGCGATTTCGACATTAGCCCCGTCCAGCGTGCCGATGGTCAGCGCGCCGTTCAGCGCCAGCTTCATATTGCCGGTGCCGGACGCTTCATAACCGGCGGTGGAAATCTGCTCAGATAAGTCCGCGGCCGGGATCATCATCTCCGCCACGGTGATCCGGTAGTCGGGAATGAACACCACTTTGAGCTTGTCGCCGACCCGCGGGTCGTTGTTGACCACTTCCGCCACTTTATTGATAGCGTAAATAATATTTTTCGCGAGGTGATAGCCGGGAGCCGCCTTGGCGCCAAACAGGAAGACGCGCGGAATAAAGCGGGCATCGTCCGGGTTATCAAGCAGGGTCTGATAGCAGTGCAGGATATGTAGCAGGCTGAGATGCTGGCGTTTGTACTCATGTAACCGCTTGATCTGCACGTCGAACATCGCATCCGGGTTGACGATAATGCCGGTGTGCCGTGCGATGTAGTCGGTCAGCCGCGCTTTATTCTGCTGCTTGATGCTGCGGTAACGCTGACAAAACGCAGGATCGTCGACATAGGCTTCCAGCCCTTTGAGCGCATCAAGGTTATTGACCCACTCCACCTTCAGCGTGTCATCAATCAGGGACGCCAGCGCCGGGTTACACTGTTTTAACCAGCGGCGCGGCGTAATGCCGTTGGTGACGTTATGGAATTTCTGCGGCCACAGCTGGTAATACTCCGGAAACAGATCGGTCACCACCAGGCTGGAATGCAACGCCGCCACGCCGTTTACCGCGAAACCGCTGACCACGCAAAGGTTCGCCATGCGCACCTCACCGTCCGCCACCACCGCCAGCTTGTGCCATAGCGCTTTATCATCCGGCCAGCGCTGCTTCACCTGCTTTTTCAGGCGCTGATTGATCTCTTTGATGATCAGCATGTGACGCGGTAGCAGGCTGCGCATCAGTTTTTCATCCCAGCGCTCCAGGGCTTCGGGCATCAGCGTGTGGTTGGTGTAGGCGAATAACCGGCTGGTGATATGCCAGGCCTGATCCCAGCTCAGTTGATGCTCGTCCAGCAACCGCCGCAGCATTTCCGGGATGGCGATGGTCGGATGGGTATCATTAAGCTGAATCACTTCGAAATCGGGCAGACTATGAATGCTGCGCCCCGCCAGATGGTGACGGCGCAGAATATTGGCCACCGCACAGGCGCACTGGAAATATTGCTGCATCAGGCGCAGGCGTTTGCCCGCCTGATGGTTGTCGTTGGGATACAGCACCTTCGTCAGTTTTGCCGCATCAATGCCGGGCTGCTCCGCCTGCAAAAACTGACCGTCGTTAAAGCGGGTCAGATCGAAAGGATGGGCGCTGGTCGCCTGCCACAAACGCAGCGGCAGCGTGGTGCCATTGCGGTAGCCGGTAACCGGCAGATCCCACGCCTCGCCGCGCAGATAAAAATCGGGCTGCCAGCGTACGCCGCCCTGCTCCAGTTTCTCCACGCTGCCGCCCATCGCCACCTCAACATCCAGTGCCGCATTGTGGCGGAACCACGGATAGCGTTCGCGCTGCCAGTCATCCGGCGCTTCAATCTGCTGTCCCTGATCGAACGACTGGCGAAACAGGCCGTACTGATAGTTGAGCCCGTGGCCGGTGGCCGACTGACCGACGGTGGCCATGGAGTCCATGTAGCAGGCCGCCAGTCGACCCAGCCCGCCGTTGCCGAGCGCCGGATCAACCTCCTGCTCCAGCAGTTCAGTTAGATCGATTTGCTGCTCAGCCAGCAGCGCTTTTACGTCGTCATACCAGCCAAGATTGAGCAGGTTATTGCCGGTCAGGCGACCGATCAGAAACTCCATCGACAGATAATTGACGTGGCGCTGCCGCTCAGAGACGCGGGGAGCCGGTTGCGCAGCCAGTAATTCCGCCAGCGCAGCGCTAATCGCCTGCCACCACTGGTGCGTGGTCATCTGTTGTGCGGAGGTGAGACCTAAGTGTTGCCATTGACGGGTTAGTGCGGCGTTGAAACGGGCTTTATTGAATTTTTGCTGCGGCATATCACTCCCTTCTGTTACGCAATGAGGTGAAGCAAAACGAGCAAGCGCACGGGCTGGCAACAGGTGCCAGCGACGTGTTAAGTAAAGACGGGAGTGGGGAAAAAAGCGACAGCAATCAAACAAAAACGCCAGCCGGGCAGCTGGCGAGGGCGGAAATCAGCAGAGTTCGAGGTGGACCTCATGCTGCTCAATCACCTTCATCACGCTGGCTGGCGGCATTTTATCGGTGTAGAGATGATCCAGCAGGTTCATGTTGCCGAGGTTAACCATCGCGTTACGGCCAAATTTAGAGTGGTCCGCAACCAGCATCACGCAGCGTGAGTTTTCAATGATGGCGCGCTTGGTACGCACTTCGTGATAGTCGAACTCCAGCAGTGAGCCATCCATATCGATTCCGCTGATGCCGAGAATGCCATAATCAAGGCGGAACTGAGAGATGAAGTCGAGCGTGGCTTCTCCCATTACCGCCCCGTCACGGGTACGCACTTCGCCACCGGCGATGATGACCCGAAAATCGGGTTTCCCCATCAGCAGCATCGCCACGTTCAGGTTGTTGGTCACCACCCGCAGATCGTTATGGTTCAGCAGCGCATGCGCCACCGCTTCTGGCGTGGTGCCGATATCAATAAACAGCGTGGCACCATCCGGGATCTGGCTGGCCACCCGCTGCGCAATCCGCGCTTTCTCCGCCGACAACATCATCTTACGATCGTGCCAGGCGGTGTTTTCAGAACTGGAGGGAAGCGCCGCGCCGCCGTGATGGCGCTGAATCTTATTTTGATCGGCCAGATCGTTCAGGTCGCGACGAATGGTCTGCGGGCTCACCTCGAAATGATCCACCAGCTCCTCAGTACTGACATATCCCTGACGTCGGACTAAATCGATAATCGCGTCATGACGTTGCGTCTGCTTCACGTTCCTCTCCTGTTTTCTCGCTTATTCCTGAAATGCCGCGACTAACGGCGCGCGATTTTTCGCGTATCGACCAGCGCCATGGCTAAGCCGACCACCAGACCGGCGACGTGCGCCGCGTTGGCGATCGCCAGACCAAACGCGCCAAACCAGCCAATCACCAGCCAGACCAGCGCGAAGCCGATCAACCCACGTTCCAGATAAATGCCGCTGTCGGGATCGCGTTCACCGCGCAGCCAGCAATAGCCCATCAGCGCATACACCACGCCCGACAGACCGCCAAACCAGATGCCGCTGAATTTGGCCTGCATCCAGCCGCTCAGCAGCGCGGAGATCAGCATAATCACGAACAGCTTGCCGCTGCCGAGCCGCTTCTCTACCGCGCCGCCCAGATACCACCACCACATCAGGTTGAACAGGATGTGCAGCAGTGAAAAGTGCAGCAGCGCATGGCTGAACCAGCGCCAGACCTCAAGATGCTGATCGGTGTCCGGCCACGCCAGCCAGGACATCACGGTGCGATCGCCGACGATCTGCATCAGGATAAACACCGCAATGCAGAGCAGCATCACCGTCATGGTCAGCGGACCGGCACGCTCGCGGATGTTGGCCCAGATGTTGCTGCGCTCATAGCGTAAGCCGCTGTCCGTTTTGCCGCTGTGCCAGCTCGCCGCCTGATAGCGCGGATGGTTAGGATCCTGCACGAACTGCTGAAGTTCGTTTTCGACCATCTCCAGCTGACTTTCATCATCCAGCATGATGACGTAGTGGCTTTCACGTTCAATACGCAGCGTGACGCCGCGCGTTGCCATGTAGTCAACAAACGCCTGCGCCATGCGCGGTTGGTTAAATTGGGTAATGCGCATCAGTAACTCTCCATGTGACGAGCGGCAATTTATTCGCTGCCGTGAGCAACCTGCTGGGGAAAAGCGGCACGCCAGGCGTCAAACCCGCCGTCAATGCTATAGGCGGCGCTGAATCCCTGGCCCAGCAGAAATTGTGCGGCGCCTTTACTGCTGTTGCCGTGATAACACATCACCAGCACCGGCAGGCTATGGTCCGCGCCGGCAACAAAGTCGCTGAGATTGCTGTTGGTCAGATGCAGTGCGCCGGCGGCGTGACCGAGGGCAAAGCTTTGTGGGTCACGGATATCGACCAGCAGGGCACCCTGCGCCAGACGGTCCTGCGCCTGCTGCACATTAATACATTCAAACGTTTCCATGGTGTCTCTCATAACATCGTCACAATGGCGCCTAGTGTAACCCGAGAATCAGCGCCTATAACCTGACAATCATTGCGGCTTTGTAATTTTTTCCCCGGCAGAATGTTAGCTATATCACGCAAAATTGTTTTTACCTGGTTAAAAGCTGGCATCAATGTTGGTTTGCGATTATGATTATGCTCGAAAACGAACATTAATGAACTATTCCGAACATCGGAGGAGATGACGTGGAAACCAAAGACCTGATCGTGATCGGCGGCGGCATCAACGGTGCCGGCATTGCAGCAGATGCTGCAGGACGCGGACTGTCGGTGCTGATGCTGGAGGCGCGGGACCTGGCTTGCGCGACCTCCTCCGCCAGTTCAAAACTGATTCATGGTGGCCTGCGTTACCTGGAGCACTACGAGTTTCGTCTGGTGAGTGAAGCGCTGGCCGAACGTGAAGTGCTGCTGAAAATGGCCCCGCATATCGCTTTCCCGATGCGCTTCCGCCTGCCGCACCGCCCGCATCTGCGTCCGGCGTGGATGATCCGTACCGGCCTGTTTATGTATGACCATCTGGGTAAACGAACCAGTCTGCCAGGCAGTAAGAGCTTGCGTTTTGGCGCGGATTCGGCCCTGAAGCCAGAAATCACGCGCGGATTCGAATACTCCGACTGCTGGGTAGATGATGCCCGCATGGTGGTGCTGAATGCGCAGGAAGTGGTGAAGCGTGGCGGTGAAGTGCGTACCCGTACCCGCGTCACCCGCGCCTGGCGTGAAGGCGGCCTGTGGATGGTCGAAGCGGAAGATGTCGACAGCGGCAAAACCTACACCTGGCGCGCTAAAGGCCTGGTCAACGCGGCAGGCCCGTGGGTTAAACAGCTGTTCGACGACAGCCTGAAGTTAAAATCGCCGTATGGCATTCGCCTGATCAAAGGCAGCCACATCGTGGTGCCGCGCGTGCATACCGAGAAGCAGGCTTACATTCTGCAGAACGAAGATAACCGTATCGTGTTTGTTATCCCGTGGATGGATGAATTCTCCATCATCGGCACCACTGACGTGGAGTACAAAGGCGATCCGAAAAACGTTCACATCGACGACAGCGAGACCGACTACCTGCTGAAAGTGTTCAATGGCCACTTTAAAAAGCAGCTGACCACGGACGATATTGTCTGGTCATACTCAGGTGTGCGTCCGCTGTGTGATGACGAATCCGATTCACCGCAGGCGATTACCCGTGATTACACGCTGGATGTGCGTGACGATAACGGCCAGGCACCGCTGCTGTCGGTGTTCGGCGGCAAGCTGACCACCTACCGTAAGCTGGCGGAACATGCGCTGGAGAAACTGGCGAAGTACTACCCGAATGCCGGTCCGGCCTGGACGAAGAACTGCGTGCTGCCGGGCGGTAATATCTCCGGTACCCGTGAAGATTACGCCGCCAGCCTGCGTCGCCGTTATCCGTTCATTAGCGAAAATATGGCGCGCCACTTCGCCCGTACCTACGGCAGCAACACCGAAACGCTGTTAGCCGGCGCGAAGAGTCTGGACGATCTGGGTGAGAATTTTGGTCATGAGTTTTACGAGGCCGAATTACGTTACCTGGTACAGCATGAATGGGTGCGTGAAGTTGACGATGCCATCTGGCGCCGTACCAAGCAGGGCATGTGGCTGAGCAAAGAGCAGCAGGCCCGTGTGGCAGAATGGCTGGCGCAGAAAGCCAAACCCACGCTGTCACTGGCGTCATAATCAGGCAACACGGAAAAAAGCAGGCTCCGGCCTGCTTTTTTTAACTGCCGCAACCGGGTTACGGCAACAGGCTTTCGCGGTAAGCGTCAGTCGCGAATTGTCATGTCAGTGCTGAGGTCATTTAACGGTAATATAACTGTCATGCGGTCACCGCTATTAAGCCGCATTAGCAGAAGATCTCCTTTTTATTAAATTTTTATTAATCCTGTCAGATTCACGCCAATATTAACCCCGATCAATATTTATTCATTTAATTTCTGAATTACCGCCTAAACTCAATCTTTCATGTTTCGGTTATCCCGGCCACGCCGTGCTCATCGTTACTTTAAATCTAACGTTCGCGTGTTTTGCTTAATTGAACCATGCAACCAGAAAGTTCAGACTTCTCTCAGCAAAAACGACATATCCGTTATTTTAATCAGGAGGTTGAAATGAACACAGGCCAAACGCCTGCCCGGGAATGGAACACACGCCGCAGTGAGAAAGCGCGGCGTCTGGCATCCTTCCCTGTTGATGGCAAAGTCATTCCTACTGAAAGAGCTGTTGAAGCATTTGAAAAATTGATTGCGCCCGGTGACCGGGTCGTGCTGGAAGGTAATAACCAGAAACAGGCAGATTTTTTATCGCGTACCCTGGCGGAAGTTAATCCAGCCAAAGTCCACGACCTGCATATGATTATGCCGAGCGTCGGCCGCAGCGAACATCTTGATATTTTCGAGAAAGGTATCGCCCGCAAACTCGATTTTTCTTTTTCCGGCCCGCAAAGCCTGCGTATTTCCCAGCTGTTAGAAGATGGACAACTGGAAATAGGCGCGATTCACACCTATATCGAACTCTATTCCCGCCTCTACGTTGATCTGAGCCCGAACGTCGCGCTGATTGCCGGTTATAAAGCTGACCGTAAAGGCAATCTGTATACCGGCCCAAGCACCGAAGATACGCCGGCGCTGGTAGAAGCTGCCGCGTTTCGTGACGGTATCGTGATTGCTCAGGTGAATGAACTGGTCGATGACGAAACCGACCTGCCACGCGTCGACATCCCCGGTTCCTGGATCGACTATATCGTGGTGGCGGACAAACCTTTCTTTATCGAACCGCTGTTTACCCGCGACCCACGCCTGATCAAGCAGGAACATATCCTGATGGCGATGATGGCGATCAAAGGGATCTACGCTGAACACCAGGTGCAGTCGCTTAACCACGGCATTGGTTTTAACACCGCCGCGATTGAACTGCTGCTGCCAACCTACGGTGAACAACTCGGCCTGAAAGGCAAAATCTGTAAGCACTGGACGCTGAACCCGCATCCGACGCTGATCCCGGCGATTGAGAGCGGCTGGGTTGAGAGCGTGCACTGCTTCGGCGGAGAGCTGGGCATGGAAGAGTACATTCGCGCCCGCCCCGATATCTTCTTCACCGGCAGCGACGGCTCTATGCGCTCTAACCGCGCCTTCTGTCAGCTGGCAGGCCAGTACGCGGTTGATATGTTTATCGGCGCAACCTTACAGGTTGATGGGCTGGCGAACTCCTCTACCGTGACCCGCGGTCGCCTTTCCGGCTTCGGCGGGGCGCCTAACATGGGCCACGATCCGCACGGCCGCCGCCATGCTTCGCCCGCCTGGCTCAATATGATCACCGAGCCAGATCCGATGCAGCGCGGTAAAAAACTGGTGGTTCAGATGGTTGAAACCTTCCAGGCCGGTGCAAAACCTACCTTCGTTGAAACGCTGGATGCGGTAGAGGTCGCAAAATCGACCGGCATGCCGCTGGCACCGGTGATGATTTATGGCGATGACGTTACCCACGTGCTGACCGAAGAAGGTATTGCCTATCTCTATCGGGCAGAAAGTCTTGAAGAGCGCCGCGCCATGGTCGCTGCGGTGGCCGGGATTACCGATATCGGTCTTGGCGTTGATGCGGCACGCGTAGCAGCCCTGCGTAAAAGCGGCAAAGTCGTCTATCCGGAAGACATGGGCATCCGTCGTTCAGATGCGACCCGCTCGCTGCTCGCCGCCAGCAGTGTCTCAGACCTGGTTGAATGGTCGGGCGGTCTTTATAACCCACCGGCAAAATTCCGGAGCTGGTAATGAAACTCCTGTCGCAGACTCAACCCGAGGCGCAGGCCAGCCTGCTGGCGATCACAGCGCGCGATTGTCTGACCGATGAAGCGCGGCTGAGTCCCAAGCCAGGTCTGGTCGACAGTCGGGGAAACGGGGCGCATCAGGACCTGACGCTGGCCCTGATGGAGCGTTCCGCCGAAAGCCTGGTGCCAACCTTCCTGGCGCTGGCCCGTCAGAGCTGGATGCGGCCAGCCGACATCGCCCTGCGCGAAACGGTGGGTCGTCTGGGACGTGAGGGCGAGCGGCAGATGATGGCGGCCACCGGCGGCGTGAATACCCATCGTGGTGCTATCTGGGCGCTGGGTCTGCTGGTCAGCGCGGCCGCAATGCACGGCGGACACGCCACGGCTGACAGCCTGACGCAGACAGCCGCAATGCTGGCAAGCCTGCCCGATCGGGCGGCACCGAAAGTGTTCAGCAAGGGGCTGAAAGCGAGTCACCGCTATCAGGTACCCGGCGCACGTGAGGAGGCGCAACAGGCTTTTCCTCACGTGATGCAGCTGGCGCTGCCGCAGTTATTGCGCAGCCGGGCAGCCGGTGCCAGCGAAAGCGAAGCCCGTCTGGATGCGCTGATGGCGATCATGACCTCACTCAGCGATACCTGCGTGCTGTCACGCGCCGGCATGACCGGACTGGAAACCATGCAGCGCGGTGCCCGCGCGGTGCTGCTGGCCGGTGGCTGCGGTACCGCTGAAGGTCAGGCCGCCCTCGCCCGTCTGGATCGTCGCATGCTGGCACTGAACGCATCCCCAGGCGGTGCCGCCGATTTGCTGGCCGCTACGCTGTTTGTCGACAGGGTATGTCCGGCCACCAACCACTCTTTTAATTAGAGGTCGTTATGGAACACATCACATTATCTTTCCCTGCTAACCGCGCACTCAGCGGTAAAGCCCTGGCAGGGGTCGTTGGTTCCGGTGATATGGAAGTCCTGTACACCGCAACCGAAGGGCAAACGCTGAATATTGATATCACCACTTCACTGGATAACAGCGACGCCCGCTGGAAGGCGCTGTTTGACCGCCTGAATTTAATCAGCGGCCTGCCTGCCGGACAGCTGGTTATTCACGACTTTGGCGCAACGCCCGGCGTCGCGCGTATCCGTATTGAACAGGTATTTGAAGAGGTGAGCCATGCGTAACGATGCCAGTTTTATTGAATTACGTGCCCGTGAGCGTGCGCGTGCGCTGCTGGACGACGGCAGCTATCGCGAACTGCTGGATCCCTTCGAGGCATTATGTCGCCGTGGCTGGCACCGCAGGGTGTGGTGCCACAGTCCGATGACGGCATGGTGGTGGCACGCGGTACGCTGAACGGTCAGCCGGCGGTGGTGATTGCCATCGAAGGCACCTTCCAGGGCGGCAGCATGGGCGAAGTATCCGGCGCGAAAATGGCCGCGGCGCTCGAACTGGCCGCTGAAGACAATCGCAACGGAATACCGACTCAGGCGGTGCTGTGCCTCGAAACCGGCGGCGTCCGTTTGCAGGAGGCTAATCTGGGACTGGCGGCGATTGCCGACATCCATGCGGCGATTGTCGACCTGCGTCGTTATACCCCGGTTATCGGCATCATTGCCGGCACCGTCGGCTGTTTTGGCGGCATGTCTATCGCTGCCGCGCTCTGCAGCTACCTGATCGTGACACGCGAAGCACGCCTCGGCCTTAACGGACCACAGGTTATCGAGCAGGAAGCGGGCATTGAAGAGTATGGCTCTCGCGACCGTCCGTTTATCTGGAGCATGACCGGCGGCGAAATCCGCTACGCCAGCGGCCTGGTGGATGCGCTGGTCAGCGATGGCGTCAATGCGGTTAAAACTGCCATGAATGACTTCATTGCCAAAGGCGTACCGGCGCAGCATCGCAGTGATAAATATGCGGATTTCCTGCCACGTCTGAGCAACTTCGACACCCGTCAGCAGGCCGATACCGCTACGATTAAACAGCTTTTCGCCCGGGAGGATAAATAATGACCCAGACCAACAGCCGCGGTGCAACATGGCTGGCAAAACTCGCACCCGATGCGCAACGCCTGAGTGGGCTGTGCCCCTCTGTTCAGGTCGCTGACGGCGAACTTAATGGCGAAAGCGTCCGCTTTATCGCCGTAGTCCCTGACGCAGACAATCACTATCCCGTGCCGCCAGAGGTGAAGTCGGCCTGCTGGAAGGCTGGACGCTGGCGAAAGTGGTAAATGAAACCATCGACGCTGACAGCAACAGCGCGGTGAAACGTCCGATTGTGGCAGTGATCGATGTGCCGAGTCAGGCTTATGGCCGCCGTGAAGAGGCGTTTGGTATTCACCAGGCGCTGGCCGGTGCCGCCGGTGCCTACGCGAAAGCCCGTCTGGCCGGTCATCCGGTGATTGGCCTGATTGTCGGTAAAGCGATGTCCGGCGCATTTCTGGCGCACGGCTATCAGGCGAACCGGCTGATCGCGCTCAACGACCAGGGCGTGCTGGTGCATGCAATGGGCAAAGAGTCCGCTGCGCGCATCACGCTGCGTACCGTCGACGCGCTGGAAAAACTGGCGGCCACCATTCCACCGATGGCCTATGACGTCAGTAACTTCCACACCCTGGGCCTGCTGTCTGACCTGCTGACCGTGGCCGATCCTGATGCACCGTCAGATGCCGATCTGGCGATGGTTGAGATTGCCCTGCAGAAAGCTATCGCTGATGCCCGTCAGGATCCGAGCCTGAAAAACCGGCTGGGCGCTGAAAATCGCCGCAGCTCCTCGCTGGTCCGTGAGCGGATGCGCGCCAGCTGGTAAACCCGACTACAAAACAAAAAAACCTGCCGGAAACGGCCTGGACGGGGCGGATGACCGCCCCGCAATAAGGGCCGCTTTTAGAATTATAAACATCGTGTTAGCCAAGAATTCTTCTTAAAATACAGGTGATTTATGATTTATATAATTGTTCATGCCCTTGCTCCAATCTTTGTGATCATGCTGCTGGGTTTCTGGGCCGGTAAGGCTGGAATGGTCAACAACAAAGACGTTTCACTGCTTAATATTTTTGTAATGGATTTTGCCCTGCCCGCTGCCCTGTTCAGCGCGACAGTACAAACCCCCTGGCCAGGCATCGTGGCGCAATGGCCGTTAATCGTGGTGCTTACCGGTGCCATGTGGATCACCTACGCGGGTATCTATTTTGCCGCGACTAAAATTTTCAAAAAGTCGCCGCAGGATGCCGCAGTGCTGACGCTGACCGTTGCGCTGCCAAACTACGCTGCACTCGGCCTGCCGATTCTTGCCAGCGTTCTGGGTGAAAACCCAACAACTTCGCTCTCTGTAGCGGTATCCATTGCCTGTGGTTCAGTCCTGCTGACGCCGCTGTGCCTGCTGATTCTGGAACGCGAAAAAGCCTTTGCGGCGGGAACCGCACACGGTTCAACGCTGACCATGCTGCCGATCCTGATGTGGCGTTCAGTAAAGAAACCGATCGTGATGGGTCCGTTGATTGGTGTGATGCTGTCAGCGCTGGGCGTTAAAATGCCGGATCTGGTGCTGGCGGCGATTAAACCGCTGGGCCTGGCGGCGACCGCAGCCGCGCTGTTCCTGACCGGGGTGATCCTCTCTGCGCGTAAACTGAAACTCAACGCCGTGGTTGGTGTCGGCACGATTACCAAACTGCTGATTCAGCCCTTTATTGCCTGGGGTCTGGTGCTGGCGCTGGGTCTGAGTGGTCCGGTGGCGATTACTGCGATTCTGATGATTGCGCTGTCAGCCGGCTTCTTTGGCGTGGTGTTTGGTAACCGCTTCGGTGTGCAGTCGCCGGATGCTGAAGCCGTGCTGCTGTTAAGTTCGATTCTGTGTATTTTATCGTTACCCCTGTTCATTACTCTGACTTCCGGAATGTAATATGACGTTCACACCGCGCCCCCACGATCTCCTCTGGCTGCGCTCAGACAGCGCGCTGTTAGCCATCAGCGACGCCTGGGTCAGCCAGCACTGGCAGCACGCTTTTCCAGTGGTGGTGCGGCGCGATGTGAATCAATCGGGGCTGATTCCGGTCGGCGTGCGCGGTGAAAAACGTGAACAGCGCGCCGCCGGATGGACAGACTCGGCCGATATTGAACGCGTCGTCACACCGGAAATGCTGGCTGATCGCAGCCAACTGCTCGCGTCGCCATTTGTTGATTATCCGCCGGTCAGGGCGGCGATCGCGCTCAGCGACAGCGTCTGGCCATGGTACTGGGGCGTCACCGGCAGCACCGGTTATGCTCTGGCGACACAGCGGCCGACGCTGCACGCCGCCAGCGATCTGGACTTACTGATTCGTGCGCCGCAGCCGCTGGCACGCGACGAGCTGCAGCAGTGGCAGAGCCAGACTGAAACGCTGCCCTGCCGCGTCGATACGCAGGTGGAAACGCCGCTCGGCGCTTTTGCCCTCAACGAATGGCTGCGTGAAGGCCGCGTACTGTTGAAAACCGCCACCGGTCCGAGACTGACCGCGTCACCCTGGAGCAGAGATCCCGCATGAAAATCCTTTTTACTTTTCCCGGCCAGGGCACCCAGCGGGTCGGTATGTTGCAACATCTTCCCGACGGTGAGGCGGTGTTAAACAGCGCGCGCGCCGTGCTTGGTGAAGAGACCGACCTGCTCGACAGCGCTGACGCACTGCGTCATACCCGCGCCGTCCAGCTCAGCCTGCTGATTGCCGGCGTAGCTGGGCGCGTGAGCTAATCAGACACGGATTGAAGCCAGACATTGTCAGCGGCCTGTCGATTGGCGCTTATCCCGCCGCGGTGATTGCTGGCGCACTCGATTTCAGCGATGCGCTACGGCTGGTGGCTCTGCGCGGCGATCTGATGGAGCAGGCCTATCCGCAGGGCTACGGCCTGACCGCAATTACCGGACTGACGCTCAGCCGGCTGGAGAAGCTGCTGGTCGACAGCAATACTTATATTGCCAACCTCAATGCAGAAACGCAGATCGTGATTGCCGGACGGGATGAGGATATGGCGCGGGTGGCGCAAAAAGCGCTGGCGGCCGGTGCCAGCAAAGCGGTCAGGCTGGCGGTCAGCGTGCCTTCTCACTGCGCACTGCTGGATAAGCCTGCTGCTGAACTGGCTGCCGCGTTTGAGTCTGTCAGTCTTTCACGCCCTGGCTGCGCTTACCTGAGCGGTTCGACCGGTCGGGTAATCTGGGAGCCGGGCAAAATTGCCGACGACCTCGCCTATAACATGGCGCGAACGGTGCAGTGGAATGATGCGGTGATTTCAGCCAACCAGCGCGATGCCCGCCTGGCGATTGAAATGCCGCCAGGCAATGTGCTGACCGGCCTCACCCTGCAGGCGGGCTGGCAGGGCGAAGCATTTGCATGGAGCGCAACAGCGTTGAGGTGGCACTGCATCTGGCTAAACGGCTGAGTCAGTAAGACCGCGGGCATACATTCGCCCTTCTGCGGCCAGCGCCAGCAGCTCCTGATCGCGTTCGCGGCGGTGTGAGTAGACAATCGAAATCTGCTGGCGCATCTGATAAGGCTCGGCCAGGCTGACCAGCTGGATATTGTTTTCGTAGACTTTTTTCATCCGTCCCGGAATTAACGCCAGCCCCATGCCAGCCTGCACCAGGCTGACCATCGAAAAGATGTCATTCACCTTCGTCACCACTCGCGGTTCAAATCCGGCAACCTGAAACGCCTCCTGAAAACCGGCATAGGTGGCAAAGCCTTCGGCCAGCGAAACGAAATCGCGATCGGCATAGTCGCGCAGATCCGCCGGACGGCTCAGATCCAGCGTTTCACCGGCTGGCGCGGCCAGGAAAATGTCATCATAAAACAGCGGGACCACATCAAACAGCGAATCGCTGAACTCGCCGTTGTTGGTGGCGATCAGGATCGCATCAAGCGCATCATCCTCAAGCATGTTGAGCAGCATCTGATTTGAGCCCATGGTGAGATCAAGCTCGAGCGTCGGTCGGCGCAGCTTCATGCCCATGATCAGTCGCGGGATGGTTTCCAGCGTCAGCGAGTAGAGCGTGCCGATCCGCAGACGACCACAGCCCACGCCAGCCACCAGCCGTGCTTCTTCGATCCCTTTCCCCATCAGCGCCGTCACATCCCGGCAATACTCCAGCAGCGTCCAGGCGGCGGGCAGCGGCACCAGGTTGCGGCCTTTATGGATAAACAACGGACAGTCGATGCCTTCTTCCAGCGTGTGCAGCGCACGATGGACGCTGACGCTGCTCAGTTCCAGCGCTTCTGCGGTGCGGGCGATATTGCCTTTGGTCATAAACATCATGAAGACGCTGAGCTTGCGAAAGGTAATCTCGTGATTGATGTTGTCACTCATTGTCTGTTCTGCCTGTCTGGTCAAAAGATGAAACGCATGTAAGCCGGGCTGCATAATAGCCGATACCTCAGCGAGGGCGTTATGATCTGGCATGTCTGCCGTGGTACTTCTGCCGGGGAGTCAATCGGGCGGGATCGGCGATCCGCTGCCGTCACGGCAAAGCGGGATGAGTGCAGGTATCAGCCTGATCAGGGGAAGCGCTGAACGTCACGGTGGATCGGCGGTAGCGGAAATGACGGGCGTGAAGCAGTGCGGCCGCTCCCTCGGCCGCCGCGAATGATAACGTCACCGCGGGCGGTGACGTGCGCGTCTTATAACCTTATCGGCGAAATATTCCAGATCTCATCGGCATACTCCTGAATGGTGCGGTCCGACGAGAAATAGCCCATGCCGGCAATGTTCATCGCCGCACGCCGCTGCCATTCATCCGGCTGGCGATAGAGCGCATCCACCTTATCCTGGGTATCGACATAACTGCGGTAATCCGCCAGCAGCTGATAGTGATCGCCGAAGTTCACCAGCGAATCAAACAGGTTACGGTAGCGGCCTGGCTCCTGCGGGCTGAATACGCCAGAGGCCAGTTGGGTCAGCACCTGATGCAGCTCCGGGTCCTCTTCGTAGTACTGACGCGGGTTATATCCGCCTTTACGCAGCGCTTCAACCTGCGGCGTGGTGTTACCGAAAATGAAGATATTCTCCTCGCCGACGTGATCCAGCATCTCGACATTGGCGCCATCCAGCGTACCGATGGTCAGCGCGCCGTTGAGGGCAAACTTCATATTACTGGTGCCGGAGGCTTCGGTACCGGCCGTGGAGATCTGCTCAGAAAGATCGGCCGCCGGGATGATGATCTGCGCCAGGCTGACGCTGTAGTTCGGAATGAAGACCACCTTCAGCTTATTTTTCACCTGCGGATCGTTGTTGATCACTTTAGCGACATCGTTAATCAGATGAATGATGTGCTTGGCGACGTAATAGGCCGAGGCAGCTTTGCCGGCAAAAATATTGACGCGCGGCACCCAGTCCGCCTGCGGATCGGCTTTGATGCGGTTATAGCGGGTGATCACATGCAGCACGTTGAGCAGCTGCCGCTTGTACTCATGGATACGTTTAATCTGCACGTCAAACAGCGCGTTCGGGTCCAGCACCACATCAAGGTTTTTCGCCACCCAGTCAGCCAGCCGACGTTTGTTCTGATGTTTGGCAACCGCCACTTTTTCGATAAAGGCCGGATAATCAATCTGCGCTTTCAGCTCGCCGAGCTGGCTGAGATCGGTACGCCAGTTGCGGCCGATCTCCTCATCCAGCACTTCAGAGAGCGCCGGGTTCGCCAGCGCCAGCCAGCGACGCGGCGTCACGCCATTGGTCTTGTTGCAGAAACGGCCGGGGAACAGCCGCGAGAAATCAGCAAACAGCGACTGTACCATCAGATTGGAGTGCAGTTCAGAGACGCCATTGACCTTATGGCTGACCACCACCGCCAGCCACGCCATGCGGATCCGGCGGCCGTCGTTCTCATCGATGATCGAAATGCGCGACAGCAGATCCCAGTCATCCGGGTAGTAGTCCTGAATGGTTTTCAGGAAGAAGTCGTTAATCTCGAAAATGATGCTGAGATGACGTGGCAAAATTTTGCCAATCATATCGACCGGCCAGGTCTCCAGCGCTTCGGTCATCAGCGTGTGGTTGGTGTAAGAGAACACCTGACAGCAGACGTCAAACGCGTTGCCCCAGCTGAACTTATGTTCGTCGATCAGCAGACGCATCAGTTCGGGGATCGCCAGCACCGGGTGGGTGTCATTCAGGTGGATAGCGATTTTATCGGCGAGGTTGTCCCAGGTCTGGTGCATCCGCCAGTGACGATTAAGAATGTCCTGAACGGTGGCGGACACCAGGAAATACTCCTGACGCAACCGCAGTTCACGGCCGGAATAGGTTGAATCATCGGGATAGAGCACGCGGGAAACGTTCTCGGAGTGGTTTTTATCTTCCACCGCCGCGAAATAGTCGCCCTGGTTAAATTTACCGAGGTTGATCTCGTTACTCGCCTGCGCGCCCCACAACCGCAGGGTGTTGGTGGCATCGGTGTCGAAACCCGGAATGATCTGGTCATACGCCATCGCCAGAATCTCTTCTGTCTCCAGCCAGCGCACCTTCGCCCCTTCATGCTGCACCCGGCCGCCAAAACGCACTTTGTAACGGGTATTGAAGCGCTGGAATTCCCACGGATTACCGTACTCAAGCCAGTAATCCGGCGACTCTTTCTGCTCACCTTCCACAATGTTCTGTTTGAACATGCCGTAGTCATAACGAATGCCGTAGCCGCGGCCGGGCATACCCAGCGTTGCCAGGGAGTCCAGGAAACAGGCCGCCAGGCGACCCAGACCGCCGTTACCGAGGCCAGGATCGTTCTCTTCTTCCATCAGCTCGGCAGGTCCAGCCCCATCTCATCCAGCGCCTGGTTCAGATCGTCATAAATCCCCATCGCCAGCAGCGCATTGCCCAGCGTGCGGCCCATCAGGAACTCCATCGACAGGTAATAAACCTGCCGCACGTCCTGTGACAGCTGGGCACGACTGGAACGCAGCCAGCGCTCAACCATCCGGTCGCGCACCGCCAGCAGCGAGGCGTTAAGCCACTCGTGCTTATTGGCAATAGAAGGATCTTTACCGATGGTAAACATCAGTTTGTAGGCAATCGAATGCTTTAAGGCATCAACCGTCAACGTTGGTGAGGCGTAAGTGAAAGGTGCATTCATATCCAGTTTTCCCAATCCGTTACATCAAACGTTGGTAGAGATCACGGTAGGCTTGTGCCGCCACCTGCCAGCTAAAATCCATCCCCATGGCCTGGCGCTGAACGTAACGCCACAGCGAAGGACGAGACCACAACACAAACGCACGCCGGATGGCCCGCAACAGCGACCAGGCATTTGCATCTTCAAAACTGAAGCCACTGGCGATACCGTCCGCCAGATTCTCTAATGAACTGTCATTGACCGTATCGGCCAGGCCGCCGGTACGACGCACTAACGGCAACGTACCATACTTCAGGCCATAAAGTTGAGTCAGGCCGCACGGCTCGAATCGGCTCGGCACCACAATCACGTCCGCGCCGCCGACAATGCGGTGTGAGAATGCTTCGTGGTAGCCAATCTGCACCCCGACGCTACCCGGATGCTCTGCCGCCGCGGCCAGGAATCCCTGTTGCAGCTCGGCATCGCCCTGCCCCAGCAGCACCAGCTGTCCGCCCTGTGCCAGCAGGCCCGGCAGCGCTTCCAGTACCAGGTCCAGCCCTTTCTGTTTGGTCAGACGGCTGATGACGCAGAATACCGGGGCCTTATCATCCACCTTCAGCCCCATCGCAACCTGCAGCTGGCGTTTGTTTTCCGCCTTGGCTTCCAGCGTGTCGCGGTTATAGCGCGCGTTGAGCAGCAGGTCATGCGCCGGATCCCAGATTGACGGGTCCACGCCATTCAGAATGCCGCTCAGGCGACCTTCACGCATACGCTGCGCCAGTAAGGTTTCCATGCCATAACCGAACTCGGCCGAGGTGATTTCATGCGCATAGGTCGGACTGACCGCTGTGACGTGATCGGCGTAGTAAAGGCCCGCTTTGAGGAAAGAGATCTGACCGAAAAACTCCAGTCCGTACATGCTGAAAAACGACCACGGCAGGCCGATCTCTTCCATGTGATGCGCCGCGAACAGTCCCTGATAAGCCAGGTTATGCACGGTGAACACCGATTTGGCCGGACGGCCCCGCGCTTCCAGATAGGCGCAGGTCAGGCCGGCATGCCAGTCGTGGGCGTGAACAATATCCGGACGCCACATCGTATCCAGCCCGCACGCCAGCTCACAGCCCATCCAGCCGAGCAGCGCGAAGCGCAGATAGTTATCGACGTAGGCAAACTGCGACTCATCATGATACGGACTGCCCGGACGGTCGTAGAGCGCCGGCGCATCGATCAGGTAGATGCCTACCCCGTTAAACTCACCAAACAGTAAGCGCACATGTCCGGCAAACGTATCCAATTCTGTTACCACCTGAAGATCAGGTATGCCCTTGCGCAATGCTGGAAAAGCGGGCAATAACACCCGCGTATCCGTGCCACCCGCAATTTGTGCTTGAGGTAATGCCCCGACTACATCAGCCAGTCCGCCCGTTTTGAGCAGCGGGAAAAGTTCTGAACAGACATGTAAAACCTGCATCCTCGACCTCATTAAGTTATCAGGCACGATCCGCGTGCCGATTGCGTGTGTTCCGCTATCGCTTACTGCCCCGCATTGGCCAATTTAGCCAGCATGGCGCGGGTAACCAGTACGATGCCTTCATCCGAACGGTGAAACCGGCGACTGTCTTCATCAGGGTTTTCGCCGATGACCATTCCTTCTGGCAGCTCGCAGGCGCGATCAATCACACAGCGGCGCAGACGGCAGGATCGGCCAACCACCACATCGGGCAGCAGCACGGTTGAATCAATATTGCAAAACGAGTTAACGCGCACCCGGGGAAACAGCACCGAGTTCACCACCACCGAGCCGGAGATGATGCAGCCGCCCGATACCAGCGAGTTCATGGTCATGCCGTGACTGCCGGACCGATCCTGGACAAACTTGGCGGGTGGCAGCGGCTCCATATGGGTGCGAATTGGCCAGGTCACGTCGTACATATCCAGTTCCGGCATTACCGAGGCCAGGTCGAGGTTAGCGCGCCAGTAAGCTTCGAGCGTGCCGACATCGCGCCAGTAAGGCGGCGCTTTGTCGTCGTTCTGCACGCAGGAGAGCGCAAAGGAGTGCGCGTAGCCTTCACCGCTCGCTACGATTTTCGGCAGAATATCTTTGCCAAAGTCGTGATTTGAGCCTGGGGTCTGCAGATCTTCTTCCAGCAACGCATAGAGATAATCGGCGTTGAAGACGTAGATCCCCATACTGGCCAGCGCCTGAGTGTCATCACCCGGCATGGTCGGCGGTTTTGGCGGCTTCTCGACGAAGTCGATCACCATGTTCTCTTCGTTAACCGCCATCACGCCAAACGCGGTGGCTTCATGCACCGGCACCGGCAAACAGGCGATGGTACATTTCGCCTCATTGACCACGTGATCCAGCAGCATGCGCGAATAATCCATCTTATAAATGTGGTCCCCGGCGAGGATCACGATGTACTGCGCCTGATAACGGCGAATCACATCAAGGTTTTGCGTTACCGCATCGGCGGTGCCGCGATACCACTGTTCGGTGGAGAAGCGCTGCTGCGCTGGCAGCAAATCCACAAACTCATTCATCTCTTCATTGAAGATCGACCAGCCACGCTGGATGTGCTGGGTCAGGGTGTGGGACTGGTACTGGGTAATCACGCCGATGCGGCGGATACCGGAGTTAACGCAGTTGGACAAGGCAAAGTCGATAATGCGGAACTTGCCGCCGAAGTGCACCGCCGGTTTGGCGCGTTTTGCCGTCAGGTCGACCAGCCGTGTACCGCGTCCACCGGCGAGGATCAGAGCAACCGTTTGTGTAGGGAGCTGGCGCGCCAGCATCAGGTGATCTGTTCTGTCTAATTTAACCATGTCTGACTCCTTATGATTGCTTTTGGAACACGCACACACCGTGTGCGGGACCATGCCAGACAGTTAACAGGATGGGGTTATCGTCCCCGGCGAAAGGAGGAAGGGCACGCCATTCTCCGTCTGGTAACACGATGTCATTCACCGAGTCCGTGGCGTTTATTGTTATTAACCAGCGGCCGGACAGCAGGATCTGCAATCTATGCGTCCCCTGTGCCCATTCATCGTGTTGCAGTGGCTGGCCACCGGCATTGAGCCACTGCACATTGCCATCACCTTCCTGCCACCAGCGATCCGCCGTCAGCGCCGGAATGCGCTGACGCAGCTGGATCAGGGCCGCAGTGAATCCGACCAATCCCTTCTCATCCGCCTGCCAGTCAAGCCAGCTCAGGGCGTTGTCCTGACAGTAGGCGTTGTTGTTACCGTGCTGCGTGTGGCCGCGCTCATCGCCCGCCAGCAGCATCGGCGTGCCCTGCGACAGTAACAGGGTGGTGAGCAAGCCCCGCACGCTGCGACGGCGGCGCTCAATCACATCGAAGCTGACGTTCAGCCCCTCTTTGCCATGGTTATGGCTGTAGTTATCGCCGTGTCCGTCACGGTTATCTTCCCCGTTGGCTTCGTTGTGCTTGCGTTCGAAGCTCACCACATCCCACAGCGTAAAGCCGTCGTGAGCGGTGATCAGGTTGACGGTGGCGTGTGGCTGCCGCTCCTCATGCTGAAAAAGATCGCTGGAGGCGGCAAAGCGACGGGCAAACTCGCCGTTGCTCATCGCACCGTGCAGCCAGTAACGTCGCGCGGTGTCGCGGAAGTGATCGTTCCATTCAGCAAACGGCGCAGGAAAATGGCCGACCTGGTAGCCATTGGGTCCGATATCCCAGGGTTCGGCAATCAGCTTGACCTGTGACAGCAGCGGACAGGCGCGTATCGCCTCAAACAGTGGTGCATCGCGCTGGTAGTCGGGCGTACGCCCCAGCACCGGTGCCAGATCAAAACGGAAACCGTCGACGTGACAGACGCGCACCCAGTAGCGCAGCGCATCCAGCGCCCACGCCATCACCTGCGGATGATGCAGATTGAGCGTGTTGCCGCAGCCGGTCCAGTTCTGGTAGTCGCCCTGCTCGTCCAGCCAGTAATAGCTGGCGTTATCGATGCCGCGCATTGAAATCGTCGGGCCAATGGCGTCCAGTTCGGCGGTGTGGTTAAACACCACATCCAGCAGCACTTCTATCCCGGCCGCATGCAAGTTTTTGATCGCCTGCTGAAACTCCTGCAGCGGGGTCAGCCCATCCTGTCCGGAGGCGTAGCGCGGATCGACCGCCCAGAGCGCAAACGGGTTATAGCCCCAGTAGTTGCTCAGCCCCAACTGAAGCAAACGCGGTTCGCTGGCAAAATGGGCAACCGGCAACAGTTCAATCGCCGTGATACCGAGACGACGCAGGTAATCCACCATAACAGGATGGCCGAGCGCCGCGTAAGTGCCGCGCAGCGTTTCCGGAATTTCCGGATGCTGCCGGGTCAGGCCGCGCACGTGCGCCTCATAAATCACCGTGTTGCCCCACGGCGTACGCGGCGCAACGTCGTCCTGCCAGTCGAAATCTTCGGCCACCACCCGTGACTTCGGCGCGATCGCCGCGCTGTCGTGCGGGTCAGGCGCGTTAATGCCGCCGTGAAAACGGGCATCGTCCGGCACGTCGCCTTCTACCGCGCGGGCGCAAGGATCGACCAGCAGCTTAGCCGGGTTAAAACGATGCCCCTGGCGGGGCGCCCATGGACCGTGAACCCGATAGCCGTAACGCTGCCCTGGCTTTAGCGTCGGAACATAGCCATGCCAGATATCGCCGCTGCGGCCCGGCAGATCGATACGCTGCTCCACGCCGTTTTCATCAAACAGGCATAGCTCAACGCGGCTGGCATGCTGTGAAAACAGGGTGAAATTGACGCCTTTGCCATCGTAACTGGCACCAGGCGGCTGCGGATCGCCGGCCGTTATGGTCATTCGCCCTCCCGCACCAGCCACAGGGTCGCCAGCGGCGGCAGATTCAGACTCAGCGACTGCGGTCGCCCATGGCTCGGCTGCTGATCGGTATGCACACCGTGGTTGCGCACGTCGCTGCCGTGATATTCATGCTGGTCGGTATTCAGCACTTCGCGCCACTTGCCTGGCTGGTTTACGCCAAAGCGATATCCCGGCCGCGGCACCGGCGTAAAGTTACTGACCACAATCACTTCATTGCCTTCACGGTCGCGACGGACAAAGGCAAACACCGAATGCTCCGCATCGTCGACCACCAGCCATTCAAATCCCTGCGGATCGAAGTCGAGCTGATGCAGCGGCGTGTAATATTGATAGGTATGGTTGAGATCGCGCACCAGACGCTGCACGCCGTGGTGCCAGTTGTCACCGCCTTCCAGCAGATGCCAGTCGAGGCTGACGTCATGATTCCACTCGCGGCCCTGGGCGAACTCATTGCCCATAAACAGCAGTTTCTTGCCCGGGAAGCCCCACATCCAGCCGTAATAGGCGCGCAGGTTGGCGAACTTCTGCCACGCGTCGCCCGGCATGCGGTCGAGAATCGAGCGCTTACCGTGCACCACTTCGTCGTGTGACAGCGGCAGCACAAAATTCTCGGTGTAGTTGTACATCATGCCGAAGCTCATCAGGTTGTGATGATAACGGCGATGGATCGGATCGAGTTTCATGTAGTCGAGCGTGTCGTGCATCCAGCCGAGGTTCCATTTGAACCAGAAGCCCAGCCCGCCGCCTTCGGTCGGGCGCGTCACGCCAGGGTAATCGGTCGACTCTTCCGCCATGGTCACCGAGCCGGAGGCCACGGTGCCCAGCGTGCGGTTGGTGTAGCGCAGAAACTCAATCGCTTCGAGGTTTTCACGCCCGCCATACTGGTTAGGCACCCACTCGCCTTCAGCGCGGCTGTAGTCGCGGTAAATCATCGACGCCACCGCATCGACGCGCAGACCATCAATGCCAAAGCGTTCGACCCAGTAGAGCGCATTACCCGACAGGTAGTTGCTGACTTCGCGCCGGCCAAAGTTGTAGATCAGGGTGTTCCAGTCCTGATGAAAACCTTCACGCGGATCGCTGTGTTCATACAGCTCAGTACCATCAAATTTTGCCAGACCAAAGTCATCACTCGGGAAGTGGCCCGGCACCCAGTCCAGCAGCACGTTCAGGCCGGCGGCATGGGCGCTGTCGATAAAGGCACGGAATTCGTCACGGGTTCCGAAGCGACGGGTTGGCGCATACATGCCCAGCGGCTGATAACCCCAGCTGCCATCAAACGGGTGTTCGTTGATCGGCAATAGTTCGATATGGGTAAAGCCCATCTCTTTGACGTAGGGCACCAGCTGCTCAGCCAGCTCTTTGTAGCTCAGCCAGAAGTTATTGTCGGTATGGCGTCGCCATGAACCGAGATGCACTTCATAAATTGAGATCGGCGCATCAAAGGCGTTGGCCGCCTTGCGCTCCTCTTTCATCTCAATAGCATCGGGCAGACCACAAATCATCGAAGCCGTTTGCGGACGCATCTGCGCTTCAAAGGCGAACGGATCCGCTTTGATGCGCAGCTGGCCGTTGGCATCGATAATTTCAAATTTATACAGCTGGCCGTTAACCGCGCCTGGCACAAACAGCTCCCAGATGCCCATCTCTTTACGCAGGCGCATCGGGTGACGGCGGCCATCCCAGAAGTTGAAATCACCCACTACCGACACGCGACGGGCATTGGGCGCCCAGACGCAGAAACGGGTACCGGTGACGCCATCAATCACGTCACCGTGGGCGCCCAGCGTTTCGTAAGGGCGCAGGTGGGTCCCTTCGGCCAGCAGCCACAGGTCCATTTCCTGCAGCAGCGGGCCAAAGCGGTAGGCATCGTCGATCAGGTTCTGCTGACCGTGCCAGTTCACCGCCAGCTGGTAGCGGAAACGGTTTTTACGGCGTGGGATCACGCCGCTGAAGAAGCCGCGTGCATCTTCGCACGCCAGCTGAGCAAGTTTGCGCCCGGTGGAGGTTTCGATTACCCACACCTCAAGCGCTTCAGGTAACAACGCCCTGACTTCCAGGCCTTGCTGAGTCTGGTGCATCCCCAGTAACGCAAACGGGTCAGAATAATTACCTGCAAACAGGGCATTGATCGCATCGCGATCGGGAAGCTCTGACATGACTTTCTTCCTGTGATATTTGGCAGGCGAAATGAGCAACACGACACGGCTCGTCGCGCTTCAAATGCACTGCTCTTCATTGAGCCATACGTACGACGACAAAAGGAGTCAGGCCATTCCATGGGAAAAGTGTCTTTGCCGTGTACAACAACCATTTAGTCCGGAAAGCAAAACAGTCAACTTGCGGCACATCATGGTTAAATCATAGCTTGGTAGCGGCAGTTGCCATGGCTGAAAACAAAAAATTATTCACCGAGCGGTAAAAAAGGGAAGCTGATCACTTAGTAAGCGAAACGGCAGCGCAAAGATGCCGCAACAAAAACAAAAAAGGCCGGATAAATCCGGCCCTTGGCGAGTCTCATCGATTAGTTGGTTAACAACCGCAGCATACGGCGTAGCGGTTCAGCCGCCCCCCATAATAACTGGTCACCGACGGTAAAGGCGGAGAGGTACTCCGGTCCCATATTCAGTTTACGCAGACGGCCAACCGGCGTGGTCAGCGTGCCGGTCACCGCCGCTGGCGTCAGTTCACGCATTGTCCGTTCGCGATCGTTCGGCACCACTTTGACCCACTCATTATGCGCAGCCAGCAGCTGCTCGATTTCGGCCAGCGGCAGGTCGCGTTTCAGCTTCAGGGTAAACGCCTGGCTGTGACAGCGCAGCGCACCGACGCGTACACACAGTCCATCAACCGGAATCACATTACGGGTGGCGAGAATCTTGTTGGTTTCCGCCTGCCCTTTCCACTCTTCACGGCTCTGACCGTTATCCAGCTGCTTGTCGATCCACGGGATCAGGCTGCCAGCCAGCGGCACGCCGAAGTTATCGGTCGGCAGGGTACCGGAGCGGGTGAAATCGGTGACGCTACGCTCGATGTCGAGAATGGCTGACGCCGGATTCTGCAGCGCAGGTGCCACGTGATCGTGCAGCATGCCCATCTGGGTCAGCAGCTCACGCATATGGCGCGCACCGCCGCCTGAAGCCGCCTGATAGGTCGCCACCGAGGCCCACTCCACCAGATCCTGCGCAAACAGCCCGCCGAGTGACATCAGCATCAGGCTGACGGTGCAGTTTCCGCCGACAAACGTCTTGATGCCACGATCGATACCTTCACGGATCACCTGATGGTTAACCGGATCGAGGATGATGATCGCATCGTCTTTCATCCGCAGCGTAGAGGCGGCATCGATCCAGTAACCCTGCCAGCCACTCTCGCGCAGCTTCGGATAGACCTCGCTGGTGTAATCGCCGCCCTGGCAGGTGATGATGATATCCAGCGCACGCAGCGCCTCGATATCAAATGCATCCTGCAGTACGCCCTGCTGCTTACCGCCAAAGGCGGGTGCGGCCTGGCCGTGCTGCGACGTCGAGAAGAAGACCGGATTGATGAGATCAAAATCACGCTCTTCGCTCATGCGGGACATCAGCACTGAGCCGACCATACCGCGCCAACCAACAAAACCTACATTCTTCATGTCGTGTCCGTCTCAGGCGGTTTCACACCTGCTTTTCATTTCAGAGGAGAGAACGACGTGTTAATTTCACGTCGCTCTGCGTAATAATAAGATTTACCTGTGACTACCAACTCTACAAAATGCAGGCTTTCTGGCAAGTGAATTAATTCGATTACGCTAACTTTTTCAGCAGCGTAACTAATAACAGCCATTTTTAGATCACGAGACGGCGCAAAACGAATGACTGAAATGATTTCAGCAACCATATTATTGTTGTTAATTATGGACCCACTGGGCAATTTGCCCATTTTTATGTCGGTTTTAAAGCATCTGGAACCGAAACGGCGGCGAGTGGTACTGATACGTGAAATGCTGATCGCGTTAATCATCATGCTGCTGTTTTTGTTTACCGGTGAGCGCATTCTGGCTTTTCTGAATCTGCGTACCGAGACGGTGTCGATTTCCGGTGGGGTAATCCTGTTCTTAATCGCCATCAAGATGATTTTCCCGTCGGCGGAGAGCAGCAGTACTGGCTTATCGGCAGGCGAAGAGCCATTCCTGGTGCCGCTGGCGATCCCGCTGGTCGCCGGACCGTCGCTGCTGGCGACCCTGATGCTGTTGTCACATCAGTACCCACAACAGATGACGCATCTGGTGGGCGCACTGTTGATTGCCTGGGGCGTAACGGTCGGTATTTTGCTGCTGTCGGGCCTGTTCCTCCGCCTGCTGGGCGACAAAGGGGTGAATGCGCTGGAGCGGCTGATGGGATTGATTCTGATTATGCTGGCGACCCAGATGTTCCTCGATGGGATTCGGGCCTACCTGAAGCTGTAGTCAGTGCACGCTTCCCCCTGTCATCGGGGGAAGCGTGCAGAAATGAATCACCTGTCAATCCTCACTCCGCCGGTACATGCGCCGCGGGTGTCCAATTTTTCCATATAGCATTTCTACCCTCAGAAATCCTGCCTCCACGCAGTGTTCCAGATAGCGCCGTGTGGTGGTTTTGCTCAGTCCCGTTTTGCTGACGACTTCGTCTACTGAGAAGCTGCGTCTGTCGCTTTCGTTAAAAAAGCGCTGCACCCGTGCCAGCGTGTACTCTTCGATCCCTTTGCTGCCGTTATCCTGACGGTAGTTTTTAGCCTGCAGCTGATAGAGTAAATCGACGTTTTGCTGATCGACAATCTTCCAGATCCGCTGCTGTTCAGCAAATTGTACAAAGCGTTCCAGTGACTGGTTAAGTCGCCTCCAGGAGACGGGTTTGAGAATGTAATCAAACGCACCGTTGCGGATCGCCAGGCTACAGGTGTCCATATCACTTGCTGCGGTGATAAAAATGACAGAACAGTTAGCATGGGTCAGCAAAGGATTGCTGACCAGGGCAAGTCCTTTACCATCAGGCAGGTAATTATCCAGCAGGACCAGCTGCGGCTTTAAACGGGTCATTAAGGTCTGTGCCTCGGCAAGTGATGAGGCAATGCCCACCAGCCGAAGACGCGGATGCTTATCTATAAGCTCGGCGTGAAGTTGGGCCAGCTCTTTCTCGTCTTCAACAATAAGTACATCGATAGATTCATGTTGCATAGTCGTTCTCTTCCGGTTCCTGATACAGGTGCCGTTCGGCTGCCGTGACAGGAATAAAAAGCGAGAAAATAGCGCCCCGGGGGGTGTTATCAGCCACTTCAATCACGCCACCTGCGTGAGTGACATAGCGCTCAATCAGGTACAGGCCGATGCCGTGATCGCCCTGGGTTTTGGTGGTGATGCCACGTTCAAATAGTCTGTCGCGGATCTCCGGCTTGATACCGATGCCCTGGTCAGCCACCTCAATAATCAGTTCACACGCATTCAACCTGATCAGTATTTCAACCGGTTGATACGGGCGTGAGGCACGGTGGGTCGATTCGATGGCGTTATCCAGCAAATTTCCGATGATGGAGACCAGTTCAGCTTCCGGCATTGACGCGAACGGTTTGTCCAGCCGGCAGCTAGCGTCAAAGTGCAGTTCAACGCCTTTCTCACGTGCCTGGGCTGATTTTCCTGACAGCAGGCCACACAGCATCGGTGAACAGAAGCGTGAGGAGATAAAATCCAGCAGCTCCTGCTCGTGCGCCGACAGCGCCTGAATAAAATCGATCGCTTCTTCATAACGTCCCATGTGCAACAGGCCGGAAAGTATCGTCATGAGATTAAGCTGTTCGTGACGCATAACGCGCAGGTTATCAACGTAGCGTTTTACCTGACTGAGTTGAGCACTGAGGATGTCGATTTCGTTGCGATCGCGAAAGGTGATGACCCAGCCCTGTAACGTATTTTCCAGCATCACTCTTACGCGACTGGCGATCACCGTAAGATCGTTAAAATGGCAGACTTCATCGTGGGTATCTTTGCTTAGCATGGTTGAGGATGTGAAGAATGAAACCGGCCGAATCACCTGACTTATCAGCTGACCACGCAATTCCTTCGCGGTTTGAGGCAAACCCAGCAGCTTACGGGCCGCCTGATTGATCACTTCAATCTGTAAGTCACGATCAATAACTATTACCCCTTCATAAATCGACTCCATCATGGCTTTTTGCTGACGCACCAGAAATCCAATCTCGCGCGGCTCCAGTGAGAAGATCTGCTTTTTAATACTGCGGGTAAAAAACCATGAGAAAACAAACAGGGCAAACAGCAGCAGTACAGCAGCAATCAGAATGTTGACGACCTTACTGACGGTAATGGTGTTGAGATAACTGGTGAGATAGCCAACGGAAACGATACCCACAACCTGCCCGGTCGCGTTAAAAACAGGCGCTTTACTCCGTAGTGAAATGCCGAGGCCACCTTCGCGGATTGTCGTCGTGCTTTTACCTTGTAACACCGCGTCGTTATCACCACCGACCAATGTGGTGCCTACCCGCTCCTCGAACACCGAATGAAACAGATGTATTCCTTTATTATCACCAACCACAATAAAGCTGGCGTCGCTACGCCCGGCTATCTGGCGCATAAATTGACGGATTGCAGTGCTGTTTTTTTCCTCCACCGCTTTACGCAAATCAGGAATAAGCGCAATTTCCTCCGCCTGTATTTTTGCCCGAAGACTCATTTCCTTATACAGTTCCCGGGCCACATCAAAATAATAATAGCCTGCCAGCAGCGCAAAGAGTCCGGAGAAAAAAATCACCAGTGAAATAAACAATTTTATCTGGAACGAAACTCTCATCTGAATTGTCATTATTATCACTGCCACGCATAGGACGATGGGAGCAGCGAATATACCACCTTTTCTCAGCGTGCTTAGCGGTTTAGATGAAAGTTGCGATCCCTTGCACAGAGCCATTTTTAGATAGTATTTTAAAAACAACCCTGCTCAAAGATTAAATACAAAAATGTTATGCAGTTGTTCGATAATGAAAAAAAACCATTACAACCACATGGGCGATTAAAAGCAAAATCACATTAAATTAAAAAAACCATTAAAACCACATAGACCATAAAAACTTCACTTTTAATAGCGCCAGCTCTCACAAAAAATTATTCATTGCGCCGGTAAAGTTAATGCTTCGCTAATTAAGAGGCTTACTTATGAGCACAACTGACGATTCCATTCCAACAATCAATGATCCAATAAATATCACGCGACCCTCGTTCAAGGAGCGCTGGTGGCACATTATGGACACCTGGAAAGTAGGTATTATTCCCCTGCCGCTATTTGTATTAGCGGGTGTGTTAATAGCAATTGATTGCCTTGGCGGCAAACTCCCTAGCGACATCGTGGTAATGGTTGCCACGCTGGCGTTCTTCGGCTTCGCATGCGGTGAGTTTGGCAAGCGCCTGCCGATTATCGGTAAACTCGGTGCAGCGGCAATTTGCGCGACGTTTATTCCGTCCGCAATGGTCTATTACGGCCTTCTGCCCGATGTGGTTGTGGAGTCCACCACCCGGTTCTACAAATCCACCAATATTCTTTACCTCTATATCTGCTGCATCATTGTCGGCAGCATTATGAGCATGAACCGTACCGTCCTGATTCAGGGTTTCCTGCGTATTTTCTTCCCGATGGTGTGCGGTGAAATCGTCGGTATGCTCGTCGGAATGGGCGTGGGTGTCGCGCTCGGTCTTGAGCCTTTCCAGATCTTCTTTTTCATCATTTTACCGATTATGGCCGGCGGAGTAGGAGAAGGCGCCATTCCCCTTTCAATCGGCTACGCTACGCTGCTGCATATGGACCAGGGCGTTGCGCTTGGCCGCGTGCTGCCGATGGTCATGCTGGGTAGCCTGACGGCCATTATTATCTCCGGCTGTCTGAACCAACTCGGTAAGCGCTTTCCGCATTTGACCGGCGAAGGCCAGTTGATGCCTGACTGTGCAAATGTGGACACCACCTCTTCTCCGCCCGCCGTCTCTGGCAAAATGGATGTGACCACTATTGCCTCCGGTGCGCTACTGGCGGTACTGCTCTACATGCTGGGTATGCTGGGCCACAAATTGATCGGCCTGCCCGCACCGGTTGGCATGCTGTTTATAGCCGTGCTGGTCAAGCTCTGTAACGTAGTATCACCGCGCCTTCTGGAAGGTTCGCAGGTGGTGTACAAGTTCTTCCAGACCTCTGTGACCTATCCGATTCTCTTTGCTGTGGGCGTGGCAATCACACCGTGGCAAGAACTGGTAAATGCTTTCACTGTGAGCAACCTGCTGGTGATTATCAGCACCGTCTCTGCCCTGGTGGCGACCGGGTTCATGGTGGGTAAAAAGATAGGAATGCATCCCATTGATGTTGCCATCGTCTCCTGCTGCCAGAGCGGACAAGGAGGTACCGGCGACGTAGCCATTCTTACCGCCGGTAACCGTATGAGCCTGATGCCTTTCGCCCAGATTGCAACCCGTATTGGTGGCGCAATTAACGTCTCCGTTTCCTTGCTGATTTTGGGCAACTTCCTCGTTTAATTCTTCAGGAGATCATCATGAAACTTGCAAGCTATATCCATGAAGGTAAACGCAGCTACGGTATCGTAAAAGTCGACGGTGTGGTGGATTTGGGCCAGCGGCTGGGCGATCGCTATATCGACCTGAAAGCGCTACTACAGGGCAACGGCCTTACAGAGGCCAGATGCTATCTCAGCGATAGCATTGACATGCTAATAGACGAAATCACTTTTTTACCGGTTATCGAGCAGCCAGGGAAAATCCTCTGCGTAGGTATGAATTATTCCGCCAAGCGCGAGGAGTTCGACCAGCATGATCCCGCACCTACGCTGTTTGTCCGCTTTCCGGACTCTCAAACCGGCCATAAATCACCGGTACTTAAGCCACATCACTCCAGCGAATTCGACTACGAAGGCGAACTGGCGGTCATCATAGGAAAAGGTGGCGAGAACATCGGTCGTGAAGTCGCTTTGCACCATGTGGCCGGTTATAGCTGCTACATGGATGGGTCTGCGCGTGACTGGCAGCATAGCTGGTACACCGCCGGAAAAAACTGGCGTCAGACCGGCGCGTTTGGTCCCTGGATGGTGACAGCAGATGAGATCCCCGATCCTCATCAACTGGCGATCCGCACCTGGCTCAATGGCCGCATGGTACAGGAGGATAACACCAGCAGCATGATCCATACGGTCGCTGAGTTGATCGAGTACATCAGCACGTTCACTCACCTGAGTCCGGGCGATGTGATCATCACCGGATCGCCAGGCGGCGTAGGTAAAAAGCGTAATCCACCGCTGTTTATGCAGGAGGGAGATTGTATTGAGGTCGAAATAGAAAATATCGGTCATCTCAGCAATATGATTGTGGAAGCGCCAGCACATGTGCTGACGACAGCGTACTAGGTGCCGCGTTATGTACAGACAAACTACTCTCGATTTCCGCCTGACGGTGGTGTCAAAACATCCGGAACGATTGGTGCCGATTCGCTGTTTACTGGCAGACAGCGGACTGGCGCTGGATAACGATGTCACGCTATTTGTTGAAGCCTGGTCTGGTACGCAGTTGGTGGGATGTGCGGGGCTTGCCGCTAACGTGATTAAGTGTGTGGCGGTCAATGAGCGCCTACGGGGGATCAATCTCAGCAGCCGACTGCTGACAGAAGTCGAGAACGCCGCGCTGGCGCGTGGCCACTTCCACCTGTTCCTATGCTGCCGACCCGTTAACCAGGCGCGTTTTGCGCGTTGCGGTTTTTGGCCGATTGCACAAAGTGGTGATAACGCCGTGCTGCTTGAAAACACCTCGCAGGGTATTGAGCGCTACTGCCGATCGCTCAGCGCGCTACGCAGGAGAGGCGACAGCATCGGTGCGATTGTAATGAATGCCAATCCCTTCACCCTGGGACATCTCCACTTAGTCGAGCAGGCGGTGAAGCAGTGCGACTGGTTGCATCTCTTCGTGGTGCAACAAGACACCTCATTCTTTTCGTTTGCTGACCGCCTGAATATGGTGAAAGCAGGAGTCGCACATTTGTCGAATGTGTCCGTGCACGAAAGTTCACAATACATTATTTCCCGCGCGACCTTCCCGGCCTATTTCCTGAAAGAGAGCGTCAAAGTACAGCAGGCGTGGAGTGAAATTGACGTCCTGATTTTTCGAAATTTTATCGCCCCCGCCTTAGGCATTACCCATCGTTTTATCGGCACGGAGCCGTTCTGCGAGCTTACCCGTCAGTACAACCAGACACTGCATCTGTTACTCGCTTCGCAAATCGAGGTCATAGAAATGCAGCGGCTCAAAGCGAATGGCACGGCCATTTCGGCGTCCGAAGTTCGTCGATTATTTAAAACCGAACAGCTTTCACGCATTCAGAGAATTGTTCCGGCCTCCACTTTCGCGTACCTCAAAGCGCACTCTGGCACCCGCAAAGAGAGTGCATAACTATCAGGAAATTGAGATGAATATTGTAAGGGAAGCGCTAGCTGGCACGCAGGAGTCCAGCGACCTGATGGTGAAAGTCGCTCCGGCGGCTGACGAATTGGAAATTATCATCAACAGTGAAGTGATTAAGCAGTTTGGCGAACAGATTCGTCAGGTGGTCACTGAGACATTACGAACCCTGAACGTGCGCACAGGGCTGATTAGTATTCAGGATAAAGGCGCGCTGGACTGCGTGATTCGAGCCCGTCTGCAAAGCGCGGTACTTCGCGCAGCTGACGAACCGTCCATCGACTGGAGAAAAATGCAATGAGCCCACTCCGTCGCAGCATGTTGTTTTTACCGGGAGCCAATGCAGCCATGCTCTCTACAGCCTTTATCTACCGTCCGGACTCCATCATGTTTGATCTTGAAGATGCAGTCGCCCTGCGCGAGAAGGACAGTGCGCGCCTGCTGGTTTTCAATGCACTGCAGCACCCGATGTACCAGCAGATTGAAACCGTAGTACGCATTAACCCGCTGAATACACCATTTGGTTTGCTGGATCTTGAAGCCGCGGTTCGTGGAGGAGCAGATGTGATTCGTCTGCCAAAAACGGATACACCTGAAGATATCGATGAGCTTGAAGAGCACCTTGTCCGTATTGAACGTGAATGCGGGCGTGAAGTGGGGTCTACGCGTGTGATGGCGGCCATTGAGTCTGCAACTGGCGTGATTAACGCCGTGGCGATTGCCCGCAGCACGCCGCGCCTGATCGGTATCGCACTGGCTGCTTTTGACTATGTGATGGACATGCAGACGGAGCGCGGCGATGGCACCGAGCTGTTTTATGCCCGTTGTGCCGTACTGCATGCCGCACGGGCCGCCAGGATCGATGCCTTTGACGTGGTGTGGTCAGACGTTAACGACGAGGCTAGCTTTCTGCGTGAAGTGGAGCTGATCCGCAAAATGGGCTTTAACGGTAAATCGCTGATTAACCCTCGCCAGATTGACCTGCTACATAACGCTTATGCGCCAACCCAGCCTGAAGTCGATTACGCCCGGCGGGTGACAGAAGCGGCCAGAGAAGGCGAGCGCAACGGCCTGGGCGTCGTGTCGCTCAACGGCAAAATGGTTGATGCACCGATTATTGAGCATGCGCAAAGGTTGCTGGAACGCGCGGCTGCCTCAGGCTTACGTCGTTAAGGATTTCACATGAATCAGACAGAACGTCTCCACACTAACTTTCCCCATCTGCGAAGCTTAACAGCATTTAATACTGCCAGTAGCACTGCCCCGTGGCTCGCTGATGCTGAGGCGAAACGGTATCGCAAACTGTGTCACTCCGTAGAAGACGCCGTCATGCGCAGTGGCTTACAGAATGGGATGACGATCTCCTTTCATCACGCATTTCGTGAAGGCGATCGGGTGATTAATAACGTGATTGCACTACTGGCAAGAATGGGATTTAAAGATCTGACGCTGGCTTCCAGTTCGCTGATGAGCTGCAACGAAAACCTGATTGAGCATATTAAAAATGGCGTAATCAACCGAATCTACACCTCCGGCATGCGCGGCAAACTCGCTGATGCTATTTCACACGGACTGATGGACGAACCGGTGCAGATTCATTCTCACGGCGGCCGCGTAAAACTGTTGCAGGACGGAGAGCTTCAAATCGACGTGGCATTCTTAGGCGTACCCTGTAGCGATGCGTTTGGCAATGCTAACGGTATACACGGCAAATCCTGCTGTGGCTCACTGGGTTACGCCATGGTAGATGCCCATTTTGCCCGGAAAGTCGTGTTACTTACTGAAGAGATGGTGCCTTTTCCTAATACACCCGCCAGCCTGGTGCAGGATCAGGTGGATTACATTGTCCAGGTTGAAAGCGTGGGGGATCCGGCGAAGATTAGCGTGGGGGCAGCGCGGGTCACCAGCAATCCCCGTGAGTTGATGATTGCCCGCTATGCAGCAGAAGTGATTGAATTCTCAGGCTACTTCAACCCCGGCTTTTCGATGCAGACCGGCTCTGGCGCAGCCGCCACGGCCTGCACCCGCTTTATGGGCGACAAAATGGCGCGACACGACATAAAAGCGCGCTTTGCGCTGGGGGGCATTACCGGTAGCCTGGTGGACCTGCATAAGAGGGGGCTAATCGAAACGCTGCTGGATACGCAGTGCTTTGACAGCGAGGCGGCGGCTTCGCTGGCAACAAGTCAAAATCATATTGAGATTTCTACCAACGTTTATGCCAATCCCGGCAGCAAGGGCGCAAGCTGTGACCAGCTTGATGTGGTAATCCTCAGTGCGCTGGAGATTGATACAGATTTCAACGTGAACGTTATCACCGGCTCGGACGGGGTAATGCGCGGCGCATCCGGTGGACACTGTGATGTTGCCGCGGCAGCAAATCTGACCATTATCGTGGCGCCATTAGTACGAAGCCGCATACCGACCGTCGTGAAGCGGGTTACCACGCGCCTGACGCCAGGTGAAAGTATCGATGTGTTGGTTACCGATCACGGTATCGCAGTGAACCCGGCACGCCCGGAAATCCGTGAGCGGCTTGAAGCGGCAGGTTTAAACATTGTGACTATTGAAGCGTTATATGACCGGGCGATTTCTCTGGTTGGCGTGCCGACACCGATTGAGTATACCGACAGGATTGTGGGCGTCATTCGCTACCGTGACGGCAGCGTGATCGATACGGTACGACAGGTGAAGAAATAATGCGCATGTCGACAGAGACATCCCTGCCAGGAGCTATCAGCCTGGAGGCAATGCTGACGGCACGAGAGCACCGTGCGGCGCGTCAGGCTAACTGGCTCAGGCTCTACAGACAACCCATTATTTCCCTTACGCTGGTCACGCCCGGAGAGGTCAAAGACAATCAGCGCTATCGCAACACCATGGGGGAGGCGCTGCAAATGTGCGATCAACTGTTGCGAAACCACCACTGGAAAGTGCTTAACCGCACCGTTTTGTGGCTACCCACGGGCCCGGAGGCCTTATGGTGTGTGGCTCATCCAGCGACAGAAATCAAAGCCCATTGCGCTGAGCTGGAACATACTCACCCTCTTGGCAGACTGTGGGACCTGGACGTGATTTGCCCGGTCAACGGACACATCGGCCGCCTCTCGTTAGGGAGAAATATACGCCGCTGTCTGGTATGCGACCAACCGGCACATGCTTGTTCCCGTTCACGTCGGCATCCGGTTGATCAGGTCGTTGCTTGCGTGGAGAAGATAATTAATGACTGGTTTACTCGCGACTAAACCACGCGTTCCTGATGTAGCCGGTCTTGCAGAACAGGCCTTGTGGCTTGAACTGGCGCTGACGCCTAAACCGGGGCTGGTAGATAAGCTCAATAACGGTTCGCATCGTGATATGAACCACGCGATGTTTGCCCGAAGTATTAATGCCATCACGCCCTGGTTCTCACGGTTTACCGAATTGGGATTTGAGCATGCGGATAAACCTGCAGAGCAGCAGCTTCGGTTGATTCGCCCCATGGGGATCGCCTGTGAACAGGCGATGTATGCAGCAACCGGTGGAGTCAATACGCATAAAGGCGGGATATTCGCCCTGGGTTTACTCTGCTTTGCCGCCGGGCGCCTGTCGTATCCCGATGCCCGGATGCTCTGCCGCGAAGTCAGTCGCCTGTGCCGGGGCCTGGTGGATCGTGAACTCGCTAGCTGTACAGGCCTGGCGACGGCAGGCGAGCGGCAGTATCAGCAATTCGGGTTAACCGGCGCACGCGGCGAGGCAGAAAGCGGATTTGCCACCGTGCGCAAGGTGCTGCCGCTCTGGCAGGGAGGAACGCTTCATGAGCTGTTGTTACATCTGTTAGCCGTTAATCAGGACAGTAACCTAGTATCACGTGGCGGTATGGCCGGGCTGCACTTTGTGCAAGGATATGCGCGTCAGCTACTGGCTCAAGGCTGGGATCGTGAGGCGCTCTCAGAAATGGACAGGGCTCTGATTGCGCGCAATTTAAGTCCGGGAGGAAGTGCGGATTTACTGTCGGTGAGCTGGGTTTTGGCAGGCTGTGGTTGATCCCATCGACATCTTCTCGTGGCTGAGCCTTTAGCGCTGTAGCTACCTCTCTGCAGCATCACAGTCGTACCGAAACAGCGTTGCGATGAGCAGCCAGCACCGCCGTCCTTAACGTCAGGGACGGCCGTGCCTCAGTTTTTATCAATCTACATAGCAACAACGCTGAAAACGGATGGGCCTCCAGACTCCAGTGCCCGGTACAGACCGGTTAAACACAACATCCAGAGTGGCCACGCCGTTACGATAACAACGTAAAGGCGATCATCCCCACCACCGCGCCAACGGTGCCGAGAATGGTTTCCATCAGAGTCCAGGTTTTCAGGGTCTCTGCTTCGCTGGCCCCGGTGAAGCGACCAAACAGCCAGAAACCGGCATCATTGACGTGACTGATGATAATCGACCCGCCGCCGATACAAATCGACAGTGCCGCCAGCTGAGCGCCGCTGTAGTGCAGCGGTTCAATCACCGGCATAATCAAGCCGACCGTGGTCAGACAGGCGACCGTCGCCGATCCCTGAATCACCCGCACTGCGCCCGACAGGATAAAGCAGGCCAGTGCAATCGGCAGTCCCGCACCGGTCAGCGCATTACCCAGCACCGGGCCGACGCCGGAATCTACCAGCACCTGCTTAAACACCCCGCCCGCACCGATCACCAGCAGAATAATACCCGCCGGTTGCAGCGCACTGCCGCACACCTGCATCACCCGCTCTTTGTCCATGCCCTGACGGTAGGCCAGACCATAAATCGCCACCAGCAACGCCAGCAGAATGGCGGTAAACGGGTGACCGATGAACTCCAGCCACTCATATAAAGGGGTGCCTTCGGTGGTGAAGCGCGCGCCGATAGTTTTCAGGCCGACCAGCACCAGCGGGAACAGAATCAATGACAGGCTGAAGCCAAACGACGGCAGCTTACTCTCATCGACATCCGGCTGATGATCTTCCGGCGGTGCGCTGAAGGAGACATGATTCCCGATGAAATTGCCGAACAGCGGACCGGCAATCAGCATGCCGGGGATCGCCGCGCACAGGCCAAGCAGGATCATCCAGCCAAAGTCAGCGTGCATCTGCGAGGCCAGCAGCATCGGCGCCGGGCCAGGCAACAGGAAGGCGGCAGCGGCGGCGACCCCGGCAAACAGCGGGATGACCAGCTTGACCAGATTGCCACCGGTACGCCGCGCCACGGCAAAAGCGATACTGATTAGCAGCACCACCGCCACTTCAAAAAACAGCGGCAGCGCGCAGATCAGGCCGGCAATGCCCATCGCATAGTGGGCACGACTCTGACCAAAGGTTTTCAGCATCCGGATAGCGATCTGATCGACGGCACCGGTTTCGTGCAGGATTTTGCCGAACATCGCGCCCAGCGCCACCACAATGGCGAGGAAGCCGAGCGTACCGCCCATCCCCTTCTGCATGGTTTCGGCGATCTGATTCAGCGGCATGCCGGAGAACAAACCGGCACCAATCGACACTAACATCAGGGCGACAAAGGCGTGCATGCGCGCTTTCATCACCAGAAAAAGCAGCAGCAGGACAGAGCCTGCTGCGGTCAAAACAAGTGTTGCGGTATTCATCTCTAACCCTGGCTGATTGCGTCCCTGATAGTCGCAACCGTAGCCGCCACAACCTCGTCGAGTGAATGATCGATATCCACCACCAGTACATCTGACTCATCGCTGCCGGGCTCTTCCAGCGTCGCAAACTGAGTGACCAGCATTTGCGGCTTGAAGAAGTGACCTTTACGCGCTTTGAGACGGGCTTCGATGGTGTCGAAGTCGCCTTTCAGATAGACGAAACGCAGGTTGTCATTACCCTGACGCAGAATATCGCGATAACTTTTTTTCAGCGCCGAGCAGACAATCACTGAAATCGCCTGGGTACGTTGCATCGCAAAAGCGGCATCGTTCAGCGCCTGTAACCATGGCTGACGATCGTTATCATCCAGCGGATGACCGTCGGCCATTTTCAGGATGTTGGCACGCGGGTGGAGAAAATCACCGTCGAGAAAGGCGGTATTCAGTTGATGCGAAACCTGGTTGGCGACGGCAGACTTACCGCTGCCTGAAACGCCCATCAGGATAAAAACGTGATGCGACGGGGATTGCGTTGTCATTTTTCTGCTCCGGCAGGGATGAATTTGCCAATGTTACCGATAACAATGTCGTTTCTCATTGTCTTGACCGCTTAACAGCCTGGCAACCTTTTTACCGGGAAAAGCACGAAAGTGTGAGCTGACTCATAAAATCGCCAGAATCAGATGCTGCCACCTTCACTGATTTCAAAACCGACATCGAGCGGTTGATTCACGCTGCTGTCACCGGCGATACGCGCCAGCAGCAGCGCCGCCGCTTCACGTCCCATCTGGTCGCGCGGCGTCAGTACCGTTGCCAGTTGCGGCGTCACCACCTGACTGATGTCGTGACCGTGAAAACCAGCAATCGCCATCTGGCTCGGCACCTGCAACCCTTGCCGCTGGCATTCAAACATCGCGCCGACCGCCAGGTCATCGTTGGTACAGAACAGACTGTCGGTTTCAGGATAGAGTCGTTGCGCTTCTCGCAGCAGATCACAACCGGCGCTGAACGACGAGGCATCTTCCATCATCACGCTGCGCGGCGTCAGCCCCGCTTCGCGCATCGCCGCTTCATAACCGCGCTGCTTTTGCAGCGTACGTTCATCAAGCCGCGCACCAAGGTAAACCGTATAACGATGGCCTTTACGCAGAATAGCCTGGGTCATCTGACGTGCCGCTTCCACATTGTCGAAGCCTACCGCCATATCCAGGCAGGGCGTCACGCTGTCCATCACCTCAATCACCGGAATGCCGGCCACTTCCAGCATCCGCAGCGTGCCGGGAGTGTGAGTGCGTTCGGTCAGGATCACCCCATCAATGTTCCAGCCGAGCAGCGAGCGCAGCTGTAACTCTTCTTTTTGGGGGTTATAGCCGAAGTGAGCCACCAGCGTCTGGTAGCCCGCCTCATCGGTGACGGCTTCGATGCCGCGCAGAACGTCGGCGAAAACCTGGTTGGTGAGCGACGGCAGCAGCACGCCAATGGCGCGGCTGGTCGCATTAGAAAGCATGTCGGGCGCGCGATTAGGGATATAACCCAGCTCATCCAGCGCCACGGCAATCTTATCGCGCAGGGCAATGGAGACCTGCTCAGGATTGCGCAGGTAACGGCTGACGGTCATTTTAGTAATGCCGACGCGATCGGCAACGTCCTGTAATACCGGTCTTTTCTTCTTCATCGTAGCGCCTGGGATCGCCCTCATAGCTTAAGTACGATGAGTCTATCACTTTTCTGTCACCAAATTGCCAACCGGGCGCGACGTTGCGCGCCCGTATCCGAATCAGACCGGTGGCAGATCAAACAGCAGTACTTCGGCGGCGCTGCTGGCCTCAATGGTCAGTGCGCTTTCATCCCAGATCGCCAGCGCATCGCTGGTGGTGACCGCCTGACCGTTAACGGTGACATCACCTTTAACCACCTGAATCCAGATGCGACGACCGGCATCAATTGCGACGTTGTCCTGCTCACCCGCCGCCAGCACCCAGCGCGATAAGGTCATATCCTGATAAACCTTCAGCGAGCCATCACGCGCATCCGGACTCAGCACCAGCTGTCGTCCCTGCACATCCGGGAAGCGACGCTGATCGTAGCGTGGCTCAATGCCGGTACGCTCAGGAATGATCCAGATCTGGTAAAGATGCAGCGGCTCGCTGGCACTGGCGTTGTACTCCGAGTGACGCACACCGGTGCCGGCGCTCATGATCTGGAATTCTCCGGCCGGGATCTGCTCTTTGTTGCCCATGCTGTCCTGATGCTCAACGGTTCCGGAGAGCACGTAGGTCAGAATTTCCATATCTTTATGCGGATGGGTACCAAAACCCTGGCCGCCTTCCACCACATCTTCATTGATCACCCGCAGCGCGGAGTAACCCATAAAGTTAGCGTCGTGATAGCTGGCGAAGGAAAAGGTGTGCCAGCTATCGAGCCAGCCGTGGTTAGCGTGACCGCGTTCTTCAGCTTTACGTACATAAATCATGTTCAAATCTCCTCAATGTTTTTTATAGTCTCTCCCTGAGGCGCTTTGATTGATAGCTGAAAAACTTCACGCCTCTGTTCAAAATCATTGAACAAAAGCGGGCTTATCACTGAAACAGATCGAACGAACCGGATGTGATGAAGGGATGAAGGGGACACCTGACATACAGGTTAATCGGATAAATCTGCCGGATAATAGCCGCGGGATAGTCAGCGGTTAATTTATTTTGCCGCGTCACCGGCTCAGGCATATTTATGCTCAGGTGAAAGCACGCACAACCTTATTAAGGCATTAAAAATGATACCTTAAAAATAACGCTAAATAAGGGATGATTTTTGATACCTTAAAAGTTTATTTATAAAATGAATAATGTGATCGCCGTAAATAACCTGTCCTCATAAACCCTACTAAAATAGTCAGCAAATAAAAAGCCTGTTGCTTTAAATACCCTCCGATTCATTTTATTTCTGATTATTATTAGGAACCCAATTATGGATGCCGTTCAAAATACGCTGATATCAGATGAAACTCCACGCTGGAGAAAAAGCGATACCGTCTGGATGCTGGGACTGTATGGCACTGCAATTGGTGCTGGCGTTTTGTTTTTGCCGATCAATGCCGGTACCGGTGGTTTACTGCCGTTAATCATTATGGCACTGCTGGCTTTCCCGATGACGTTCTTTGCCCATCGTGGGCTCACCCGTTTTGTTCTTTCCGGCAAGAATCCGGGAGAAAACATTACTGAAGTGGTGGAGGAACATTTTGGTATCGGCGCGGGAAAACTCATCACCCTGCTCTACTTTTTTGCTATTTACCCTATTCTGCTGGTGTATAGCGTCGCAATTACCAACACCGTCGACAGCTTTCTCACCCACCAGCTTCACCTGATATCGCCGCCGCGTGCGGTACTGGCTTTCATTCTGATTGTCGGCATGATGGCCATCGTGCGCTTCGGCGAAAAGGCTATCGTGAAGGCGATGAGTATTCTGGTGTTCCCGTTCGTGGCCGCACTGATGCTGCTCGCGCTGTATCTGATCCCGCAATGGAACGGAGCCATTCTGGATACGCTCTCGATGAGTGGTTCTGAAACCACCGGCGGCGGATTATGGCTCACGCTGTGGCTGGCCATTCCCGTGATGGTGTTCTCCTTCAATCACTCCCCGATTATTTCATCGTTTGCGGTAGCCAAGCGTCAGGAGTACGGCGATCAGGCGGCATCAAAATGTTCACGCATTTTGGCCTGTGCCCATATCATGATGGTCCTCACCGTAATGTTCTTCGTCTTCAGCTGCGTTCTGAGTCTCTCCCCGGAAAACCTGGCAGAGGCGAAGGCGCAGAATATTTCCATCCTTTCCTACCTTGCTAACCATTTTAACGCCCCGTTAATTGCCTGGATGGCCCCGATTATCGCCATTATCGCCATAACCAAATCTTTTCTCGGCCACTATCTGGGCGCGCGTGAAGGTTTCAACGGCATGGTGATTAAATCGCTTCGCAGCAAAGGCAAGTCGATAGAAATTAATAAACTGAACCGGATCACCGCCTTCTTTATGCTGGCTACCACCTGGATTGTTGCCACCCTCAACCCCAGCATTCTTGGCATGATTGAAACCCTGGGCGGGCCGGTTATCGCCATGATCCTGTTCCTGATGCCGATGTACGCCATTAATAAAGTCCCGGCTATGCGCAAATATAGCGGTCATCTGAGTAATCTCTTTGTCGTCATCATTGGCCTGATTGCTATCTCCGCCATCGCTTTCTCTTTAGTTAGCTAATGCCGTCGCTTGCCGTACCGGTCAGCGCCTCTTTCATATTGCAATCCGCATGGGTGAATCATGATTAGCGTTTTCGATATTTTTAAAATCAGCATCGGGCCATCCAGTTCGCATACGGTCGGACCGATGAAAGCGGGTAAACATTTCGTTGATACGCTAAAAGAAAAGGGCCAGCTGGATCGCGTGAGCCGGCTGGTGGTGGATATTTATGGCTCTCTTTCCCTGACGGGAAAAGGTCATCATACCGATATTGCGATTATTCTCGGCCTGAGTGGCTATCTGCCTGACACCGTGGATATCGATCAGATCCCAGCGATCATTCGCGACGTGAATACGCTGCAACAGTTGCGTATCGAAGAAGGGCGGCGGGAGATTACCTTCCCGGTGGCAGAGTGCATGCGCTTTCACAGCGAGTTCCTGCCGTTACATGAAAACGGCATGAGCATAACCGCCTTTTGTGACGGAAAAATCGTTCACGCCCAGACCTATTATTCTGTCGGAGGCGGCTTTATTGTCACCGAAGACGATTTTGGTAAAAACCTGGATAGCGAAGTCGATATTCCCTTCCCCTTCTACTCCGCCCGTAACCTGCTGGCGCATTGCCATAATAACAACCTGTCGGTGTCGGCCGTCATGATGAAGAACGAGATAGCACGCTATGGCCGCCGTGAAGTCGAAGACAACATGGCACAACTGTGGCAAACCATGCGTAATGCGATTACCCGTGGCATCAGTACTGAAGGCGTATTACCCGGTCCGCTGAAGGTGCCGCGTCGGGCCTCTTCTCTGCATCGCATTCTGGCACCACAGAGCCAGTCTATTAATCCCTGAGTGCCATGGACTGGGTGAATATGTTCGCTATGGCGGTGAGTGAAGAAAATGCCGCCGGAGGACGGGTGGTCACCGCCCCCACCAATGGCGCATGCGGCATTATCCCGGCGGTACTGGCTTATTATGATCGATTCATCAAGCCGGTAACGCCTGAACTCTATATGCGTTATTTCCTGACGGCAGGCGCAATTGGCATTCTTTATAAGATGAATGCGTCAATTTCCGGCGCTGAAGTCGGCTGTCAGGGAGAAGTCGGCGTGGCCTGTTCGATGGCGGCGGCGGGCCTGGCCGAACTGCTGGGGGCCGATGCGGAGAAAGTCTGCATCGCGGCTGAAATTGGCATGGAGCATAATCTTGGTCTGACCTGCGATCCCGTTGCGGGACAGGTGCAGGTGCCCTGTATAGAGCGGAATGCGATTGCTGCCGTCAAAGCCATTAACTCAACCAGTATGGCGATGTACCGCACCAGCGATCCCAAAGTGTCACTGGATAAGATCATTGAAACCATGTATGAAACCGGCAAAGACATGAATGCCAAATACCGTGAAACAGCCCGCGGCGGTCTGGCGATCAAAGTTGCGATATGTGAATCGTAACGGCCTGAAAACCGCTGGCGGCGAGGCTGGCGGTTTTTTCATTAACCCGAACCTGACAGAGGTTATGCTGTGAGTCGGGTTATTTTGATTCGCTTTCCGTGGCCAGATCGGACCAGACCATGCTGCGCACTTCAGAAGAGGTGTACCACTCATTTATGGTTGCGCTGGCAGGACGCTCAGCAACAGCTTCAGTGGTATCCACCGCCGGCGACTGGCTGCTCTGTTTTTTCCGGATACGAATACGGGCAGGTGGCGCAGCGGTAAACTGCGCGTTAAAGGTTCGCATGTGTGAATCGGACAAAATTGACTCCAGCTGATGCAATCGTCCAAGACCACGCAATATCCCAATTAAGGTGCTCAGGGTGACTGATTCACCCAACTCTGCCCGTTTAATGGTGGCCGTGCCGACGCGTGCGCGTTCAGCAAGCTCAATCTGCGAGAGCCCAAGCTGCATACGGGTTTCTTTAATTCTGCAGCACAATTCAGAAATAATGGCGCCATCGGACAGCGTATTAAAACGCATATCAATACCTCATTACTGGATATACAGAATAAATTATTGAGTAAACCAGCCGCTAAATAAAGCAGATAATTTTGAAATAACAGCATTAGCATCAAGGTAAGTTATTTATTAACCAGCCGACGGCAACGGGTAGGGAAAAATGTGATGTTAATCGCTATTCATAAACCCATCGCACGGGCTTTATTTTCCCGCGTCATCAATACCGTTTCGTGTCGGTATTTCAGGACGCAGTAAAAAACCGCCACACAGGTTTTTTATTAACAACTGACACCACCCAATATAACCTTCTGGCTTTATTTTTGATTGAATGATGGCTGTAGCTGAAGAGGTGGCGAAGAGGAAGACGGTTACGCTGGCGGCCAGACAGCATATTAACCGCAGGGTCATCCTGCTGGATACGATGATCAGAGTGCCTGCTGCTTATCCCTGCCGATCGGTGAGTGTCAGCCAAAAAAAAAGCAGCACCCGGGCTGGCTAAAGTAATACTGGAAGCAATGTGAGCAATGTCGTGCTTTCTCAGGCTGTCGGGCGACTGCCCGAGAATGCATCGCAATAATAATCATTATCATTCGCGTCTGTAAAGCGATTTTGCCGATTTTTTGTTGATTATTGGAGTGAATCCCTTGATGTTAAAAGGGATTTATCCATTTAATTCGCAGGGGGAGGCACCATGAGTGAGATAACCATTCGCCACGTTATGCCGGAAGATGCGGCTGCACTGCACAGGATTTATAGTCAGCCCGATACCCAGGCGAATACGCTACATCTGCCCCACTCGTCGTTACAGATGTGGCAAACCCGGCTCAGCACTCCCCAGCCAGGCGTACGTCTATTGGTCGCCTGTATGGATGACGAGGTGGTCGGGCAATGCGCCCTGGAAGTGCCCGAGCGCGCCCGACGGCGTCACTCCGCCACGCTGGGCATGGGGGTCGACGAACGTTACCGCCAGCGCGGTGTGGGCCGTGCCCTGATGCAGGAGATGGTCAGCTTGTGCGACAACTGGCTGCAGGTATCGCGGATGGAACTGACGGTGTTTGTTGATAATGCGCCGGCCATCGCCCTTTATCGTCGTTTCGGTTTTGAGATCGAGGGAACGGCTAAGGGCTTCGCAATGCGGCACGGTGAACTGATCGACGCGTATTATATGGCGCGGCTGAAATCCTGACGCCTCAGAATAAAAAAGGGCACCCTGAGGTATGATGCTCGTCAGTTAAGGTTAAATTTGTAAAGGCTGTCACGGTCAAACGTGGCAGCTTTTTTACTGGGCGAGCGTGCCGGAATGCGGGCCTGAGCACCACTCTCATGCCCTTTCAACAGCACACACTGAAGCTTCAGAGCAGGCGGGTGCCGATCAAGGGCAGGCAATCCGCAGCGCTGAA
>MIEI01000011.1 GCA_002095305.1 Pantoea brenneri
ATCTCTTTAAAGAAGCCGATTCAGTAATGAATCGGCTTTTTGCTGTCTGCGTGTTACCCACTGCTGGTGTGTTTAATCCTTTTGCACCGCGACGTTACTGCGCCAGCTGCTCACCTCTTCGGTTTCACGATCCTCGCGGGCGATAAAGCGATAACAGCCTGCCGCCAGACCTGCACCGATAAACCAGCTAAAGTTCGCTACCTCATGCAGTGACGGAATAAAGCTGATGACCAGACAGATTGCGACCGAAGGCAGCAGTGCGCCAATCGCTTTCGGATTAAAGCCGCCGCGATACCAGTAACGGCCCGCCGGGGTGTCATTGAACAGATCGTTCACATCAATACGGCCACGCTTAATCAGATAAAAATCCGTCAGCAGAATGCCGAACAGCGGTCCGATAAAGGAACCCAGCACGTCGAGGTATAGTGAATCAGCTCCGGTGACTGGAACAGGTTCCACGGCGTTAACAGCACCGAACCCACGGCGGCAATCATTCCGCCCGTCCGGAAGCTGATTTTCTGCGGCGAGCAGTTAGAGAAGTCGAACGCCGGTGAGACAAAGTTGGCCACGATGTTGATGCCGATGGTGGCGATAATCATGGTCAGCAGGCCAATTGCCACCGCGAGGTCATTACCGACCCGGCTCACGGTTTCGATTGGGTCGGTGATCATTTTACCGAACAGCGACTGGGTGCCAGAGACAATCACCACCGTCACAATCGAAAACAGCAGAAAGTTGAACGGCAGGCCCCAGCGGTTACCGCGACGGATCTCCGCCATGCTTTTGCCGTAACGTGAGAAATCACCAAAGTTCAGCAGCGGGCCGGAGAAGTAGGAAACCACTAACGCGGTAGCGGTAATCATCTGCCACGTCTGCTCACCGGCTGACAGCGACTTGCTGGCGAGAGTGAAAGAGATACCATCAAAACCGGTCTTGTATACAATCCAGCCGGCCAGCGCCACCATCACCACATAGACTGCCGGACCGGCGACATCAATAAAGCGCTTGATGGCGCTCATGCCGTGCCAGAACACCATCGCCTGCAGCAGCCACATGGTACCAAAGCAGCACCAGCCCAGCAGCGACAGACCCAGCCAGCTGGTTTCGGTCATCGACGACAGTGACGGCGCAAACTTCAGCAGGACCAGCATCAGCGCGTTGGCGGCCAGATAGGTCTGAATGCCGTACCACGCAAAGGCGATCAGTCCGCGAATCACCGCCGGTATGTTAGCGCCAAACACCCCAAATGCCTGACGACAGATCACCGCGTAAGGCACGCCCGCCATCTGGCTCGGTTTCGCCACCAGGTTGGCGCAGATCTGCACGATACAGATGCCCACCAGCAGACACAGCAGCACCTGCCAGCTGGCTAACCCCAGCGTAAAGAAGCTGGCGGCCACCACATACCCGCCCATGCTGTGCACATCCGACATCCAGAATGAAAAAATGTTGTACCACGACCAGTTCTGGTCGCGGGTCGGCGCCAGGTCGTCGTTACACAGCCGTGGGCTGTAGCTGGCGTTGGCTTCAGAGGCCTTGCTGGCCACCGTTGAATGATTTGGCATGAAACCTGCTCCTCTACCCGAGAGTGGAATGAATAATTGCGTGAAAGCGTATTGCAGGATTCAGGCCAGATTTGTTTTCTTGTATACAAAAATTATTGTTCATGTATACGATATGCTGCGCACAGTCACCTACCGGAGCGGGTAATGAAGAGTAAAACAGGCCAGCGAAAGGCCGCCGAACTGCATGATAAAGATGAGGCTATCTACCAGGCGTTGATGAACGCGATTGTTGAACATCAGCTGCCACCCGGCAGTAAATTACCGGAAGAGGCCCTCTCTGCGGTGTTTGGTGTCAGTCGCACCGGGATCCGTAAAGTGCTGCAACGCCTCGCGGCAGTGCAAATGGTGACTCTGACGCCCAAACGCGGTGCACAGGTTGCCACCCCGGGCGTTGACGAAGCGCGCGATATCTTTCGTACCCGCAGTTTAATGGAGTGCGCCAACCTGCCCGCGGTGCTGGCGCATCTGCAGGCACCGCATCTGGCGGCGCTGGCGCAGTTAATCGCGCAGGAGAATCAGGCTCATGCCGACCAGGATGGCCCGGCCGCGATTCGGCTGTCGGCCGCGTTTCATATTCAGTTGCAGGCTATCTCCGGCAATCAGGTGCTGACCGAGATGGTAACCCGACTGACGCAGCGCTCATCGCTGGTGATTGCCGCCTATGGCGCGCCCTGGCAGCACGGCTGTCGCTGTGACGATCACACTACGCTGCTCAGCCTGCTGCGCGATCGCGCCCTGGCACCGCTGACGCAGGCGCTGCAGCAGCACTTCGAACACATTGTCTCCAGCCTGCACTTTGAACGCAGCGGTGAAACCCTGCCCGATTTCGCCCGGCTGTTTGGCACGGATAAAGGAAATGCATCATGAGCCTGATTCAGGTCATCAACCCGAATACCAGCCTGGCAATGACCGAAACCATCGGCCAGGCAGCCCGCGCCGTGGCGGCTCCGGATACCGAAATTCTGGCCGTCTGCCCGACGCACGGCGTGCCGTCGATTGAGGGTCATTTCGACGAAGCGATAGCCGCTATCGGTGTGCTGGAGCAGATCAAGCTGGGTAAAGCGCAGGGCGTCAGCGGCCATGTGATTGCCTGCTTTGGCGATCCGGGTCTGCTGGCGGCGCGGGAGCTGGCCAGCGGTCCGGTGGTGGGAATCGCGGAAGCGGCGATGCACACCGCGACGCTGCTGGCGACGCGTTTCTCGATTGTTACCACGCTGCCGCGCACGTTGGTGATTGCACGCCATCTGCTGCAGCAGTATGGCTTCAGCCATCACTGTGCAGCGCTGCACGCCATCGATCTGCCGGTACTGGCACTGGAAGATGGCAGCGGACTGGCGCAGGAGAAAGTGCGCCAGCGCTGCATCCAGGCGAAGCGTGAAGATGGCAGCGGGGCGATTGTGCTGGGCTGCGGTGGTATGGCGACACTGGCCGCTTCCCTGACGCAGGAACTCGGCCTGCCGGTGATTGATGGCGTCGGTGCAGCGGTCAAAATGGTCGAGTCGCTGGTGGCGCTTGGCTTTGGCACCAGCAAATATGGCGATCTGGCCTGGCCTTTGCAGAAACCTCTCTCAGGTGCGTTTCAGCATCTAAACTAACGGAACTCTCCCGATTGATGACAGGAAGCGAGTAATGACTGACGCTGCAGAGAAGAAAGAGTACAGCTTTAACAAAAACTATCCGCGCGATTTAATCGGTTATGGCGCCAATCCGCCGCACGCCGCCTGGCCCAACAACGCCCGCGTGGCGGTGCAGTTTGTCCTGAATTACGAAGAAGGAGCGGAAAATAGCGTGCTGCACGGCGACGCCGGCTCGGAGCAGTTTCTCTCCGACATCATTGGCGCGGCCAGTTATCCGGATCGCCATATGTCGATGGAGTCGCTGTATGAGTACGGCTCACGCGCCGGCTTCTGGCGCATCCATAATGAATTCCAGAAACGCGGTCTGCCGCTCACCGTGTTTGGCGTAGCCATGGCGCTGGCACGTCATCCGGAGATTGTTGAGGCGATTAAACAGGCGGACTACGATGTGGTGAGCCACGGCTGGCGCTGGATCCACTATCAGGGAATGGACGCCAAAACCGAACGCCAGCATATGCAGCAGGCGGTGGATGTGCTGATCGACCTGTTTGGCAAAGCGCCCACCGGCTGGTACACCGGCCGTGACAGCCCGAACACCCGCCGTCTGGTGGTGGAGCAGGGCGGTTTCAGCTACGACAGCGATTATTATGGCGACGATCTGCCGTTCTGGACCCAGGTCACCTGTCAGGATGGCACGGTCAAACCGCACCTGATCATTCCTTACACCCTGGAGTGCAACGACATGCGTTTTGCCTCGCCACAGGGCTTCAATACTGCCGAACAGTTCTTCACCTATCTGCGCGATACCTTTGATGTGCTGTATGAAGAAGGCGAAACGGCGCCGAAGATGATGTCGGTCGGCATGCATTGCCGCCTGCTGGGGCGTCCCGGAAAATTCCGTGCGTTGCAGAACTTCCTCGATCATATCCAGCAGCATGATGACGTCTGGATTTGCAGCCGTCAGCAGATTGCCGAGCACTGGATCAAAACGCATCCGGCACCGGACGCACCCTGAGGTCAGCGCAAGGCGTTTCATTCAGCCACCGGGCCGGACGAAACGCCTGCTGTTCAGGCGCTTAACTCATCAGGCTCACCTGGGCCGCAACGATGCACCAGCCGTGCGGCAACCGCACCCAGGTTTGCTGTTGCCGGCCGATTTTATCGCTGCCGGCGCGGGTGAATTCGGTGCTGCACACCGCAAGGTCTTCGCCAAAAGTGGTGATCACGGTGTTGCGCAGCGTTCGCTCCAGCCCGGCAGAAGGGCGGGCAGCACGGAATGCGCGTATCTCATCAATGCCGTATAAATTCTCACCGGCACCCAGCCGAACGGTGCGGGCATCATGCCAGAACAACGCATCCAGCTCGGCAATATCGTTGCTGACCAGCGCCTGCTCGTAGCGGTAAAACTGTGCCGTCACTTCACTGACTATCTGCGGTAAATTGATCTGTTGAATGTCCATCAGGCTCCTGCCATGTTGATTTGTGCCAGTGTGATACCTTGTTGTTCCAGTGCCCACGCAGCACGCAACACGGCCGCTTCATTAAAGGGACGGGCGATTAACTGCAGGCCAATCGGCAAACCACTGCGGGTCGTCAGCGGCACGGTGCAGACCGGCAATCCCAGGAAAGAGATCGGCTGCGTCAGCATACCCATGCTGGCTTTGGCGGGCAGTTCCTCTCCATTAATCGTGATAGTTTGCTGACCAATGGTAATCGCGCTGCACGGCGTCGCCGGTGCAATCAGCAGGTCAAACTGGCTGAACAGCGGCAGCACCTGCTGCTGGAAATGGCGACGGAAACGCTGCGCCTGCAGATACCAGGCGGCGGGCATCATCGCACCCGCCAGTAAACGCTCGCGGGAGTTGAGTTCAAACTGCTCCGGCACCTGACGTAACGCAGGCAGATAATGGTTACCCCCTTCCGCCGCCGTCATGATAAAGGCAGCAGAGCGCGCCAGTTCGGCTTCCGGCATCACCACCTGCTGCTGCGCGTCGAGCGCGGCGGCGACAACCGCAACCGCAGCCCGTGCCTCTTCGTCACACCAGTCATTAAAAAAACCGCCCAGCACGCCGCAGCGTAACCCTTCCACACCGCGGGACAGGGTCGGCAGCGTCGCAGCCGTGGGTCGGCTGGCCTGAAACGCATCGCTGCTGTCTGCGCCCTGTAGCTGATCATAGACCAGCGCCAGATCGTCGACCCGGCGGGCGAAGGGGCCAATGTGGTCGAGGCTGGCGACAAACGGATGGCTGCCGCTACGCGACAGGCGGCCAAAGGTCGGCTTCAGGCCAAACGTACCGCACAGCGAGGCGGGGACCCGAATCGAGCCGTTGGTGTCCGTGCCAAGTGAAAAATGAACCAGACCGGCCGCCACCGCCGCGGCTGAGCCGCCCGAGGAGCCACCCGCCACGCGGCTCAGGTCGCGCGGATTATGGGTCGCGCCGTAGTGGCTGTTTTCGGTGGTAAAGCCGTAGGCGTAGGCATCCATATTCAGCATGCCCGACAGCATCGCGCCCGCCTGCCGCAGCCGGTCAATGGCAAACGCATCCGCACGCGCGGCGGGCCGTTGACTGAACAGGCTGGCTCCGGCCAGCGTACTGTAGCCGGCAACGTCAAACAGGTTTTTTACCGCGTAGGGGATACCCGCCAGCGGCGGCAGATCTTCACCGCGCTGGCGCTTGGTATCGATACTCTCTGCCTCTTTCAGCATCCGCTGCCCGGTGACCTCAGTCCATGCATTGAGCTGCGGATTGTGCTGCTCAATCGCCTGAAGTGTGTTTTCAGCCACCTCTCTGGCGCTGATCTCGCCGTTGTGGATCGCCAGACGCAGCGTCTGAATCGAAACGTCGCTCAGTTTCATGCCTGATACACTCCCGCGACTTCCAGTCGATCGTCCAGCGGAAAGGCCATCAGCGGCGCGGCCATCTGCGCGATACGCGTCAGTTGGATTAACAGCTCTGCGCGCCGGGCTTCGTCCAGCTCCAGTTGTAGCATCTGCTCCATGTGAGCAAGATAAGGGGTCCAGTCAGCTTGATTCATGGTTGGCTCCTGTTAAAAACCGGCGGCGCTGCCGTTGCTGCGCGGATCGCTGGCACCTTCAAACATGCCATTGCTGTGGCGCACGATAGCGCCCGCATGGCCGACAAATTCACTGAGGCCGGCAGCAGCTCGACCTGATGTCCCCACTGCCGCAGCAGCTCCACCGTTTCCGGTGCGAGACGGCTCTCCAGTTTGAGCGAGTCGGAAGACTGACCCCAGGTGCGGCCCAGCAGCCAGCGCGGTGCGCTGACCGCCTGTTGCAGCGGCAGGCCCTGAATCACATGACGGGTGAAAATCGCCGCCTGGGTTTGCGGCTGGCCATCGCCGCCCATCGATCCATAGACCAGGGTACGGCCATCTTTCAGGCGCGCGGCAGCGGGATTAAGGGTATGAAACGGCTGCTTGCCGGGGGCCAGCGCCAGCAGGTGATCGGGATCGAGACTGAATGCCGCCCCGCGATTCTGCCAGGTAATGCCGGTGCCCGGCAGCACCACGCCGCTGCCAAATTCGTGATAAATACTCTGGATAAACGATACGGCCAGGCCGCTGCTGTCCATCACGCCCATCCAGACGGTGTCGCCCGGACCCCGCCCGTTACCCCAGGGTGCCGCCTGGCGATCGTCGATCTGACTGGCGAGCGTGGCGAGATGATCGCTGTCGAGCAGCGCCTGTAAATCTTCGGTAACGTGGCGCGGATCGGTAATGTGTTTATCACGCAGCGCGAAGGCTTTTTTGGTGGCTTCCACGATGCGGTGTACGGTCTGCGCTTCACTGGCGTCAGCCATATCCAGCGCGTCGGTAATGCCAAGGATCGCCAGCGACACCATGCCCTGAGTCGGCGGCGTCATATTCCAGATATCGCCTTCGCTGTGTGAAAGATGCAGCGGAGTACAGCGGCGGGCGCGCTGCTGTTGCAGATCCTCCAGGGTGATCGGCATGCCCAGCGCTGACATCTCACTGGCCAGATGGCGCGCCAGCGGGCCGCGATAAAAACTGTCGAGCCCCTGCTCCGTCAGCTGACACAGCGTTTGCGCCAGCGCCGGCTGGGTAAAGCGGCTGCCCGGCTGCGGCACATCGCCATCAGGCATAAAGGTGGCGGCAAAGCCGGGCTGATGCTGTAACTCGTTGCGGAAGGTCGCCGTGGCGGCCGCCTGTGAAGCGGTCACCGGAATGCCATCGGCCGCATAGCGAATGGCATCGCGCAGCAGACGTGCCAGCGGCAGTGGGGCAGCTCCCAGCTCCGCGCCCAGCTGCAATGCTTCATGCCAGCCGCTGACCGTGCCGGCGACGGTTAATGCCGCTTTCGGGCCGCGGTGTGGAATCTGTTGATGATCGCCGTAGAAATCGAAGTGAGCCAGCGATCCGGCTGCACCGCTGGCATCAATCGCGACAGGATCGCCGCCTGGCGGCATAATCAGCCAGAAGCCATCGCCACCGAGGCCATTCATGTGTGGATAGACCACGGCGATAGTTGATGCCGCCGCCACCATCGCTTCAATGGCGTTGCCGCCGTCACGCAGCACCGCCAGCGCACTTTCGCTGGCCAGATGGTGTGGCGTCACCGCCATCCCCTGTGGGGCCATATTGCTTTGAATCATGCTTTTCTCGTTCTGTTATCGGGTGACAGAACGGTATACAAAGCAAGAGCTGTTCCAGTTTTCATTGCGGCCGCGGTTGCAGCCGCGTTAACCTGGCGCAAATTATGCTAGCTTCAGCTGAAACAAAAGTTACAGGACCTGTTATGCAACAGCTTGATGAACGACTCAGAAGCCACTATTCCCAGCTCTCACCGCAAGAGCAACGGATTGCCGACTTTGTTTTTGACCATTTTGACGATCTGATCAGCTACAACAGCGCCGAGCTGGCGCGGCTTAGCGGCGTTTCGAAAGCCACTGTCAGCCGGTTGTTTAAACGTCTGGGCTATGAGAAGTACAAAGAGATGCGTGATGAGTTGCGCACCCTGCGTCAGAGCGGCATGCCGCTAACTGATAACCGCGATGCGGTGCAGGGCAACACCTTACTGTCACGGCACTATAAGCAGGAAATGGCTAACCTGACGCAGTGGGTGAATAGTCTGGATGCACAGCATTTCGGTGAGGTGATCCAGCAGCTGGCGCAGGCAAAACGTGTCTTTATTATCGGCATGCGTAACGCCTATCCGGTGGCGCTGCACCTGCGTCAGCAGCTGATGCAGGCGCGGCCGCAGGTGCATATTCTGCCGCAGCCGGGCCAGACGCTGGCCGAAGAGCTGGTGGATATCACGCCGGATGACATGGTAGTGGTGATGGCGTTCCGCCGCCGCACCCGGATGATTCGCCCGCTGATGCAACAGCTACAAACCGCCGGCATCCCGCTGCTGGCGCTGTGTGAGCCGCAGGCGCAAACGGTGATCGCGCTGGCACGCTGGCAGCTCTGCGCGCCGCTCGACAGCGTCTCGGCTTTTGACAGCTACGCTTCGGCAATGAGCCTGATCAACCTGATCGCCAACGCGCTGCTGCATGAAATGCTGGCGCAGGGCCGTCAGCGTATTCATCAGATCGCCGATCTTTACCAGCAGTTTGACGAGCTGGAGCACCGCTAACAGGCACCGTTTTGGTGCCTTGCCCCATTTTAGTACAGCCTTTTTCGACAGCATTTCGCGGCTTATCAGGCCGCTTTTCTCCCAACCTCATTGCCATCTAACCCTTTTTCTCCCGCTGCGCTGATTGGCACATTAGTTGCAGAATGCATGCTTAAGAATCTTTTGTTTCACACAATCTCACCGGGGTGCATAATGAAAAAAGTTTTGATGGCGGTTGCGGCAGCGGCATTACTGATGGCACAGGCGGGCAGCGCGCTGGCCGATCAGCTGCAGGATATCCAGCAGCGTGGCGTGATCCGGGTGGCGGTGCCGCAGGATTTCCCGCCGTTTGGTTCAGTCGGCACCGATCTGCAACCCCAGGGTTACGACATCGACATGGCGAAGTACCTGGCGAAGCAGATGAAACTTAAGTTACAGCTGGTGCCGGTCAGCAGCGCCAACCGGGTGCCTTATCTGCAAACTGACAAAGTCGATCTGGTGATCTCCAGCATGGGCAAAAACGCGGAGCGTGAAAAAGTGATCGATTTCACCCGCGCCTATGCGCCGTTCTTCCTCGGTGTCTTTGGGCCGAAAGGCGAAGAGATCAAATCGGCGGCGGCACTGAGCGGCAAGTCGATTGGCGTAACCCGTGGCGCAGTGGAGGACATGGTGCTGAGTGAGGTCGCGCCGAAGGACGCTCAGGTGAAACGTTACGAAGATAACAACACCACGCTGTCAGCTTACCTTTCCGGTCAGGTGCAGTATGTCGCAACCGGCAACCTGGTGGTGGCAGCAATCGCCCGTCAGAACCCGGCCAAAGCACCGGTTGCCCAGTTTATGCTGAAAGATTCGCCCTGCTTCATTGGCCTGAAGAAAGACCAGCCGGCACTGAAAGAGAAGATCAATGGGCTGATTGAGCAGGGCATCAAAGATGGCACCCTGAACAACCTGTCAGAACAGTGGCTGAAAGCCCCGCTGCCCGCCAGCCTCGGCGCCTGAGGAACGGATAATGATCGGGCAACTTAACTTTCCCGCCCTGTGGCCCTACTGGCCGGAGCTGCTCTCCGGCCTGTGGGTCACCATCCAGTTAACGCTGCTGGCCACCGTCGGCGGCGTCAGCCTCGGCATCGTCGGCGCCGCGCTGCGCAGCGGTAAACCGGGCTGGATGAGCCGTCTGTGGGGCGTCTACGTCGAGCTGATCCGCAATACGCCGTTCGTGGTGCAACTGTTCTTTATCGTGTTTGGCCTGCCTAATCTGGGGCTAAAGCTCACCGCCGGTGAAGCAGCGCTGCTGGCGATGCTGATCAACCTTGGTGCCTACAGCACTGAGATCATCCGCGCCGGTATTCAGGTGACGCCAAAAGGACAGTGGGAAGCGGGCCGGGTGCTGGGCCTGACCCGTAGCCAGACGTTTCTGCGGGTGGTGCTGCCGCCCGCGCTGCAGCGCATTTATCCGGCGCTGGTGAGTCAGTGCATTATCGTGATGCTCGGCTCGTCGGTGGTGTCGCAGGTCTCCTACGAGGAGCTGACTTTCGCCGCTAACCTGATTCAGTCGCGCACCTTTTTAAGCTTTGAGGTCTATCTGGTGACCACGTTGATCTACCTGGCGTTGTCGATTGCGATGCGTCAGTTGCTGCTGGCGATTGGCCGTAAATGGTTTGGAGTGCAGGCATGATGACAACCTTCACTGACTGGGACATCGTGCGCAACCTGCTGCTGGCGGCGCGCTGGACCCTGCTGCTCTCTCTGGTGGCGTTTGTCGGCGGCACGCTGGTGACGCTGCCGTTGCTGTTTATGCGGCTATTGCAACGTAAATGGCTGACGCGCTGGGTACGCGGCTATACCGCGCTGTTCCAGGGTACGCCGCTGCTGATGCAGCTGTTTCTGGCCTTCTTTGGCGTCGGGCTGTTCGGGATTGACGTCGCGCCCTGGACGGCGGCCTCGCTGGCGCTGACTTTTTACACCAGTGCCTTTCTGGTCGATATCTGGTACGGCAGTATTCGCGCGTTGCCGAAAGGCCAATGGGAAGCGTCACGCTGTCTCGGCCTGAGTTTCGGCCAGACCCTGGCGCGGGTGGTTGCGCCGCAGGCGATCCGCATCGCCATCGCCCCGACGGTCGGCTTTGCGGTACAGGTGATCAAAGGCACTGCGCTGGCGTCGATTATCGGTTTTATTGAGCTGACCAAAGCCGGCACCATTCTGAACAACGTGACCTATCAGCCGTTCAAAGTCTTTGGGCTGGTGGCGCTCGGTTACTTCCTGATGTGTTATCCGCTGTCTCGCTACAGCCAGTATCTGGAGAAAAAATTCAATGCCGCTCATCACCATTAATCAGGTGCAAAAATATTACGGCGACAACCATGTGTTGAAAGGCGTGGATCTGGATATCGACATGGGCGAGGTGATCTCGATTATTGGTCGCAGTGGCTCGGGTAAAAGCACGCTGTTGCGCTGCATCAACGGGCTGGAAGGCTATCAGGAAGGCAGCATCAAGCTTGGCGGCATGACCATCACCGACCGCGATTCGCAGGCCCGCGAGATCAGCCGTTCAATCGGCATGGTGTTTCAGAGCTTCAACCTGTTCCCGCACATGACCGCGCTGGAAAATGTCATGCTGGCACCACGTCGGGTATTGAAAAAGGGTGAGGCGGAGTGCCGGGCGCTGGCGACGCAGATGCTGGAGAAGGTCGGGCTGGGTGAACGCCTCAATTACTATCCAGCCAGCCTCTCCGGCGGTCAGCAGCAGCGGGTGGCAATCGCCCGTGCGCTGGCGATGACGCCGAAAGTTTTACTCTGTGACGAAATCACCTCGGCGCTCGATCCTGAGCTGGTCGGCGAAGTGCTCAAAGTACTGGAGCAGCTGGCGGCAGAAGGAATGACGCTGATCCTCGTCACCCATGAAATGAACTTCGCCCGCGACGTGGGCGATCGCGTGGTCTTTATGCATCAGGGGCGCGTCTGGGAGCAGGGCGACAGCAAAACGTTATTTGCGCAGCCGCAATCGCCTGAACTGAAACAGTTTATCTCCTCGGTCCGCCTGTAAGTCTTCAACAAGGAATTCATCATGGATATCACTCGCTACCCGCAACTCAATCCACCGCAACGTCTGCTGATGGGACCTGGGCCGATCAACGCCGATCCGCGCGTCCTGCGTGCCATGTCGAGCCAGCTGCTTGGCCAGTACGATCCCGCCATGACCCATTACATGAACGAGGTTATGGCGCTCTATCGCGGCGTATTCCGTACCGAAAACCGCTGGACCCTGCTGATTGATGGCACCTCGCGCGCCGGGATTGAAGCGATCCTGCTCTCCGCCATCCGGCCCGGCGACAAAGTGCTGGTGCCGGTGTTTGGCCGCTTTGGACACCTGCTGTGTGAAATCGCCCGTCGCTGCCGCGCTGAGGTTCACACTATTGAGGTGCCGTGGGGCGAGGTCTTTACTCCCGATCAGATCGAAGATGCGATCAAAAAAGTGCGGCCACGGCTGCTGCTGACGGTACAGGGCGACACCTCCACCACCATGCTGCAACCGCTGGCGCAGCTGGGGGCAATCTGCAAACAGTATGGCGTGCTGTTCTACACCGATGCTACCGCGTCGCTGGCCGGTAATGCGCTGGAAACCGATGCCTGGGGTCTGGATGCGGTCTCTGCTGGGATGCAGAAGTGCCTCGGCGGTCCGTCCGGTACCTCGCCGATCACCCTGAGCGAACAGATGGAAGCGGTGATCCGCAAGCGTAAGTGCGTCGAACAGGGGATCCGAACCGCCGCGCATCAGGATGGGGAAGAGGAGATGATCTACTCCAACTATTTTGATCTCGGCATGATCATGGATTACTGGGGGCCGGAGCGTCTGAATCACCACACTGAAGCGACCAGCGCACTGTTTGGCGCCCGCGAATGCGCCCGTCTGATCCTGCAGGAAGGTCTGGATAACGGCATTGCGCGCCACAAACTGCACGGCGAAGCGCTGCTGAAAGGCATTCAGGGTATGGGACTGGAGACCTTTGGCGACCTGCAACACAAAATGAATAACGTGCTGGGCGTGGTGATCCCTACGGGCATCAATGGCGATCAGGTGCGGCAACTGATGCTGAATGATTTCGGCATTGAAATTGGCACCTCGTTTGGTCCGCTGCACGGCAAGGTGTGGCGCATCGGCACCATGGGCTTCAATGCCCGCAAGGATTGTGTCATGCAGACGCTGGCGGCGCTGGAAATGGTGCTGACCTATCTGGGCTATCGCACGCCGCAGGGCGCTGCTGCGCAGGCGGCCTGGGACTACTACGGGAGCCAGGCATGATGATGAACGCCAGCGAAGCCCACGCTGCTGCACAGCGCGTTATGGCGCGCTGTGATGCGCTGGCAGCGATCAGCGAAACGGCGCAGGGACTGACGCGTGTCTACCTGTCGCCGGAGCACCTGCGCGCCAACGCCTGCGTCGGAGAGTGGATGCAGGCCGCCGGAATGCAGGTGTGGCAGGATGCGGTCGGCAACATTTGTGGCCGCTACGAAGCAGCCGAACCGGGGGCTCCCGCCTTACTGCTCGGTTCGCATCTCGACACGGTACGTAACGCCGGTCGCTATGACGGCATGCTGGGCGTGCTGAGCGCCATCGAAACCGTACAGTGGCTGCATCAGCACCAGCAGCGTTTGCCGCTGGCAATTGAGGTGATCGGTTTCGGCGACGAAGAGGGGACCCGTTTTGGCATTACGCTGCTCGGCAGCCGCGGCATTACCGGTAGCTGGCCGCAGAGCTGGGTAACCCATCCTGACGGCAACGGCATTACCGTGGCGCAGGCGATGGCAGATGTCGGGCTCGACAGCAGCCAAATCGCCACCGCCGCGCGCCGGGTAGAGGATATTGTCGGTTACCTTGAGTTGCACATTGAGCAGGGGCCGTGTCTTGAACAGGCAGATCTGCCCCTGGGCGTGGTGACGGCGATCAACGGTGCGCGCCGGCTGAACTGCCGCTTCATCGGCGAAGCCGGGCATGCCGGTACGGTACCGATGACCCACCGTAAAGATGCGCTGGCTGCCGCTGCCGAATGGATGGTGTTTATCGAGCAGACCACCCGCGAGCAGGATCCCCAGCTGGTGGCGACGGTCGGCACTCTGACTTGTGCGCCCGGCGCGGTAAATGTGATCCCTGGCGAGGTTGCGCTGTCGCTGGATGTACGCGGCCCGCTGGACAATCCGCTGGAGGCGCTGCTCTCCAGCCTGTTAACCCAGGCGGAGGCGATCGCGCTGCGTCGCGGATTGCGCTTTGAGGCGAACGAATATTACCGCATCGGGGCCACCGCCTGTGATTCCGCGCTGCAACAGGCGTTGAGTCATGCTGTGGAAACGGTGCAAGGGCGCAGCCTGTCGCTGCCGAGCGGCGCTGGCCATGATGCGATTGCGATTGCCGAACGCTGGCCGGTCGGCATGCTATTTGTGCGTAATCATCGCGGTATCAGCCACCATCCGGCGGAGTCGGTGGCGGTGAATGATGTTGCCCCGGCACTGCAGGCCTACCTGCAGGCGGTTTGTCTGATTGCTGAACGGAGCTGAGCATGCAATTAACCACCTTTAATCAGTTGCCGGAAGAGCAGGCACTGGCGGCGATTGCCCACTGTGTGGCGATCCCGCACTGGCAGCAGGCGCTGGTGGCGGCGCGTCCCTATGCATCGTTGGCGGCACTGCTCGCCACCGGCGATGCACTGGCGCGACAGTGGCAGGGCGATGCTTTACAGGCGGCGCTGGCTGCCCATCCACGTATCGGCGAACGGGCCAGCGGAAGCGACAAACAGGCGACGCTGTCGCGCGGCGAACAGTCTGCTATGCAGCAGGCCGATCGGTCGCTACAACAGGCGATGCAACAGGGCAATCAGACTTATGAGGCGCGCTTTGGCCGGGTATTTTTAATCCGAGCCAAAGGACGCAGCGCAGAGCAGATGCTGGCGGAATTGCAGCGTCGGCTCCAGAATGATCAGCAGGCTGAGCAGCAGGAAGCGCTGGATCAGCTGCGTGAAATTACCCTGTTACGGCTGGAGGAGAGCATAGAATGAGTACTGTCACGACCCATATTCTTGATACGGCAATAGGCAAACCGGCCAGCGGCGTGGCGATTTCGCTGGAGCAGAACAGCCCGGAAGGGTGGTTCCCGCTGTCTCAGGGCGAAACCGACAGCGATGGCCGACTGAAAACCCTGACCCCGGAGCCGCTGACGCCGGGTCACTACCGCTTAACTGCGGAGATTGGCGACTATTTTGCCGCCGCCGGTCGGGATGCGCTTTATGTCAGCGCCCAGATCGATTTTGTCATTGCCGAAGCGGGCAGCCATTTTCATCTGCCGTTCCTGATCTCGCCGTGGTCGTGGTCAACCTATCGCGGCAGCTGATTGCTGTCGGCCAGGCTTGCGCGACAGACTACAGCGTAAACCGATCCGCATCCTGCCAGGCCGGGAAGCGTTCACGATAAGCATTGAGCGCCTCCAGCGACAGCGCAGCATCCAGCCGGGCGCGCTGGAACGGCTCGGCCGCCTGCAGGATCTCACCCTGCGGCGAAATAATCTGGCTGTCGCCACGGTACTGATGCTGGTTACCATCACTGCCGACCCGGTTACAGCCCGCCACGTAAGCCTGATTCTCAATCGCGCGCGCTAACAGCAGCGCCTGCCAGTGCAACGCACGCGGCGCAGGCCAGTTGGCGACGTACAGCGCCAGATCGTAATCATTGCGGTTACGTGAAAAAACCGGGAAACGCAGGTCATAACAGATTTGTGGCAGAATGCGCCAGCCGCGCCATTCAACTATCTGACGCTGCTCGCCGGGCAAATAGTGATGATGCTCATCCGCCATACGAAACAGATGCCGCTTGTCGTACTGATGCAGCGTTCCGTCCGGCTCGACCAGTAAAAAGCGGTTTACCGCGCCGTTTTCGGTCTGGATCGCCGCACTGCCGCCGATCAGGGCGTCAGTCTGCCGGGCATGATGTTGCAGCCATTCCACCACCTGCGTCTGAGGCAACGAGCTTTTTGCCGCCTCCATCGCAAAGCCGGTGGTAAACATTTCCGGCAGCAGAATTAAATCGCGTCCGGTAATGCCAGCCAGTTGCTGATCGAAATGGCGCAGATTCGCCTCGCCATCCATCCAGCTCAGGGTCTCCTGCAATACGGTGAGGTTTAAAGCTGACATAAGCGCTCCGCGGCGGCATCTAACGTCGCTTGCTGTTTAGCAAAACAGAGGCGAATCAGTTTATGAGGGAAGGGATCGGCGCAGAACACCGACAGCGGTATCGCCGCCACGCCTGCTTCTTTGGTCAGCCACTGGCAGAAACTGACATCGTCCAGATCGGAGATTGCGCTGTAGTCCGCCAGTAAAAAATAGGTGCCTTCGCACGGCAGAACCCTGAAGCGGCTGTGCTGCAAGGCCGCAATCAGCTGGTCGCGACGCGCCTGATAAAATGCCGGCAGCTCGCGATAATGTTCCGGCTGGTGACGCAGCATATCGGCAATCGCCAGCTGCGCCGGGGTATTGACCGAAAAGGTCAGATACTGATGTACCTTGCGTACTTCAGCGCTGATCGCCGCCGGTGCAATGCAGTAACCCACTTTCCAGCCGGTCATGTGGAAGGTTTTGCCAAACGAAGAGACGGCAATGGCGCGCTGACGCAGTTCCGGATGAGCCAGTACGCTGGCATGACCTGCCGGATCAAAGCAGATGTGTTCATACACTTCGTCGCTCAGCACATACACCGGCAGCCCGGCAATCGCCTGCCACAGCGCGGCATAATCCTCGCGCCGCCAGACGGTAGCCGACGGATTGTGCGGCGTATTCAGGATCACCAGCCGGGTTTTCTCACTCAGCAGCGCACCAAAGGCCGACCAGTCAACGCGAAAGGTCGGTGGTTGCAGGGCGATGCGCTTCAGCACCCCACCCGACAGTTCAACCGCTGGCGCATAGCTGTCGTAGCTGGGATCAAAACAGATCACCTCATCGCCCGGCCTGACCAGCGCGGTAATTGCCGCGTACAGTGCCTCAGTCGCCCCGGCAGTAACCGTAATCTCGCGCTCGACGTCCGGACGATAGTCATAAAGCTCAGCGGTTTTCTCCGCAATCGCCTCGCGTAACGGCAAAGCGCCGGTCATCGGGGCATACTGATTCGCACCCTGACTAACGTGATACGCCAGCCGCTGCTGCAAATAGTCCGGCCCGTTAAAATCGGGAAAGCCCTGAGAAAGGTTAATAGCGTTGTGCTGCTGTGCCAGCGCACTCATCTGGCTAAAAATGGTCGTCCCAAGCGCCGGAAGTTTGCTGTCAGGAATCAGGTTGTGCTGCGTCATGGTTATCTGGCCTTAAGCGCGAATGTCGATGCGGAGTCACCCGGTGTTTGTGCCACTATAAACAGGATGGTAGTATTTGGCAATCGAGACGCTTAGACGGCTAAATGCGTCATGCTCCGCACCTCAGCGGCGTTGGTTGCGTTTGCTTACCCCGGTCACTGACTGATGTCAGCTCCCGGGGATAAGCGCGCTTACCGCCTTGCTGACACACGGATCATTTGGCAGGGATTATGAGCTTTGCTGATACAGGAATCATTGAAAAGACATCGTGAGCTTTGCTGGCAAAGTAGCAAACTTAACCTGTTGTATTTTTAGGGCCGTTACCGTTATCTGAGTTACCAGCCATCACATTCCACTGCAAGGAAACCCTATGTCGGATATTCACCCGTTAGATCAGCTGGTCGCCGCCTGTCACTGGATTGGTGCGAAGGGCTGGGCACCCGCGACCGGCGGTAATATGTCTGTGCGTCAGGATGCGCAGATCTGTCTGCTGAGCGAATCCGGTAAAGATAAAGGCACGCTGACGCGTGATGACTTTATCCAGGTCGATATTGCCACCAGCCAGGCGCTCTCCGGCCGCAAGCCGTCGGCGGAAACTGGCCTGCACACGCTGATCTATCGGCTCTTTCCCGAGGCGGGCGCGGTGCTGCACACCCATACCGTGAATGCGACGGTGTTATCGCGGGTCGAGCAGGGCGCGGCGCTGCTGCTGCACGGTTATGAGATGCAGAAAACGCTCACCGGTCAGCATAATCATCTGGATACCGTCGCCATCCCGGTGTTCGATAACAGCCAGGACATTGCGGCGCTGGCGTCGGAAATTGAAGATTACGCCGCCCGGTTTCCGCTGCGCTATGGCTTCCTGCTGCGCGGTCACGGCTTAACCTGCTGGGGCCGCGATGTCAGCGAAGCGCGTCGCCAGCTGGAAGGGCTGGAATTTTTATTTGAATGTGAACGTCAACGTCGCCTGCTGGAGAAAGCATGATCCGCGCCATTGTTACCGATATTGAAGGCACCACCAGCGATATCCGCTTTGTCCATAACATCCTGTTTCCTTACGCGCGCCAGCATCTGGCGACGTTCCTGCGTGACCAGCAGCATCAGCCAGAGGTGCAGGCTGTACTTGAGGCGGTGCGGGCTGAGGTCGATCAGCCGCAGGCCGATCTGCCGACCCTGACGCAGATCCTGTTCAGCTTTATGGATCAGGATCGTAAATCTACCGGACTGAAAGCGCTGCAGGGGATGATCTGGCGTGATGGCTATCTCAACGGCAGTTTCACCGGCCATCTTTATCCCGATGTGCTCCCGGCCCTGACCGCCTGGCAGGCGCAGGGTCGTAAACTCTATGTATATTCCTCAGGCTCGGTTGCGGCGCAGAAATTGTTATTTGGCTACAGCGACGAAGGTGATATTACTGGCTTATTCAGCGGCTACTTCGATACGCACGTCGGCGCCAAACGTGAAGTCGCGGCGTATCACACCATTGCCGCACAGATTGGCCTGCCAGCGGAGCAACTGCTGTTCCTGTCGGATATTCATCAGGAGCTGGATGCGGCTGCCCAGGCTGGCTGGCATACCCTGCAGCTGATACGTGGTGAGGCGGATGGCGCAAGCTGCCACCGTCAGGTCACTGATTTTTCTGAGATTAACCTGGAGTCGATTTAGAATGAGTGCACTGACTATTTTTACCGACAGCGAAGCCAGCCAGCCGATATGGCACAGCACCGACCCGCAGGCGATCGCTGAGCGGCTGAATACTAAAGGCGTCCGCTTTGAACGCTGGGAAGCCGATCGCGATTTGGGGGAGAACCCGGACGCAGCAGCGGTTATCACCGCCTATCAGCATGCGATTGACCGGCTGGTGGCGGAGAAGGGCTATCAGAGCTGGGACGTGATCAGCATGCGGGCGGACAATCCGCAGAAAACGGTGCTGCGCGAAAAGTTTCTTTCCGAACACACCCACGGCGAAGATGAAGTGCGTTTCTTTGTTGAGGGCGCGGGTTTGTTCTGCCTGCATCTGGATGGCGAGATCCTGCAGATCCTGTGCGAAAAGAACGATCTGATCTCGGTGCCGGCCGGTACGCCACACTGGTTTGATATGGGATCGTCGCCGCATTTCACCGCGATTCGGATTTTTGATAATCAGGAAGGGTGGATCGCTAACTTTACCGGTGACAGGATTGCCGACGCTATCCACGACTGGCGTAATCGGCTGAGCCGCTTCGGCCACCGCGCAGAACAGTGCGCGGTGGCCGTCTGACTCACTGGGGCTGGAAAATTCCCGCCGCTACCTGCTCCGGTGTTACCACGCCGGTATCCAGAACCCAGCCGCTAATCAGGGCGGCTGGCGTCACATCAAACGCCGGGTTGTAGACGTTCGCCGCTTCAGGTGCCCACTGCACGCTGCCAAAACTGCCGGCCACGCCGGTCACTTCACTGGCAGCGCGCTGCTCGATCGGAATCGCCGCACCGTTCGGGCAGCTGCGATCCAGCGTGGTGTGCGGCGCGGCCACATAAAACGGGATCTGATGATAGTGTGCCAGTACCGCCAGGCTGTAGGTGCCGATCTTATTGGCGACGTCGCCGTTGGCGGCAATCCGGTCAGCGCCGACCCACACTGCGTCCACCTGTTTGCTGGCCATCAGACTGGCGGCCATGCTGTCGGTAATCAGGGTATAAGGAACCGCCCGTTCGCCCAGCTCCCAGGCCGTTAGCCGGCCGCCCTGCAACAGCGGACGGGTTTCATCGACCCAGACGTTGTTAACCCGGCCCTGCTGATGAGCGAGGATGATTACCCCCAGCGCGGTGCCGACGCCCGCCGTTGCCAGCCCGCCGGTGTTACAGTGGGTCAGCAGCTGGCTGTTGGGTTTTACCAGCGTGCTGCCTGCGGTGGCAATCGCCTCGCACAGCTGTTTATCTTCTTCGACCAGTCGCCAGGCTTCCTCGGCCAGCGCGGTAGCGAACGCCGGTTGCGCCAGCGCCTGTTTCATCCGATCAAGGTTATTCATCAGATTGACGGCGGTAGGGCGGGCAGCACGCAGGATCGCCAGCGACTCAGCCAGTTGCCTCTGCGTCTGTCCCTGTTCTGCCAGCAACGCCAGCAATAACGAGGCGGAAAGGCCAATCAGTGGCGCACCGCGCACCCGCAGCGCGTGAATATGCTCAACCAGCTGCGCCACACTGTGCGCTGGTAGCCAGTTTTTTTGCTGCGGCAGCGCCTGCTGATCGAGGATCCAGAGCTGATTGTCACGAACCTGTAAGCTGGTGGTTTGGAGAGTCTGCATGGTGGGTGAAATCCCTGTTGCGTTAATGTCAGATATTGTGCCAACATGCTCGACGGATGTATAGACGTCTGAACGGCTTTTACACCGGGTTTATTCAGCCTTCGAATGATGAGGAACAGGCAATGTCGCAATACCGTACCTTCACCGCTGCTGATGCGGTGGACTATGCCCGACAATTCGGCGGTCTGGATAATCCTTCCGCCCTGAGCCGTGCCGAGGAAATTGGTGACGGCAATCTTAACCTGGTGTTCAAAATTTATGACGATCAGGGCAACAGCCGGGTGGTGGTCAAGCAGGCGTTGCCTTATGTGCGCTGCGTCGGCGAGTCATGGCCTCTGACGCTGGATCGGGCGCGGCTTGAAGCGCAGACCCTGGTCGAGCACTACAAATATTGCCCACAGCACACGGTGCAGATTACCCATTACGATGCGGATCTGGCGGTGATGGTGATGGAAGATCTCTCCAGCCACCGTATCTGGCGTAGCGAGCTGGTAAAGGGCGTTTACTATCCTGACGCGCCACGGCAGCTGGGCGAATATCTGGCACAGACGCTGTTTAACACCTCCGATTTCGTGCTGCATCCGCATCAGAAGAAAGCGGAAGTGGCGCGCTTCATTAATCCGGAAATGTGCGAGATCACCGAAGATCTGTTCTTTAACGATCCCTACACCGATCATCCGCGTAACAGCTATCCGGCGGCGCTGGAGCCGTTAGTGGCCAGCCTGCGTCACGATAATGCGCTGCGTATTGCGGTAGCTGGTCTCAAGCACCGCTTCTTTGCCCATGCCGAAGCCTTGCTGCATGGCGATATCCACAGCGGATCGATTTTTGTTGCGGACGGTAGCCTGAAAGCGATTGATGCTGAATTTGGCTATTTCGGGCCGATGGGCTTTGATATCGGCACCGCGCTCGGCAATCTGCTGATCAACTATTGCGGCCTGCCCGGTCTGCTGCCGCCGCGTGAAGCCGCCGATGCCCGTGAGCAACGCCTGAGCGATGTGCATAGCGTCTGGACAACCTTCTCCAGCCGTTTCCAGGCGCTGGCGGCGGAGAAAACCGCTGACGTGGCGCTGGCTTATCCCGGCTATGTCGATGCCTTCCTGCGCAAAGTATGGGCGGATACCATCGGCTACTGCGGTACCGAACTGATTCGCCGCACGGTGGGAATGTCACATGTGGCGGATATGAAGCTGATCGCCGATCCGGCGATGCGTACCGACTGCATCCGTAACGCGATTAACCTGGGACGCACGCTGATACTGGCGGCCGATCATGTAGAAGATGTGGATGCGCTGATTGCCCGCATCCGTCAGGCAGGATAAAAAAAGGCCGACGTGATGTCGGCCTTTAGATAAAACAAGAATCTTGCTGGCGATGAGGGGGATGCCAGCGCAGGAAACACGCTCAGATTAAACGCTAAAGCCATTGATGGCGTTGTTGCGTCTTTACGGAGGGCATACGCTCCCTGAGCCTGCGCTCAATTAACGGGCCGACATCACATCGACCCGCCGCCTTATGCCGCCTCGCTGGCACGTGCCGAAGCGGATTGAGGTTTCTTCTCTGGCACCGGTACCGCCAGTGCATCCGCTTCAAACTCATCCACATTGATAGAACGCAGGCGGCTGGTTTCTGCGCGGCGCAATATCTCGGCTTCTTTATCGTCAATCCAGCCCTGCTCCAGCGCCCGTTTTGCCAGCTCATCCAGCCGGGTAAAGGAGAGGTGCTGCTTGCTCTGTTTGCTCAGTCTGTCGTGAATCACTTCCGCAGCCATTACATCCTGCAACGCCTGTTCCAGCTGACCGGCCGGATTGTTATCAACCGGTGCCAGATACTGTCCGCGTCCCAGACGTGTGCGGGTGGCAGACGGCAGTTGCAGCATTTTTGCCAGCTGATGATCAAGACGATCGGACGGTGCCGGGCAGTGATGACCACCGGCGAAAATCACCAGGCGTAACGCACCCGCCACCAGCCGGTTAGGGAAGTTGCGCAGCAGGTCATCGATAGCCACTTCCGCCTGATGCAGCGCATCCTGAACGCCCCAATGCACCAGCGGCAGATCGGCTTCGTTACGGCCTTCATCGTCGTAGCGCTTCAGCGTGGCAGAGGCCAGATAAAGCTGGCTCAGGACATCACCCAGTCGCGCCGAGATGCGTTCACGACGTTTCAGGCTACCGCCCAGCACCGCCATTGAGACATCTGACAGCAACGCGAGGTTGGCGCTGATGCGGTTGAGATGCTGATAATAACGACGCGTCGCATCACGGGTCGGGGTGGCGCTGGTGCGTCCGCCGGTCAGGCCGAGCCACAGACTGCGCACCTGATTACTGCCGACGTGGCCGATATGGCTGAACAACGCCCGATCAAAAGCGTCAACGTCGTTACTGGCCGCGGCCGCCATCTCCTGCAGAACATAAGGATGGCAACGAATTGCCCCCTGGCCGAAGATGATCATGCTGCGGGTTAAGATGTTCGCCCCTTCAACGGTAATCGCGATCGGTGCACCCTGATAGGCGCGCGCCAGGAAGTTGCTGTTACCGAGCATAATGCCTTTACCGCCGGCAATATCCATCGCGTCGATGATCGCCCGCTGACCGCGATGGGTGCAGTGATATTTCACAATCGCCGACAGTACCGCCGGTTTTTCACCCTGCATAATACCGGCGGTGATCAGCGTTGCTGCCGCATCCATCACGTAAGCATTACCGGCAATGCGTGCCAGTGGCTCTTCAATCCCTTCCATTTTACCGATCGACAGTCTGAACTGACGGCGGATATGGGCATAGGCACCAATTGCCAGCGCCACGCTTTTCAGGCTGCCGGTCGAGTTGGACGGCAGGGTAATGCCGCGACCCACTGACAGACATTCAACCAGCATACGCCAGCCCTGTCCGGCCATTTCCGGTCCGCCGATGATGTAATCGATCGGCACGAAAATATCCTTACCACGGGTCGGACCGTTCTGGAACGGCACGTTAAGCGGGAAGTGACGGTGACCGATTTCCACGCCGGGGGTGTTGGTCGGGATCAACGCGCAGGTAATGCCCGGATGGGTGTTATCGCTGAGCAGATGATCGGGATCGGACAGTTTAAACGCCAGCCCCAGCACGGTCGCGATAGGCGCCAGCGTGATGTAGCGTTTGTTCCAGGTCAGGCGCATACCCAGCACCTGCTGACCCTGCCATTCACCCATACACACTACGCCGGTATCGGGAATCGCACCGGCATCTGAGCCGGCTTCCGGGCTGGTCAGTGCGAAGCAGGGGATCTCATCGCCACGCGCCAGACGCGGTAAATAGTGGTTTTTCTGTTCGTCAGTACCGTAGTGCTGCAGCAGTTCGCCCGGACCGAGCGAGTTCGGTACACCGACGGTAATCGCCAGGATGCCCGATACGCCAGCCAGTTTCTGCAACACGCGAGCCTGGGCATAAGCGGAAAACTCCAGCCCGCCATACTCTTTTTTGATGATCATCGCGAAGAAGCGATGCTGTTTCAGATAAGCCCACAGTTCCGGCGGCAGATCGGCCATTTCATGAGTAATCTGGAAATCATTCGCCAGCCGGCACGCTTCTTCAACCGGACCCTCCAGGAAGGCCTGCTCATCCGGTGTCAGGTGCGGCTGAGGATAGTTATGCAGCTTCTGCCAGTCCGGTTTGCCCTGAAACAGATCGCCTTCCCACCAGGTGGTTCCGGCATCGATCGCTTCTTTCTCGGTGCGTGACATTGGCGGCATCACCTGCTGAAAACGCTGCAGCATCGGTTTTGAAAACAGATTACGGCGCAGCGACGGCAGGTTAAACGGCAACAGAATAATAGCCAGTGGCAGCAGCAGCCACGGCGTCCAGAGGTGTGCGGCCGCCATCGCCGCGGTCCACAGCAGCAGAATCAGGCTGCTCAGCCGCAACGACAGGCGGTGGTAGAACAGGGCGCCAATCAGCACCACCGTGGCAAGTATCGAAACAACCATCATAATGAACCGCTCCGTAAGTAGTAAGAGGTCTGACCTGTTGAGTAGAGGTTTAGAGCAGTTGGCTCTTTTTATCAATTCGTTTACATCGCAATTACAACCTGACTCACAAAATCATTTTTCCGACCCGTTTCGCTGGCGGCTGTGCAGAGATAATGCCAGCGGCGATCGGGCCGGAATGGCGTGATGCTTTGCGCCGCCCAGGCATTCCGTTAAACTTGCTGCGATTAACCTCTGCTAAAAAAGGACCTCCCTATGTACCAGGACATCATCCGCTCTGAGCTCAACGAAGCCGCCGATACGCTGAATAAATTCCTCAGCGATGACGCGAATATCCATGCGATCCAGCGTGCTGCGGTGCTGCTGGCTGACAGTTTCAAGGCGGGCGGCAAGGTGCTCTCCTGCGGCAACGGTGGGTCGCACTGCGACGCGATGCATTTCGCCGAAGAGCTGACCGGTCGCTATCGTGAAAATCGTCCTGGCTATCCGGCGATTGCGATTTCAGACGTCAGCCATCTCTCCTGCGTCAGTAACGACTTTGGCTACGATTACGTCTTTTCGCGTTATGTTGAAGCGGTAGGCCGTCCGGGCGATGTGCTGCTGGGGCTCTCCACCTCCGGCAACTCGGCCAACATCATTAAGGCGATTGAGGCGGCGCGGGCGCAGGGGATGAAAGTGATCACCCTGACCGGCAAAGATGGCGGTAAGATGGCGGGCAGTGCTGACATTGAAATCCGGGTGCCGCACTTTGGTTATGCCGATCGCATTCAGGAGATCCACATTAAAGTGATCCATATTCTGATGCTGCTGATCGAAAAAGAGATGGTGAAGTAACACTCTGGCCTCTCGCCTGGCGGGAGGCGTCTTACTCTAAGGTGGTGGCTATGTGCGAATTGCTCGGGATGAGCGCCAATGTTCCCACGGATATCTGTTTCAGCTTTACCGGCCTGGTGCAGCGTGGTGGCGGAACCGGCCCACATAAAGATGGCTGGGGCATTACCTTTTACGAAGATAAAGGCTGTCGTACCTTTAAGGATCCTCTGCCGAGCTTCAATTCGCCGATAGCGCGGCTGGTGCAGGAGTACCCGATCAAATCGCATTCGGTGGTGGCGCACATCCGCCAGGCGAATCGCGGTCAGGTCTCGCTGGAAAACACCCATCCGTTTACCCGCGAACTGTGGGGCCGTAACTGGACCTACGCCCATAACGGGCAGCTAAAGGGCTACCGTCAGCTGGAGACCGGGACCTTTCGTCCGGTCGGGGAGACCGACAGCGAAAAGGCGTTCTGCTGGATTTTACATCAGCTGGCGACGCGTTATCCCCGCACGCCGGGTAACTGGCCAGCGGTGTTTCGCTTCATCGGTGAACTGGCGGGCAGCCTGCGGCAGAAAGGGGTGTTTAACATGCTGCTGTCGGACGGGCGTTATCTGATGGCCTTCTGCTCCACCAACCTGTTCTGGATCACCCGACGCGCGCCGTTTGGCCGCGCACAGCTGCTCGATCAGGATGTAGAGGTTGATTTTCAGCAGCACACCACGCCGCATGACGTGGTGACGGTGATTGCGACGCAGCCGCTGACGGCCAATGAAACCTGGCAGCGGATTGTGCCAGGTGAGTGGGCGTTATTCTGCCTTGGAGAGCGCCAGGAATGAGCGTGAAGCAGCTTCGGGATTGGTCACTACCGGGCTGCTGTTCATCACATACTTACCGCTGGCGACGTTAACCGTTGGTGGCTGGTGATACTTCGCAAAATAAGCGTAACCCGGCTGCAACTGCTGCCAGAAACTGGCGTAGGTAGAGTAACGGTGACGCTGCATATTGCTGTCGGTCATGCGGAATGGATAGATACTGATGCTGATATCCTGCTGGCCGTTACGCAGCGCCGCATTGACATAAGTAAAGATCTCATCCATATAGGCGTTCGTCATGGCATAGCAGCCAATCGACTTACAGTCGCCATGAATCATCAGGTAGTTACCGCTGTAGCCCTGATTGCGATCGTACTGGTTCGGAAAGCCGATATTGATCGCGCGATAAAACTGGCTATCCGGTTTCAGCTGGTTCAGCCTGACGTTATAAAATCCTTCCGGGCTTTTGAAATCGCCTTCACGACGTTTCGGGCCGAGACCACCAGAAAAATTACAGATGCGATAGGTATCCAGCAGGCGGTATTCGTTACCAATTTTGCCGTACAGTTCGAGGGTACGCTCTTCCTTGAAAATCTGAATATAAACCGGCGTGCCGAGTAACTGTTTCTTTAATTCTTTACTGACCGGTGCCGCTTGCTGAGCGGGTTCTGGGGTCATTGCCATGCTGAGGGCTGGCAGTAAAATCATCGCAAACAGGAGTGCGATTTTGCCCATGCTGTGTGTACCTTGAGGTGAAGAGAACAATGACGCGAATCGTGCGTCTCTGCTTGCATTATCGGAACTATCCGCTACCGCAGCGCAACATTAAACATTGTCTGTTTTTTTAGCAAGACAGCGCGCCAGAAATTCGCGATTTCCTGAACAGAATACGGCCAGAAATTTGTAAACTTTAATGCCGGCCGCGACAAATATTGCAGTTACCTTCGCCAACTGTATACTTATCCAGTGCTGGAGGGGGTATGCGTAAAATCATTCATGTCGATATGGACTGCTTCTATGCTGCGGTGGAGATGCGCGATAATCCCCTGTTGCGTGACATCCCGATTGCCATCGGCGGCAGCCGCGAACGTCGCGGTGTCATCAGTACCGCTAACTACCCGGCGCGCAAATATGGCGTGCGCAGCGCCATGCCGACCGGGATGGCGCTCAAGTTATGTCCCCATCTGCGGCTGCTGCCAGGCCGCTTTGATGCCTACAAAGAAGCCTCGGCGCAGATTCGCGAGATCTTCACCCGCTACACACCGCTGATTGAACCGCTGTCGCTGGATGAAGCCTATCTGGATGTGACAGACAGCCCGCACTGCCACGGCTCTGCCACCCTGATCGCCCAGGATATCCGCGCGACTATCCTGCGTGAAACTCAGCTGACCGCCTCGGCCGGCATCGCACCGATTAAATTTCTGGCGAAAATCGCCTCCGACATGAATAAGCCGGACGGACAGTTTGTCATCACGCCGGCGGAGATGTCCGGTTTTTTACTGACGCTGCCGCTGGCGAAGATCCAGGGCGTGGGCAAGGTGTCGGCAAAAAAGCTGGAGGAGATGGGCCTGGTGACCTGCGGAGATGTGCAGAAGGCGGATTTAGCCCAGTTGCTGAAGCGCTTTGGTAAGTTTGGCCGGGTGCTGTGGGAGCGCAGCAACGGCATTGACGAGCGTGGCGTGGTGGTTGAGCGGGAACGTAAATCACTCGGGGTTGAGCGTACGCTGGCCGAAGACATTAACGACTGGGACGCCTGCCTGGAGATCATCGATTTTCTCTATGCCGAGCTGGATCGCCGGCTGAGCCAGATTCGGCCCGATAAGCAGGTGGCGCGGCAGGGCGTGAAACTGAAGTTCAGCGACTTTCAGCAGACCACCCAGGAACACATCTGGCCGGTGCTGAATAAAGAGGACATGATCGCGATTGCCAAAAAACCTGGGATGAGCGTCGGGTCGGGCGGGGCGTCAGGCTGGTGGGGTTGCACGTCACCCTGCTCGATCCCCAGCTGGAACGACAGCTGTTACTGGGGTTGTAGCGCGGTCTGGCGATAAGTGCGCGTCAGCCTGGCGTGCCTGCCAGTACTGACGCGCCGTCACTTACTTGTGATTTTTCGCTGCCAGAGTGGCGAACCACGGCGCGACGAAATCGTCATTACCACCCCAGCCTGGGACGATTTTATTCAGCGAGGCAACGTTTACCGCGCCGGGCTGGCTGTTGAGCTGCTGCTGAGAGATCGACGCAGCCTTAAACTGATAGGTGGCTGGCGTCGCTTCACCGGCAATCTTTTTCGCTACCAGACGCATGTTTACCGCGCCAATGGTTTTCGGGTCCACCGCCACGGTCTGAACCCACGGGCTGTTCTTCTCACGCATCAGCTGCAAATCCTGGTTCGAGACATCGATGCTGTAGAGCTTGATCTCGGTACGCCCGTTCTCCTGCAGCGCTTTATAGGCGCCCTGGCTGAAGGCGTCCCACGCGCCCCAGATGGCGTCAATCTTGCCTTTCGGGTATTTCGCCAGAATGGCCCCAATCTTGTTTGCGGTATCACCCTGTACATCGGTAGAGACGGCGCCAATCGACTCCAGCTGATGAATGCCAGGATTCTCCTTCAGCAGTTTCTCGTACACCACCTGACGGCGTTCCATTGGCGGGAAGCCCGCCACCCACAATTTGACGATGTTGGCTTTGCCGTTGAAATCGCTGATTAACTGACCCAGCGACAGCTGCGCCAGCGATGCGTCATCCTGCGCCGTCACGGTCACGCCCTCAATCGGGTTATCAACCGGGGTATCAAACACCGACAGCTTAATACCGGCGTCGGCGATGCGTTTGACCAGACCGCTGGCGTAGGGCGCTTTACCGTGCGACAGCACGATGCCGTCATACTTCTGGCTGATCGCCTGGTTAACGAAATCCTGGAAACGCGCGTCGTCGCCGTTACTGAGGAAAGTGCTGACCTTAAAGCCGAGCTGACGGCCCTGCTGAATCGCACCTGCGACAAACTGGGTGGTGTTATCGTCAGAACCGAGGTTACGGATCACCGCGATGCGGATCGGGCCGTCGTGACTGGCGATAGCCGCGGGCACCGGGGTAACGGTCTCCGCGAAAGCGGCGCTGGCGTTCAGCAGGCTCAGGGCCAGCAGCGAGAGCGTTATTTTTTGCATTATTATCAACTCCGGTCAGTGCGCCTCAGCGGCGCTGGATATAGGTGATTGCCAGTGCCAAAGCCAGCACCAGCCTTTAATAATGTCCATGGCGTAATAGGGGACGGAGAGCATCACCAGGCCGTTCTGCAATACCCCGAGGATCACCGCGCCGACCAGCGTGCCGAGCGCATTCGGTTTGCCCGATCCCGCCAGCGAGAAGCCAATCCACGCCGCCGCCACCGCATCCATCAGGTAGCCGCCACCGGCGTTAACCTGTGATGAACCAATACGTGAGGCCAGCAGAATGCCGCCCAGTCCGGCCAGCAGCGAGGCGATCACATAGGCCAGCACGCGATAGCGGGTAGTGCGGATACCGGAGAGTCGCGCCGCTTCGGGATTGCCGCCGAGGGCATACATCCGGCGGCCATGTTTGGTCAGCGACAGCGCCAGCTGGGCCACGACCGTTACCACCAGCATAATGATCACGATGGCTGGCACCTGACCCAGCAGGCCAAACGCCGCCGGGATAGTGCCTTCCGCCATATCGCCGCTCGGCAACACCATGTTTTCCGTGATCGAGCCGCCAAAGCTGTAGGTCATCGCCACACCCTGAATCACAAACAGCGTCGCCAGCGTGGCCAGCATGTCGGGGATCCGCAGGATGACAATCAGAAAGGCGTTAAACAGCCCGACCAGGCTGCAGAGCGCCAGGGTAATCAGGATCGCTTCGGTGGTGTCGAGGCCGTGCCAGACAAACAGCGAAATCACCAGCGCGTTGGCCAGCGAAGCGGTCGAGCCGACCGAAAGATCGAAGCCGCCGACAGTCAGTGAGATCGATACGCCGACCGCGATGACCGTAACAATCGCAATCGATCGCAAAATATTGATGATGTTGTTGGGTTCGAGAAAACTGTCTGAGGCCAGGCCAAAGGCGGCGATCAGGATCACTACCGTCAGTAACATGCCCCATTTATAAAGGAAGTCGAACAGTTGATGACGCCATGAAGATGATGGCAGATTCAGGCTGGTTTCTTTGCTGCTCACGCAGGGGTTCCTCCGGTGGAATAAAGCAAAAGCGTCTCTTCAGTGACATCGCGCGCGGCCAGTTCAGCCACAATGCGTCCATCCCAGAGCACACAAATCCGGTCGCATAAGCCGACCAGTTCAGAAAATTCACCTGACGCGTAGATAATGCCTTTGCCTTCGCGCGCCAGACCGTCGATCAGAGTGAACAGTTCGGTTTTGGCTTTGATATCGACGCCTTTGGTCGGCTCATCGAAAATCAGCACGTCGGCGTTGTTACGCAGCCATTTGCCAATCGCCACTTTTTGCTGATTCCCCCCGGAGAGGCGGCGCAGTGGTTGGGCCGGACCGGTAGTCCGCACCTGAAGTCGCTGAATGATGGCCTCTGCCCAGCGCCACGCCTGGCGATGGCCGAACAGGCTCCAGCGCGAGAAACTGTCGTCCGCGCTGACGCTCAGATTCATCGCCACCGATTCATCAATAAAGATGCCCTCTTTACGCCGCTCTTCCGGCACCAGCGCCATGCGCCGGCTGACCGAATCGTGCGGGGAGCGCGGCTGCCACGGCTGGCCGTGCAGCTCTCCCCGACTGATGCGGCTTTTACTGGCACCAAACAGCGCTTTGCACAGTTCGGTCTTTCCGGCACCGGCCAGTCCGGCGATGCCGAGAATTTCGCCCTGATGCAGCCGCAGCGAGATATCCTGCAGCAGGTGTTCATCATGCAGTCCGTCGACCGCCAGCAGCAGCGGCTGCGGCTGCGGCTGTGGTTCACGCCGGGCGGGATAGATGTCGGTGAGCTGATGCCCAAGCATTTTTTCCACAATCTGCTCACCGCTTAGCGCAGCCATCGGGCCGCTCTCAATCAGCCGGCCATCGCGCAGCACCGTCAGGCGATCGCAAATCGCTTTCAGTTCGTGAATCCGGTGAGAGATAAATATCACGCCGATACCGCTGGCCTGCAGGCGACGCACCACGGTGAATAGCCGCTCGCTCTCATGCTGGTCGAGCGGGGCGGTGGGTTCATCCAGAATCAGAAAGCGGCAATGATGCGACAGCGCACGCGCCAGCAGGATCTGTTGCTTTTCAGCGAGGGTGCAGCGTTCGACCAGCCGATTGACGTCCAGCGTCACCTCGAGCTGCGCCAGTAAGGCTTGCGCCTGACGACGTATCTCACCCCAGCGGTAGCGGTGGCCTGGTTCCGCCAGCCGATCCAGCAGTATGTTTTCCGCCACGCTGAGCTGTGGCACCAGCGCCACATCAACTTCCTGCTGAACCAGATGAATCCCCAACTGCTTTGCGTCGCGCGGGCTGCGGAGGGTGACCGGAACGCCATCCAGCAGGATCTCGCCGCTGTAGTGACTGTGGGCGCCGGACAGCACCGCCATCAGGGTCGATTTTCCTGCGCCATTCGCGCCGGTCAGCGCGTGAACAGAGTGGCCTTCACTGACGAAATCTACCGATGAGAGTGCGGCAAATCCGCCAAAAGCGATGGAGATGTTACGCATCTCGAGGCGGTTTAACGCAGCCATGTCACCATTCTCCTGAAGAATCACTGGCCGCATTTTTTCCTGAAGCTTCAGGCGCGGCAACGACCGAAAGCGCATAAGCTAGCACGAAACGGTATTAGCCATCCAGACATCTGGACATAACGGCGGCTAAAACCAGCGAAGCGTGAAAGCGTGGCGTATTCAGGCGGGGAAGGGCGTTCGGGGTGGTGAATTATGCTGTTGCGGCACGGCGGGCATAAAAAAACCAGGCCGAAGCCTGGTTAAACTTTTTGCGGTGAGATTACTTTTCTGGCACCACATTCAGCAAGGTGGTCAGCAATTTCCAGTAAAGGCCGACGCTTTCAATGTGTACCTGCTCATCCGGTGAGTGCGGACCGGTAATGGTCGGACCGATCGACACCATATCCATCTGTGGATACGGTTTTTTGAACAGACCGCACTCCAGACCGGCGTGAATCACCTGAATGTTTGGCGTTTTGTCGAACAGCGCGATATAGGTCTGACGGGTCAGCGCCATGATCGGCGAGTCCGCGTCTGGCTGCCAGCCTGGGTAGCCGCCTTTCGCTTTGGTCTGCGCGCCTGCCAGCTGGCCAAGCGAGGTCAGCATCTGCACCACATAATCGCGTCCGGTGTCGATCAGTGAACGGATCAGGCAGTTGATTTCTGCTTTATCCGCTTCCATCGTCACCACGCCGATATTCAGTGACGTTTCGACCACGCCTTTGGCGACGTCTGAGTTACGGATTACGCCGTTCGGCGTGCTGTTCAGCAGATTAAGGAAGCGATCGCGGCTGTCGGCGGTTAATGCTTCACCCTGATGCGCCAGCGGTTCGGTGACCAGCGCGATGTTCGGCTCTTTAATGCCGTGCTCGTTCTGGATGGCGGTCAGGAAATGCGCCGCAGCAGATTTCAGCGCATCGGCCTGGTGGCTGTCGACTGCAACGGTTGCAAAGGCTTCACGCGGAATGGCGTTACGCAGCGTACCGCCGCTGAACGCCAGCAGACGCAGATCCAGTTCGGCAGCGTGCGCCGCCAGGAAACGCGCCAGCAGCTTGTTGGCGTTGCCGAGGCCCATATGAATGTCGGCACCGGAGTGGCCACCGCGCAGCCCTTTCAGCGTCAGCTTCAGGGTTTCAAAGCTGGCAGGCACCGCTTCACGGGTCAGTGGCAGGGTGGTAACGAAGTCGATACCTCCCGCGCATCCCATGTAGATCTCACCTTCTTCTTCCGAGTCGGTGTTGATCAGGATTTCGGCCTGCAGCCAGTTGGGTTGCAGACCAAAAGCGCCATCCATGCCGGTTTCTTCGGTCATGGTCAGCAGCACTTCCAGCGGGCCGTGGGTCAGGCTGCTGTCAGCCAGTACCGCCAGCGCCGATGCCATACCGATGCCGTTGTCAGCCCCCAGCGTGGTGCCGCGCGCTTTGACCCATTCGCCGTCAATCCACGGCTGAATCGGATCTTTGGTGAAGTCGTGTACGGTATCGTTATTCTTCTGCGGCACCATATCGAGGTGGGCCTGCAGCGCGACCGGCTTGCGGTTTTCCATCCCGGCGGTGGCGGGTTTACGAATCAGGATATTGCCGACCTGATCGCGCTCACACCAGAAGCCTTGCTCTTTGGCCCAGCCGACGATGTAACTCGCCAGCGCTTCTTCATGAAAAGAGGGATGAGGAATGGAGCAAATCTTAGCGAAAATATCCCACAGTGGCTGTGGAGAGAGTTGAGACAATTCAGACACGACAAGTCTCCTGTGTCAGTGCGCCGGACCAGCCGGACATCGCGAGTTTCCAGTGAAAGATCGCCGCCAGAGAATCTGGCGAGATGGCCTGAGAATATCACTGTTTTTCCCCGGGTGCGCACTCAGACGCGCTAAAAAGCCGCAACCGACGCGCGGGTGCTGGTTTTTAGCGCGTCAACTCCTTATAATCTCGCGCAACCTTTTCCCCGTTGCACATTTTTAAGCCACCGCGGTTGGCTGGGATTCCTATTCTATGAGCGAAAAATACGTCGTTACCTGGGACATGCTACAGATTCATGCCCGTAAACTGGCTCAGCGCCTGCTTCCTGTTGAACAGTGGAAAGGCATTATCGCGGTCAGCCGCGGCGGTCTGGTACCGGCTTCGCTGCTGGCGCGTGAACTGGGGATTCGCTATGTCGATACCGTTTGCATCTCCAGCTACGATCACGATCATCAGCGCGAAATGAAAGTGCTGAAGCGCGCCGAAGGTGATGGCGAAGGCTTCATCGTCATTGACGACCTGGTGGATACCGGCGGAACAGCGCAGGCGATCCGCGAGATGTACCCGAAAGCCCGCTTCTGCACCATTTTTGCCAAACCAGCTGGCCGCCAGCTGGTCGATGATTACATCGTCGACATTCCGCAGAACACCTGGATTGAGCAGCCGTGGGACATGGGCGTGGTCTACATCCCGCCGATTGTTAAAAACTGATTAATCTTCCCTAAACAACGCCCGGTTTTCCGGGCGTTGTGCTTTCTGCACCTCGCACCCTGATTTGGCGTACAGTACACTAAGCTATCGCCGTTTTATGCCGCAGGAGAAGTGAGTATGTCGAGCAAAAATCTCAGCGAAGAGTTGTTCAAACCACGCTTTAAACATCCTGAAACCTCTTCTTTAGTGCGTCGCCAGCATCACGCGACCCCGGACGTGCACTCCGCCCTTGATGGCGACAGCCAGCGCGGCTGGTATCGCATGCTGAATAAGCTGATGTGGACCTGGCGCGGTCTGACGCCGCAGGAGATCAGCGAAGTGCTGGCGCGCATCGCCATCAGCGACGTTGAGCATACCGACGAGACGCTGCTGGACACCGTGATCGGTTTTCGCGGCGGCAACTGGAATTTCGAATGGTGCCGCCAGGCGGGCTTCTGGCAGCAGAAAGCGCTGGAGTGCAGCGACGACAGCGAAGCGGGCGAGTACTGGCTGCATGCTGCCCATCTCTACAGCGTGGCTGCTATCCCTATATCAAAGGCGATGAGCTGGCCGACCAGGCCCAGACGCTGGCTAACCGTGCCTACGAAGAGGCGACGCAGCGGCTGCCGGGTGAGCTGAAGCCGCTGACTTTCGCCATCAGCGGCGGCAGTCCGGTGAGCGGTTTCCTGCATATGCCGTCAGGCGTCGATGCCCCTTATCCGACCGTCCTGTTTTGTGGCGCACTCGACTCGCTACAAAGCGATCATTACCGGCTGTTCCATGACTATCTTGCGCCGCGCGGCATTGCGATGCTGACCATTGATGTACCGTCGGTCGGCAACTCGGTGAAGTGGACGCTGAATCAGGACACCAGCTTTTTACATCAGCAGGTGCTGCGTCAGCTGGAAACGGTGCCGTGGATCGATCACACCCGCGTGGCGGCGTTTGGCTATCGCTTTGGTGCCAACGTGGCGGTACGGCTGGCTTACCTTGAGTCGTCACGGCTGCGGGCGGTCGCCTGTCTCGGCCCGATTGTGCATGCGCTGCTGACCCAGACTGCGCTGCAGGATGAGATCCCGGATATGTACATGGATATGCTGGCAAGCCGGCTCGGCATGGCGTCCTCGTCTGACAGCGCGTTACGTACCGAGCTCAACCGCTATTCGCTGAAAACCCAGGGGCTGCTGGGCCGGCGTACCCCGACGCCGATGCTGTCAGGCTACTGGCAGAACGATCTGTTCAGCCCGGAAGAGGAGAGCAAACTGATCGCCAACTCCTCGGCGGAGGGCAAAGCGCTGCTGATTCCGGTGAAGCCGATGATGGCCAGTTTTGATCGGGCGCTAAATGAAATTTGCGACTGGCTGGAGAAGCGTTTAAAAAGGTAACTGGCAAAATTTACAGTATTTGCTACAACTACTACCTGAATTATTGCGGGCTGCTGCAGCGCGCTTCGCTGACCCCTGGCGATTGATGCCAGTGACGTGGCGTGAAGCGGGCGCGACAGTCCGGATGATTGAGGATCGATATCGGTCAAAACCTATGGAGAATTAGCATGACGTTACCGAGTGGTCACCCCCGCAGTCGCCTGCTTAAGCGCTTCACTGAGCTGGGACCGTATATCCGCGATGGGAAATGTGGTGAAACCCGTTTCTTTTTCGACTGCCTGGCTGCCTGCGTCAATGTGAAACCGGCACCGGAACTGCGTGAATTCTGGGGCTGGTGGATGGAGCTGGAAGCACAGGCCGATCACTTTACCTATGTCTACCATATCGGTCTGTTCGATAAAGAGGGCGACTGGTCTGTGGCGACGGTTAAAGGCAAAGAAAATACGGCGCGGGTGGAAGAGACCTTACGTAACTTTCATACCCGTCTGAAAGCGATGCTGCACGAATTTGAGCTTGATCTGATTCCGGCCAGCGATTTCGATGAGAAACCGGTGAAACTGAGTGCCTGATTACAGCGTTCAGCAATAAGAAAGGGCGAGTTGAAAAACTCGCCCTTTTTTTATCAGACACACTTCACATTGAGGGTAACGCACTGCGGGCCCGCCGCCGCCACAGCAATCAACAGGGACGGAGCCGGCCCGACAGATATCAGAACTGGTAGGTCATGCCCACGGCAACCACGTCATCATTGTTGATTGACAGCGCGTTATCGTCATCCAGCTGGTTAATTTTGTAATCAACAAAGGCGGACATGTTTTTGTTGAAGTAATAGGTGGCGCCCACGTCGATATATTTCACCAGATCCGCATCGCCGATACCGTTTTCGATATCTTTGCCTTTGGTCTGCACGTAACCGATAGAAGGACGCAGGCCGAAATCAAACTGATACTGCGCCACCAGCTCGATGTTCTGCGCTTTGTTGGCGGCACCGGCCACTGCGGCACCGGTGTTGCGGTTGGTACCACTGATTGGCGTCATGTTACGGGTGTCGGTATAGATAGCGGCCAGGTAAATGCTGTTTGCATCATATTTGACGCCTGCACCCCAGGAATCCGCACGGTCACCGCCGCCGTAAGCACGTGCCTGCTGCTGGTTGGTGCGGTCAGATGAGGTGATGGCACTCATCAGGCTCACGCCGCTATCGCCCAGCGTGTAACCGAGTGACGCACCGTAGCCATCGCCGTTCTGGCGGTTGATGTCGGTACGGCTGTTGGCGCTGCTGGCGTCATTTTTGCCCTGATACTGCAGCGCAAATTTCAGACCATCCACCAGGCCGAAGAAGTTATTGTTGCGGTAGGTTGCGACGCCGGTGGCGCGCTGAGTCATAAAGTTATCAGAACGCGCGGTGCCGTCACCGCCAAATTCCGGGAACACGTCGGTCCAGGACTCTACGTCATACAGTACGCCGTAGTTGCGACCGTAATCGACCGAGCCATACTGTGAAAATTTCAGGCCGGCAAAACCGAGGCGGGTTTTGTTGCCGTTGTTGGCATCGCTGCCTTCGGAGTTATTGACGTTGTACTGATATTCCCACTGACCGTAACCGGTCATCAGGTCGTTGATCTGCGTCTGGCCTTTGAAGCCGATACGCACGTAGGATTTGTCGCCATCTGAGCCGGCATTATCGCTGAAGTAGTGTTCAGCTTTAACTTTGCCGTAAAAGTCCAGTTTGTTGCCATCTTTGTTATAGACTTCGGCAGCCTGTGCGGTCGACGCCAGCGCCAGAGCGGAGATGATCATTGCCAGTGTGCTTTTCTTCATTTGCTATCAATCCCGATGTGTACGTCAAAAAGTTATGAAAGTTTTTGTAAAACACCGACTTTTTACCGGGCGGTGATGAACTTTTTATGACACTTTTCGTGATTTCTTGTTAATCGTGAACTTTTGGTCTACGCCCTTGTCCGCGTAAAATCGTGCTTTTCCCCCGCTGGCTGTTGGCTTCCTTATCGACTCCTGTTAAAACGTCCTTTCGTAAAAATTTTTCACTACGGCAGGAAATATGAGTGGCAGTCAGACCTTAGTGGTCAAATTGGGTACCAGCGTTCTCACCGGCGGATCACGCCGGCTGAATCGGGCGCACATGGTGGAGCTGGTTCGCCAGTGTGCGCAGCAACATGCTGCAGGCCACCGCATTGTGATTGTGACCTCTGGCGCGATGGCGGCCGGACGCGAACATCTGGGCTACCCCGAACTGCCGCCGACCATCGCCTCAAAGCAGCTGCTGGCTGCGGTGGGGCAGAGCCGTCTGATCCAGCTGTGGGAACAGTTATTCTCTATCTACGGTATCCACATCGGCCAGATGTTGCTGACCCGCGCGGATATGGAAGATCGCGAGCGTTTCCTGAATGCCCGCGACACGCTGCGGGCGCTGCTGGATAACCACATCGTACCGGTGATCAATGAGAACGACGCCGTGGCGACCGCCGAGATTAAAGTGGGCGACAATGACAACCTCTCGGCGCTGGCCGCGATGCTTGGCGGGGCCGACAAGCTGCTGCTGCTGACCGATCAGCAGGGGCTGTTCACCGCCGATCCGCGCAATAATCCCGACGCTGAGCTGATCGGCGACGTGCATGTGATTGATGATGCGTTACGCTCATTAGCCGGCGGCAGCGTTTCCGGGCTGGGCACCGGCGGCATGTCAACCAAGCTTCAGGCGGCCGATGTCGCCTGCCGTGCCGGTATTGATGTGATCATCGCCTCAGGCGGCCGCAGCGGGGTGATCGGCGATGTGATTGACGGCAAACCCGTCGGCACGCTGTTTCATGCTCAGCAGTCGCCGCTGGAAAACCGTAAACGCTGGATATTCGGCGCACCGCCGGCGGGCGAACTGACGGTGGATGATGGCGCGCTGGCCGCGATTATTGAACGTGGCAGTTCACTGCTGCCGAAAGGGATCCGCGCCATTCAGGGCAATTTCTCCCGCGGTGAAGTCATCCGTATCCGCAGCCTGCAGGGACGCGATATCGCCCACGGCGTGTCACGCTATAACAGCGATGCGATGCGAATGATTGCCGGTCACCACAGCCAGCAGATCAGTGAGATCCTCGGCTATGAATATGGCCCGGTGGCGGTTCACCGCGACGACATGATCGTCAGTTAAGGAGCAGACAATGCTTGAAGAGATGGGTAAAGCGGCCCGCGCGGCAGCATATCGCGTGGCCGATCTGTCGACCGCAGAGAAAAATCAGGTCCTGATGACCATTGCCGATCGTCTGGAAGCCGAAAGCGCCGACATTCTGGCCGCCAATGAACAGGACTTAGCCGAGGCGCGTCAGAATGGCATGAGCGCGGCACTGTTAGATCGGCTGACGCTGAATCCGCAGCGGCTGAGCGGCATCGCCAGTGACGTTCGTCAGGTTTGTCAGCTGGCCGATCCGGTTGGGCAGTTGATCGATGGCGGTCAGCTCGACAGCGGACTGCGTATCGAACGTCGCCGTGTGCCGCTCGGCGTGGTGGCGGTGATTTATGAAGCGCGTCCCAATGTGACGGTGGATGTCGCCAGCCTGTGCCTGAAAACCGGTAATGCGGCGATTCTGCGCGGCGGTAAAGAGACGTGGCGCACCAATGCCGCCACGGTGCGGGTCATCCAGAACGCCTTGCAGCAGCACGGTCTGCCGACGGCTATCATCCAGGCGATCGAAAATCCCGATCGTGAACTGGTGAATCAGCTACTGAAGCTGGATCGCTATGTCGATATGCTGATTCCGCGCGGCGGCGCGGCGCTGCATAAACTGTGCCGCGAAAACTCCACCATTCCGGTGATCACCGGCGGAATCGGGGTATGCCATATCTACATCGACGACACCATGGAGATCGAACCGGCGCTTGAGGTGATCGTCAATGCCAAGAAGCAGCGCCCCAGCGCCTGCAATTCGCTGGAGACGCTGCTGGTGGATCAGGCGATTGCCGACCGTTTCCTGCCAGCGTTCAGCGCCCGGATGGCGCAGGAAAATATTGTGCTGCATGCTGACAGTAACGTGCTGACGCAGCTGCAGGCGGGTCCGGCGCAGGTGATGCCGGTCAGTCTGCCGCAATACGATGATGAATGGCTGTCGCTCGATCTTAACGTGAAGCTGGTGGCGGATATGGATCAGGCGATTGACCATATCCGGACGCACGGCACCCAGCATTCCGATGCCATTCTGACCCGCAGCACCCGCAATGCCACGCGCTTTGTTCGTCAGGTCGACTCCTCTGCGGTCTACGTTAACGCCAGCACCCGCTTTACCGACGGCGGACAGTTTGGTCTGGGGGCAGAAGTCGCTGTCAGTACCCAGAAGCTGCACGCACGGGGTCCGATGGGATTAGAGGCGCTAACTACCTACAAATGGATTGCCTGGGGCGACGACACGCTGCGGCCATAATCCCCCCTTTTTTTTAACAAAACGGGAGTCTTTTACAGACTCCCGTTTTTTTTTAGCTGCCACTTTAGGTCCAGTTATATCTGGAGTTTCTCGCCTGTAAGATAATTTTTCGTCGCTGCCGGGTCGTTTCAGCTAAAAAAGCTGGCTGAATTTCACGCAATTCCTTACGGAAGATTCCTGAAAGCCGGGGCTGCACGCGGCCTGAGGCAATATTTTTTGTTCAGCTGCAAACGGCAGGGGATAATGATAATTAGAAATGCTTGATAAAGCGGTTAGGTAGTAAACGGACGGTAATATAAAATGAACTGGTAGCAATAATGAAAATAACATCCAGTACCTCCTCTATGGCTGATTATTAACTAATGGTTAAAAAAGAAAGTACAAGACAAGCTTTCACCGCCAGGCTGATTGCGGCCTGTGAGAGTGCCGGCATTGTCGGACATGGACGAAACAAACAGGTTGCTAAGGCCCTGCAACAGCAAGGCTGCAAGATTTCAACGCCGGGAGTGTGGAAGTGGTTCAACGCCCAGTCAGTGCCCGATGGGGGCAATCTGCTGGCCCTGAGTCAGCTGCTTGGCGTCAGAGTGGAGTGGCTGCAGTACGGGATGGATCATCCGGCTGAACCGGTGACGTTAAGCGCGCTGACCGGCCATAAAAACGTCTTTCGCGTTGATAGCCTCGACATCGGCCAGAAAAGTGCGGCGGGTCTGCCTGCGCGCGATGAGTTTGTCGAAACCATCCAGGCCATTGAGTATGGTCAGGATGAGGCGCGGGTGCTTTTCAACGGCCGGCCGGCAGAAAATATCCGTCTGATCGCCATCAACAGCGATTCGATGGCCGACACCTTTGCTCCGCGCGATCAGCTGTTTGTCGACATCAGCGTGCGGATGTTTGACGGTGATGGCATCTACATTTTCACCCTCGACGAGCAGCTCTACCTGAAGCGCCTGCAGCTACAGCATAAGAAAATTGCAGTAATATCAGATAATAAGCGCTATGAAACCTGGTATCTCAACCATGATGATGTGGCCAGCCTGAAGGTACTGGCGAAAGTCATCATGAGCCAGGCACGACACTATCAGATCCTCGGTTAAGCGCGCTGTCAGCGGGCGAGACCGCCAGCCTGCAAAAAAATAATCGACATAAATTCAAAAATTTAACCAGCGGTAAATAAAAAATTAACCAACAGTGTTTGATAAAGCATAAGAACCTGTTAATAATTTGAACATGGATGAACGAAGCAGTTCTTTCAGGGACGACCCGCTCTTAAACAATTGAGGCGCTGCACAAGCGCGAATCAAACCACCCAAAAGTCAGTGAACTTTGGGATGGGGTGGATGCGCAAAATGCAGCGTCGTCAGATGCCGTTTATTCCCCTTCGCCTACTTTCCACCTGGCTGCTCACGCAGCCGGGCGGTGAGTGTGCGAGCGTGAATCGCGACATTCGGGCCCGTTCGGTTCGCCGAAAGCTCGCGCCTGCCACCCCATCGCCAAAGACTCATTCACAGGAGGAGTTATGGCGATAATTCACTATGGCAAAAGCGTTTTTATGGGCAACGCACGTACTCGTCGCCATCGGCGGCGCCAACCTCTCAGCAGCCTGAAACAGAGCATCGACCAGGCACTAAACTTCCCACCCGAAACACCCACCCTGCGGCGTGCAGAGCAAATCTGCCAGCGTCAGGTCACCCCGCGCGTTGATCGTGCAATAACGGCGCCTCGCGCCAAAAATCAGGAAACGCCCAGCTTCGACAATTGCTGTCTGCCGCATGTGCATCTCTACGCAGTGCGCTGATTAGCGTCAGAAATCTCCCGTTCTGTCTCCCTGTTCAATTCCTGTTACCTCCATTTTTCACTGGCCGCAATCCGGTTATTTACTGTTCAGTTTCGCTGGAGGGTCATCCCTGTCTGCGGCTGAAGGTGTGAGGGGCATTGATCAGCGGACGTTATGTATTTTTTCACAGGGCTGAGTTGCTCTGACCCGTCATTGAGGAATCGTTATGAGCCAGATAATTGCAATGCTGAATTTTGAAGAGGGCTATGCCGACGTGCCTTATCTCGACACGCTGGGCTTCCCGACGGTCGCGGGAGGGATTCGTATCGGCCCGAAAGGCGCATCGCTAAGTAACTATGCGTTCCGCGTTCCGCGCCGCGTCGGGGATGTGTGGAAGCAATGCATTCTGGAAGGCAAGGTGCAGGACATGCAGAGCCGGGAGCTGCTGCGTAATGCGCTGGCGAAGTGCAATGACGCCCGCACTGATGTGCTGCTGAGCATGGCCTATCAGCTGGGGGTCGATGGTGTGATGCAGTTTAAAAACATGCTTACCGCCATTGCCAGTGAGAACTTCAACGAGGCCGCAGACGCGATGATGAACAGCCTGTGGGCTCGTCAGACACCAGGACGGGCCCGGCGCCATGCTGAAGTGATGCGTAGCGGCACCTATGCGGTGTACAGGGGGCTGCTATGAGATGGCTGATGTTCCTGATTGCCGTGCTGACCGCGATCATCATTCTGCTGCTGCTGCAGCGCTTTACCACTCTGCAGTTTGTCTCCCACGCCCGTCTGTTATTCAAAACCTGGTCGGTCTGGCTCGCCTCGCTGGGATCGATGCTCAGCGCCTGGGCGCAATCCTTTCCCTCCGCCGCCGTCGATGCCTGGAGCGTACTGCCGGAAGACGTCAAAGCGATTCTGCCGCACAACTACCTTGGGCTGGTCGGCGCTTTCATGGTGGCGATGGGGGTGATTGCCCAATTTGTTCGTCAGAAAAACCTGCTGAATGAGAAGCAGCGGGCGGAGGTAACCAAATCATGACGCTGTTAACCACGTTACTCGGCGGCGGCTGGCACTGGATCGCGGCGCTGGCCGGCATCATTGCCGCGCTGGGTGCCAGCTATTTCGGTGGGAAAAAAATCGGCAAAGTGCAGCAAAAAGCGCGTTCTGACGTCGAAAACGCACAACAACAGGCGTCCCGCGTCGAAGCGGTCGCGCAGCAGCAACAACATAACCGTGAGGAGGCCAACCGTGTGGCGACTGACAATCACAACCTTGATGACGCTGCTGCTCGCGACAAGCTGCAGCAGTCGAAATACCACCAACCCTGAACCGGTCGCGATAACCGATTCAGCCTGCGTTCTGTTTTCCCCTCTTTATACCTACGGCGATGACGCACAAAAGATGGACGTTCGCACCGTGCGCGCTATTAACACCCACAACGACATGTGGGACACCCTCTGCGGCCACCCGGCCTCTGCTAAGTAACCTGCTGATAATCAGCGACTTATCTAAGTTATCCTGAGGAGGATACTATGATCGAAGTTAACTCTTTTGCTGAACTGCGTACGACTCCCCCATCAAAATCAGGTGAAATTGCGATCCTGAAACGCTATTACGACAAAGACTCGAGCTTCCGTGGCGGCGCAGACTTTGTTGGTTTCCTCAGTACTACCCCACTGAAAGATGATGGCGGTACGGTCGCTATCGGCAACGGTTTTTACTGGAAACGCACCATCAACGATCCTACTGAAGTGAATATTCTGCACTTTGGCGCGAAAGGGGATGGGGTAACTGATGATACCGACGCGTTTAAGCGGATGCTGGCGTGGACGCAGACCTATAACACCTACGTGAAAGCGCTGCCGGTTCGTTTTCCCGGTGGCCGCTTCCTGATTTCGCCTATCGATCTCAGCGATACCGAAATCCCGTTCTTCGGCCTGTTAGGGGACGATCTGGAACTCGGCTCACTGCCGCGCACCACGATTATTTCCGATAAAAGCGCCAATACGGTGTTTAAAGTAAAGGCGCGCCGGACTGCCATCAAAGGCATCGTCTGGAACGGGCAGGCCAGCGCCGATACCACCGCCAAAGTCACTATTTTACCCGAACAGTGCAGCAACAATCAGCCGTTCTTCGAAAACACCTGTATCGAAGGGCAAACCGTCAATATCAGCTGCTTCCGGGCGCAAAGCACTGGCGGCACGGTGTTTAAGCTGCAGGATACGCTCGACAGTAAGTTCGATCAGATCTACACCACCAGCACCTTTTCACGGGTGTTTGACGTCGGCTGGTCGAACTCACCCAATGGCGTCTGGGACCACTCAACCGCGATTGAGTTAAGTAACGCGAACTTCCAGTCCGGCTACGGCGATGCCACGCTCTATATGCCGCGCATGACGCAGGGCATCCTGCGTAACGTCTGGATTGAGCATACCCGCAATCCGGGCGATCTGTCGGATGGTGGCTGGACCATTGATACGCTGAACATTGAAGATTGCGGGACGCCGCTCAACCTCAACAATGCCCGCGTCATCATGCGTCAGATTAACCTGCAGGCGGGCGCAAAAATCACTAACGACCTGGCCGCCGGGAAATGGCTATCGACCTTTGAATACGGTTATCGCCGTGATGAAAACCACGGCAGCTTCCTGACCGGTTCACTGCGGGTCGGCTATTTCAGCGGCTATAAGGTGGTGAACAACACCGATACCGATAACTGGTACCGGCTGGGGCAGCTCTATTTCCCGAACCCTAATCAGGCATGGGTGATGGAACTGATCGGGAAAGCGGATGCGACCACGCCTTCCGGCACGGCAGGGTCGCCGGTCAACCTGCCGGGGACCGGCAGAACGCTGATTAATCTGCAGCGACTGGAGACGGTATGGGCGGATGCGTATCACATGGGCCAGCCTTCGGTGATGGATATCCGTTACGGCCGGGTCGGCACCACCTATGCGGTGGTCTGGGTCAAGCTGCGGGCCAACAGTGGCGAAACCATGTTCAACCTGAAGACCACCGGTCCGACCCGTTTTGATACCGGTTCCTGCTCGCTGTTCCAGTCTGATATGTCGGTGGTGACTGACATTACCAAAGTAGGGACGCTGAAACCGGCCGCACGCTTCGGCATGCATAACGGACTGGCCGGCATTGGTGCCAATGAAAAAGGGGTGGTGACTCTCGCAACGGCGGCGGGCACCCCGGCCAATAAAACCGCGCCGACCGGTTTTGTGCTGATCAATATCAACGGCGTTGACCGCAAGGTCCCTTACTACGATTGATGATCACCACTTTTGGGCGAGGCTGCGGCCTCGCCTTTTTTTGTCTGACGCCTGCGCCGCGGGCATCGGACTGTCAGGCGAGCTGCTGCGAAAATCCGCAGTTGAACGCCGCCTCTCTTGACGCATTTCCGCTTTTTTTCTAAGGTATTTCCCCGCTAATCCCGCCCGTTTGCCGGTATAGCTCAGTTGGTAGAGCAGCGCATTCGTAATGCGAAGGTCGGAGGTTCGACTCCTCTTACCGGCACCAGTTTTTCTCTTTATCAGATCCTCTTCTTCTATTACCTCCTTATTAGGTCTGTTTGGCCGGTTAACCTCAGGCAGGATCGCGCTCGCCGATTACCGCTCAGGGCGACATCGCTAGCGCGCGTGGCACCAATCTCTTTCCAGTTCAGCAGAGAAGGGCATGCGACTCGCACCAACCAGCTTCTGACGATTAATTTCAATTGCCGCTTGCGTCACTTAAAGAAGTGTGGCCTAATGAATCGTCGGTTTGATTAACAGACACTATCAAAGTAAGTATCCAAAGCAGTTCTCATCTCTAAGTTTGTCGCGAGACATCCCTTCTTTTTGAGTCTTCTCTTACGTTCTGATTAAAATCTGTTCTCAGGCCATTATGCCGGAAGGCTCGATATATTAAGGATTTAAGCATGTCTAACAAAATTCGCGGTACCGTTAAGTGGTTTAACGCAGAGAAAGGCTTCGGTTTCATCTCTCCTCAGGACGGCAGCAAAGATGTATTCGTACACTTCTCTGCAATCCAGGGCACTGATTTCCGTTCATTAGATGAAGGTCAACAAGTTGAGTTTACAGTAGAAAATGGCGCCAAAGGCCCAGCTGCTGCGAACGTTGTTGGTCTCTAAGGACTGAAAATTACATTTAAATGTCCTCACTGTAATGGCTCACAGTTTCGTACATCACACTTTGATGTTACAAGAGCCAATCCGCATGGAGCGAAATGCATTTTCTGCAAATCTGTCGTTGTTCAGGTGAACGCGGCGAGGATTGCACTTCAGAGCCAGCCTCGCGCTCTCTGATTAAAGGCTAACTGAGCTTTATAGCGTTGTTGCATTTACTGTAATGAAAGGCTGCCAATGGCAGCCTTTTTTGTTTCTGTCATTCTGCTTCTGCTTCTGCTTCTGCTTCTGCTTCTGCTTCTGCCTCTGCCTCTGCCTCTGCCTGAGTCTCAGCTTGCTCTGATGTTCACGCTATTCTGTTGCTTATCCCTGGCTCCGCCTGTTGCTGGCGCACGGCCTGACGTCATCGCTTCCCTGTTCAACAGAAATTAACTCCAGGCGCAGACGCTGGTCTGGCTGTAACAGCTGCGGGGCAACAACGTTACGGCCCGCCGGAGCAGGCCGCTGGAACAAACAAACTTCGCTACTTCTCAGCCACGGTATCAGGCACTGTGTGCTGCGTTCAGCGAGAGCTGTCCTACTTTAAATACGCTCATCGCCTGCGCCATCCGCTCAGCCTGATCCTGCAGAGCTTGTGAAGCTGCGGACGCTTCCTGCACCAGCGCGGCGTTCTGCTGCGTCACCGCTTCCATCTGGGTAATCGCCATATTGATCTCACTGATGCCGCTGCTTTGTTCACTGCTGGCGATGGTGATTTCGCTCATGATGTTTGCCACGCTCTGCACGCTGTTGACTACTTCGCCAATGGTAGAACCGGCATGGGTAACCAGCTTGCTGCCTTCATCCACCTTAGCGACCGAATCTTCAATCAGCACTTTGATCTCTTTGGCAGCCGAGGCTGAACGCTGGGCCAGATTACGCACTTCAGAAGCGACCACTGCAAAGCCACGGCCCTGTTCACCGGCACGCGCGGCTTCAACGGCTGCGTTCAGCGACAGAATGTTGGTCTGAAAGGCAATGGAATCAATTACGCTGATAATGTCGACAATCTTCTTCGATGACAGGGCGATTGCCTCCATCTTCTCAATCACCTGTTCCATCACCACACCGCCTTCACGCGCCACGCTGGAGGTGCTGGCGACCAGCTGGTTGGCTTCACGGGCGTTGTCAGCGTTGTGCTTCACGGTTGAGGTCATCTGTTCCATGGCAGACGCCGTCTCTTCCAGTGAGCTGGCCTGCTGCTCGGTGCGGGTAGAGAGATCAAGGTTGCCGCTGGAGATCTGGTTTGATGCCACCGCAATCGTATCGGAACCGGTACGTACTTCGGTGACGATGGAGAGCAGATTATCGTTCATCCGTTGCAGCGCCTGCATCAGCACGCCGGTCTCATCGCGTGACGTCACCTGAATTTTTGAGCTCAGATCGCCGGCGGCAACGCGCTCGGCAACATCAACCGCAGCCACCAGCGGGCGCACGATCGAACGCGTCAGGAAAAGGCCCAGCATAATTGAGGCCAGAATCGCCAGCGCAGAGAAAATCAGCGTGATGGTAATTGCTGACTGACCATTGGCCACGATGCTCTGGCCTTCGCCACGCAGCTGGGCATCCTGTGAATTGGCAAATGCGACAGCATCATCAAGGAACTTGTTCTGGGTCGCGGTCATCGACTTCAGCACGTAGGCGCTGGCAGCGTCGAAGTTGCCGCTTTTCACCAGCGTAACCAACTCCGTTTTGACCTTCTCAAAGGCTTCGGCCGATGCCAGCAGACCGGCAATTTTTTTCTTACCGACTGCCGTAACCTGAATGTCGGCGATCTTTTTCATGGCGGCGTTAGTACGCTGGGTTGCTTCGTCCAGCTGGCCGTAACGTTTCACGTTCATTTCCGGCCGGTTAGTGTCGATCACGATGCCGCGCAGGTATTTGATCTGATCGTTGACACCATCGCGCACATCAAATGCCAGTCGCACTTTTACGTAACGATCGTCCACGATCGAGGCGATCGCGGTGTTGATGCTGTTAATTTTCGTTATGGATGTCACCCCAATGACTATCAGTAACGTCACAACAATACCGAAGGCTGCGGCGAGCCGCATACCCACCTTCATATTCTTGATACTGACCATGCTTTTTTCCCCGTTTTATTATTTATCACTGTGTTATCAGCAATCAGGTTCCTTGCTGCTGTGCGCGATTCACCTGCTGTGCCCGGCGTCGTGCCGCCGAAAAAAGGGTGATCTCGCGCACACTGTTATCGGAGCGTTAAGCTTTACCTTTAATGTTTTTGAAGTAACAGGCAGGGGAAAGCGCACCATTAACCGCATGGATTAATCGTGTTTAACAAAACTGCCTTGAGATAACAGAAAGGCCGGATGTGCTCGGTTGGGCTGACAGCCACAAAACTGGCAGCCTGGACCGTAAGGGATGAAAGAAATCAGAAAACTAACAAGTAGAGGCCAACCCAGAACAGGGCGCTAAGAGACAGGGCGCTAATCCAGGCAAGCTGGCGTAAACGGCCACGCAGCACGTTTTGACGGGAGGTAACAGGTAAGGTTTCGCTGTGCATGGGTAAAATTCCTGGCTAAGTAGTAAAGACGCAGTGCGAAACAGGCCAGAGCGGCAGACCGAACGGCAGCGCGTCGGTCTGCATTCGCTTAGCGGGCTGCTTCGAGAACGTTAAAAATTACGTCGGAGAGTTCGTTTAACTCGAACTTAGCGACATAACCGTCGGCACCCACTTTGCGGACGTGATCTTCATTGGCGCTGCCTGACAGTGAAGAGTGGATTACCACCGGCAGCCGTTTCAGAATTTCGTCACGCTTGATGTTGCGGGTCAGGGTAAAACCATCCATCTCCGGCATTTCCAGGTCGGTCAGCACAAAGGCAATTTTGTCGTGAATTGACTCGCCCGCCGCCTGCGCATCCTGGCTCATCAGCTTGAGTTTTTCCCACGCTTCCAGGCCGGTGTTAAACATCAGCGACGGAATTCCCATGCTCTTCAGACCCTGCTCCAGCAGCTGGCGCGCCACTTTCGAGTCTTCCGCCACAATGGCGACGGCGCCGGGACGATAGTTGAATTCACGCGCTTTGGTGGCTTCAGGTTCCACACCGCGCACCGAAGGAATGATGTCATACAGAATTTGCTCAACGTCCAGCACCATCGCCAGATCGTTGCTCTGCTTATCACTGTCCAGACAGGCGATGCTGGTAATGTTGCGGCCACCAATCCCGGCTTCAGCGGTATGCACCTGGCTCCAGTCGAGACGCACAATGTTTTCAACCGACTCCACGGCGAACGCCTGGGTGTTGCGCGCATATTCGGTCACCAGCAGCAGATTCAGGCCGGTTTCTGGCACACAGCCTGCCACCGCCGGCAGATCAATCACCGGGATGAACTGGCCACGAATGCTTGCCATACCCAGCAGCGGTGAGCGCATGCCCGCGGCTTTGGTGATGGTTGGCATCGGCACGATTTCACGCAGCTTGAACACGTTAATGCCAAACAGTTCTGACTTGCCTTTCAGCTGATCGGAACCTAAGCGAAACAGCAGCAGTTCGAATTTGTTCGATAACGCGAGATTCGCTCTCTCATCAATCTCTTTTTGAAAATTATCCATCGTTGCCTCTGCCTTAACGCAGCTGGTGAAATAGGGTGTGAACAGGTTATCGGCAGCAAATGGAAAAAGGTGAGAACAGAAGGGGGAAATAAAACAGACGCCAATTATTGTGCCAGGCTTAACGGTGAAGGTTCGACATGGACACCTTTCCAATACAGGAGTGTGAAATGAAAAAAGTAATTTTAGCGTCGCTGTTGGTGGTAATGAGTGCTGGCGTGTATGCCGATGAGGGTGGCTACAAGGGCGGTGAAGCGCCGCCGCCGCAGCACAAGGAGGATGCAGGCTATAAGGGATCGGAAGATACCGGGCAGACTCACATCGATCAGATTCGCGACTTCCGTCAGGGCGGATACGTGACGCTTGAAGGCTATATCGTGAAGAAAGAGCAGGGCGATACCTATCAGTTCCGCGATAACACCGGCACATTACCGATCATTGCGCCGAAGAAAACCTTTGATGGTAAAACCTATTCGGCTGAGGACAAAGTGCGCGTCAGCGGCAAGGTACATGGCAAAGGGCAGCAAACCACGCTGCATGTCACTCAGATTGACGAGCCGTAATAACCAGGGCGAGGCGTTGTCAGCCTCGCCCGTCCTGTTTTAATCCTTCAGCAGAATCGCCCGGCAGGCTTTGCCTTTGATTTTTCCCTGCTTCAGTTTTACCAGGGCACCTTTCGCCTGCGCGGCATCAATCGCGACGTAAGCGTGAGTCGGCGTCAGCACAATCTTGCCAATCTGGTCAGCGCGATAACCTGCTTCACCGGTCAGTGCGCCGAGAATATCGCCTGGACGGATCTTGGCTTTGCGGCCACCATCAATACACAAGGTCATCATTGCGGCAGGCAACGGTTTGCTGCTGCCTTTTTTCAGCGTGCTGGCGGAAATCCACGGCAGCTTCTGCTGCAGAAAATCTTCCAGCGCATGGGCGCGAGCCATCTCATCAGCCGCAACCAGGCTGACCGCAACGCCGTGCTCACCAGCGCGGGCGGTGCGGCCAATGCGGTGCAGATGCACTTCCGGGTCCCAGGCCAGCTGATAGTTCACCACCATCGCCAGCGATTTGATGTCGAGTCCACGGGCCGCCACGTCGGTGGCGACCAGCACCCGGCCACTGCCGTTGGCGAAGCGGATCAGCACCCGTTCACGATCGCGCTGTTCAAGATCGCCATGCAGCGGCAGCGCACTGATATCACGCGCGTTAAGCGCCGCAGCAATCTCATCGCATTCACGACGGGTATTACAGAACACCACGCATGACGCAGGCTGGCGTTCGCTCAGCAGCGCTATCAGCAGCGACAGCTTTTCACCGTGGCTGGCTTCGATGAACTGCTGCTCAATCGACGGCAGTTCGCTGACTTCTTCCGTCACTACGCTCAGCGCATCGCGCTGGAAGCGACTGCTGATGGCAGCGATGCCTTCTGGCCAGGTGGCGGAGAACAGCAGCGTCTGACGTGAAGCGGGCGTGGCCTCAATAATGGTTTCCATATCGTCGCGGAAGCCCATTTCCAGCATCCGGTCAGCTTCATCCAGCACCAGCGTACGCAGGTTTTCCAGCTTCAGGTTTTCGCGTTTGATGTGATCCAGAATACGGCCCGGGGTACCGACCACGATATGCGGTGGATGCACCAGCGAATCACGCTGGGCGCTCATCGGCTGTCCGCCACACAAGGTCAGAACTTTAATGTTGCGGGTGAAGCGTGCCAGCTGACGCAGCACGTTGCCGACCTGATCCGCCAGTTCACGAGTCGGGCAGAGAATCAGCGCCTGGGTCTGGAACCGGGCACTGTCGATATGTTGCAGTAAGCCAATACCAAAAGCGGCGGTTTTCCCGCTGCCGGTTTTTGCCTGCGCGCGCACGTCACGACCCTGCAGAATGGCGGGCAGCGTGGCGGCCTGAACTGGCGTCATGCTGGTATAGCCCATCTCGCGCAGGTTATCGAGCTGGCTATCGGGAAGCGTATTGAGGGTAGAAAAAGCGGTCACGGGCGCGGCCTCTGAGGCTGAAAGTGGAGGGCATTATTGCGCGCGCAAGTCTGGCAGAAAGCCGGCCTGACGGCAACGGGAACCTTGAGGTAAGCAGTATGAAACAATCTGGTGAAGATCGGATAAGAATTAACCGAAGTGACACCGGAATTGGTGTTTTTTTTTAATCCTTTGGCGATGGTCAAAGAAAATACTACCGTTGCGTTTATCCAGCAAGGCCAGTCATTAGTTTATAACCTGCCGTTTTTAAAAATTTATTTCATTGTTAATCAGATAACTCCTTAAAAATAACTCCAGTAAAAGAATTAATCATTAAAAAATATCACCCTTAATGCCGATAAAAATCTGGCGCTAATTGCTTTATATTTAGCGCGCCATATTCCTGGTACAACGACCGGTAGAGGGTATTTTCATTGAGTAATAGCATCCAGGGACCACATGAGAATGTGCTTAAAATAGTAGGCCGCGCCGTACTGACACTGCACGTTCATGGAGAGAGCTTATCAGCCGATAAGATCGCTTCGATGATCGGCTGTTATGCGGAAGATGAGCCCTGTGATCAGGAAGATCGTCGCTTATATGCGCTGGCAATGGAACTGATGTCGAATGATAAATGGGCTAAAACCGCCTGACAGGCGGGTCCATTCAGGTAAATGCAGAGCCTCCGAACCGGAGGCTCTGTTATTTCAGGCGGAGGCCAGTGCAAATACCGCTTTACCGCGTGAAAAAGTCGCCACCACCGGTGAAATACGGGCCACCGCTTCTGCAGAACAACTTGCCGCCACCAGCATCATACTGGCTTCATCGCCCGATTTCGGCCACTGACGCTCGCCTGTTGCCGACAGCGGCAGCTGATTACCGGTAGCAATCGCCAGCGCCCGTGACAGCGAAAACTCATCCGATCCCCGATAGAGCTGCGCATACAAATTGGCTTTTTCCAGCATGCTGCCGGTGCCAAACGGCGACCAGTGATCGATAACGCTATCGGTGCCGGTCATTACGTTAATGCCGGCCGCCTGTAACTGCGGAATCGGCATGGTGAGTTTGCCGATCGGCAGAGTCGAGGCGACGCTGAACTGCTGCTCAGCCAGCCCTTCAATCATCCTTGCCAGCGCGCTGCCTTCCAGTGTTGCCAGCGCAAAGCCGTGGCTCAGGGTCACTTTGCCCTTCAGGGCAGGGTTACGGGCCACGGTATCGATCATGTACTGAATCGCCGCCACGCCTGCCGCTGAAGTTTCGTGCAGATGAATATCGACGCCACGCTGATAATCGAGCGCAATCCGGAACATCGTATCCAGCGATTTTTCCATCGCGCCATCAACGTTAGTGGGATCGAGTCCGCCAACGTACTGGACGCCGCGCTGCATTGCTTCGCGCATCAGGCCATCAACCTGAGAATGCAGCAGGCCGTGCTGCGGAAAGGCTACGATTTCACAGGAAAACGCGGGATGATTGGCCAGCGCTGCCTGCAGGTGATCAAGGCTTTGCAGGCCGCTGACCGGATCGATATTGCAATGGCTACGGGCGCGGGTGGTGCCTTTGGCGTTCAGCAGCGCAATCAATCCTTCGGCTCGCGCCTGAGAATGCGGCAGCAGCTGTGGGATCAGCACCTGCTCCCGGGCGATCATATCCATAATCGTTTTGCCCTGACGCGGACGTGGTGCCTGCCATGGGCCACCATAAAAGGTCTTATCAAGGTGGATATGCATATCCTGAGTGGCGGGCAGCAGCAGCGCGCCATGCGCATCCCACGCCGGCAGCGAAGCGTCGCCCTGGCCTGCCGGTTGCAGCCGATCAATTTTGCCGTCACGCACGCTGATGTCGTAAAGCGCGGTGCGGGTGGCAATAATCTCGTCGCCCTCGCGTTCAAATCCCTCTTCCAGCCGCACGTTGCGCAGCAGATAGCGATCCTGATGCGGCAGGGCGGTCGACTGCTTCGTGGCTGTTGATGGGCCACTGGCTGTCACGCTGGCCTGGCTAAAGCCGGCGGCCAGCAGACCGCCTGCCGCGGTCCAGCGCACGCTCTGGCTGAGAAAGTCACGGCGGCCTGGCGAAGGGGAAGTGGGCATCAGAGGCTCCTGCAATGTGGGTAAGCGGTTAATCTGACAAATGGCCGGCCGCTTTGCTGCGTTATTTTCCACTGCTGGCTAGTGGAAATTTCACTGCCAGCGTAACTGACCAAATGCCACCAGCGCTTCAGCCAGCTCACGCTGCAACGGTTCCTGTGGCTGACGACAGAACAGCGCCAGCTCGAAGCTATCGATCACCGGTAGTCCCTGTTCGCTGCCGAGCACCCGATGTTGCGGCAGGCGGCAACTGGCGGGCAGCAAGGTCAGGCCCAGCCCTTCGGCACTGGCGGCAGCAAGCGCCACCAGACTGGCGCTGCTGTAGCTGATACGCCAACTGCGCCCCAGCGCATCAAGCGTCTGGCAGACCTCATCGCGGTACAATCCCAGCTGCGGAAACAGTACCAGCGGCACTGGCGTCTGTTCAAAACAGGGTGACGCCGCGCTGTCGAGCCACAGCAGCGGTTCCGGACGCGACGCCAGCGGACGCTCGCCATAGGTCTGCTTGATCAGCATGATATCGAGTTCTTCACGTTGCCAGGCCCGGCGCAGCTCGACCTGCATACCGCTCATCACATCCAGTCGCAGCTGGGGATGATCGCGACTGAAATCGGCCAGCAGGCCCGCCGTCGGTGCGGCGAAATCTTCCGGTACGCCAAGACGCAGCACGCCATCGCGCCATTGATCGCTCAGCACGTCGTGCGCCTCACCGTTCAGGGCGATAATCCGGCGGGCATAGCCCAGCAATTTTTCGCCCTCTTCGGTGATCTGAACCTGATGTGACGAGCGCACCAGCAAATCTTTACCGACCATCTCTTCCAGCCGCCGTACCTGCTGACTGACGGTTGATTGCGACAGATGCACCCGATCAGCGGCGCGGGTAAAGCTGGCAGTTTCACACACCGCCACAAAGCTAAGCAGTTGCTGCGGCGTAAACATCGGCTGACGATTCATTTTCCCACTACCTGGCAGAGTAATATTTTATTTCCAAATAGTACCGTCTGCTGTCAGGCTGACAACTTTTAACGCTGCGGATGTGTGATGAACAGAGAAAATAAGCTGCTGCTGGCGGCGCTGGTGCTGGCCGGGCTGAATATGCGGCCCCTGATGACTTCGGTCAGTCCGCTGCTCGAACAGTTACGACAGAGTATTGGGCTGTCGCCGCTGGCGGCGTCGCTGCTGCCCGCCGTGCCGATGATGATGATGGGGATGATCGCCCTGACCAGCGCCCGGCTGATGCAGCGCTTTTCGGTGCGTAAGCTCCTGCTGGGCGGCCTGTTTCTGCTGCTGCTGGCGCTGGTGAGCCGGCTATTTATCAGCGATGGTCGCTGGCTGGTGCTGAGCACGATACCGGGCGGCGCGGGAATTGGCGTGGTGCAGATGGCGATGCCAGGGCTGATTCGTCAGCGCTTTAGCCGTCGCAGTGCGCCGGTGACTGGCCTGTGGGCCGGCGCGCTGATGGGCGGCGGTGGAATTGGCGCGGCGCTGACGCCGTGGCTGAATGCGCATGTCGGCTGGCAGGGCGCGCTGAGCAGCTGGACGCTGCCGGTGGTGCTGGCGCTGTTGCTGTGGCTGTGGCTGTTTATTCCGACCGCTGCGCCAGCAAAAGCGGCGGCGGTCGCGCTGCCCGCCTTGTGGCGCAAAACCCGCGCCTGGACGCTGGCGTTAAGTTTCGGGCTGGTAAACGGCGGTTATGCGATCTGCGTTGCCTGGCTGCCCGATTTCTATCATCAGCTGGGCTGGAGCGCCCAGGCCGGTGGCTCGCTGCTGGGCATGATGATTGGTTGTCAGGTGACAGGTGCGCTGCTGCTGCCGCTGCTGGCACGCGGTAACGATCGCCGGCCGCTGCTGCTGTTGACCCTGACGCTGCAGCTTTGCGGCATGCTCGGTTTTCTGCTGGCACCGCAGGCGGCACCGTGCTCTGGGCCGGGATCGCGGGTGTCGGGCTCGGCGGCGCGTTCCCGCTGGCGCTGGTTCTGGCGCTGGATCATCTGGCACAACCGCAGGCAGGTGCGCGGCTGGTGGCGTTTATGCAGGGTATCGGTTTTATAATCGCTGGCAGCATGCCGTTTATCGCCGGACAGCTGCGTACGCTGACCGATCATTTCACCAGCGTCTGGCTGCTACAGGCGACAGTCACGCTGGTGCTGATCGTGCTTAACCTGCGGTTTCATCCGCGCAGCTATCCGCAGGCCTTTCCCGAGCAGCATCATTGATTTTGGTCCTACCAATTGCGGAAAAATTTTTCTGTGGTTCACACATCGGGAAAATTTACGCCGCTTTTGTTGCCTTGCATTAACAATGCATTAACTATCTGTTGCCATAAAGCCCGAGGATGTGATTTTTGGTCAGACCAAATATCGCATCGGGCTGATGGTGCGCGGCAGGCGGCTGTACGCGTACCACGTTTCCTCTTCCTCTGGAGATAGCGGCATGCAGCTGTGGCAACAAAATTACGATCCGTTGGGCAATATCTGGCTTTCAAGCCTGGTGGCGCTGATTCCGATTCTGTTTTTCTTTTTTGCGCTGATCAAGCTCAGGCTGAAAGGTTATCTGGCGGCCAGCATCACTGTGGACTGGCGCTGCTGGTGGCACTGTTTCTCTATCAGATGCCGGTGGCGCAGGCACTGGCGTCGGTGGTTTATGGCTTTCTCTATGGCCTGTGGCCAATCGCCTGGATCATTGTCGCGGCGGTCTTCGTCTACAAAATTTCGGTTAAAACCGGTCAGTTCGATATTATCCGCGCCTCAATCCTGTCGATTACGCCCGATCAGCGCCTGCAGATGCTGATTGTCGGCTTCTCGTTTGGTGCCTTCCTTGAAGGGGCCGCCGGCTTTGGCGCGCCAGTGGCGATCACCGCCGCGCTGCTGGTCGGGCTGGGTTTTAATCCGCTGTATGCTGCCGGGCTGTGCCTGATCGTGAATACCGCGCCGGTCGCCTTTGGCGCGATGGGCATTCCGATTATTGTGGCGGGGCAGGTGACCGGACTCGACAGCTTCGCCATCGGGCAGATGGCCGGGCGGCAGTTACCGCTGCTGACGCTGATCGTGCTGTTCTGGATTATGGCGATCATGGATGGCTGGCGCGGCGTCAAAGAGACCTGGCCGGCGGTGCTGGTGGCCGGCGGATCGTTTGCTATCGCCCAGTTCCTTAGCTCCAACTTTCTCGGGCCGGAACTGCCGGATATCATCTCGTCTCTGGCCTCGCTGATTTCGCTGACGCTGTTTCTGCGCGTCTGGAAGCCGGTGCGTATTTTCCGCTTTGAGAATGGCGGCGCAGCGCCAGGCGAGCAGCCCGCCGTTCAGCCGGTGGTACAGCAAAAATACCGGCTCGGGCAGGTGGTACGCGCCTGGATGCCGTTCCTGTTTCTGACTGCGACCGTCACATTGTGGAGCATCCCGCCGTTTAAAGCGCTGTTCGCCAAAGGCGGCGCGCTGGCTGACTGGGTGCTGAACGTACCGGTGCCGCTGCTCAACGAAGGGGTAGCGCGTATGCCGCCGGTCGTAGGCAGCGCCACGCCTTATCCGGCTATCTTTAAGTTCGATCTCTTTTCCGCCACCGGCACCGCGATCCTGATTGCGGCGATCGTCGCGGTACTCTACCTGAAGATGAAACCCAGGGCTGCGCTGCAAACTTTTGGTGAAACGCTGAAAGAGCTGGCGCTGCCGATCTACTCGATTGGCATGGTGCTGGCCTTCGCCTTTATCTCTAACTACTCCGGCCTGTCAGCCACCCTGGCGTTAGCGCTGGCGCACACCGGCCACGCCTTTACCTTTTTCTCGCCGTTCCTCGGCTGGCTCGGGGTGTTCCTGACCGGCTCGGATACCTCGTCGAACGCCCTGTTCGCCGCGCTGCAGGCCACTACCGCGCAGCAGATTGGCGTATCGGACGTGCTGCTGGTGGCGGCCAACACCACCGGCGGCGTCACCGGCAAGATGATCTCGCCGCAGTCGATCGCCATCGCCTGTGCGGCGGTCGGACTGGTTGGCAAAGAGTCTGACCTGTTCCGCTTTACCGTTAAACACAGCCTGATTTTTACCTGTATGGTCGGCGTGATTACCACGCTGCAGGCATATGTCTTCCCCTGGATGATTCCATGAATACCGTTTCCGATCCGCTGGTGACGCGCCTCCGGGCGTATATCACTGAACATCAACTGACACCGGGCATGCGGCTGCCTGCTGAGCGGCAGCTCTCGGCCGAACTCGGGGTGTCGCGCTCGTCGCTGCGTGAAGCGTTACAGCAGCTGATCAGCGGCGGCATGCTGGTCAGCCGTCGCGGCGGCGGCACCTGGGTCCGGCAACAGCTGGAACCCTGGTCGGAACAGCGCATCGTTGAACCGATTCGCCAGTTGTTACGCGACGATCCTGACTATCGCTACGACATTCTCGAGGCACGACATGCGATTGAAGCCAGCACCGCCTGGCACGCAGCGCTGCGTGCCACCGAGGCGGATCGCGAGCGGCTGCAGTACGCCTTCGACGCTACGCTGAAGCTGAAAGAGAGTGACGATCCTGACCTTGCCGCTCAGGCTGACGTGCGCTTTCACCTGGCGATTGCCGAGGCCTCTCACAATCTGGTGCTGCTGCAAACCATGCGCGGTTTCTTCGAACTGCTGCAATCCTCGGTGATGCAAAGCCGCCAGCGGATGTATACCCAGCCGGCGATATTCGCCCGGCTGACGGAGCAACATCAGGCGCTGCTGGACGCCATTCTCGCCGGGGATGCCGAGGGCGCACGCCAGGCGGCGATGCAGCATCTCGGGTTTGTTCACACCACGATGAAAAATCTGCATGAGGATGAAGCGCGCCAGGCGCGCATCACCCGCTTACCGGACACTGAATCACGTAACCGTAAGGAATCTGATTGATGATTATCTCTGCTGCCAGTGACTATCGCGCCGCCGCGCAACGCATCCTGCCACCTTTCCTGTTCCACTATCTCGATGGCGGGGCGTATGCCGAGCACACCCTGCGCCGTAATGTGGAGGATCTCTCTGACGTGGCGCTGCGCCAGCGCATTCTGAAGAACATGTCAGAGCTGAGCCTGGAAACGAAATTATTCAATGAGACGCTGTCAATGCCGGTGGCGCTGGCACCGGTCGGCCTGTGTGGCATGTATGCCCGTCGTGGTGAAGTGCAGGCGGCGCGGGCGGCGGCGCTGAAAGGGATTCCGTTTACTCTGTCGACGGTTTCCGTCTGCCCGATTGAAGAGGTCGCACCGCAGATTAATCGCCCGATGTGGTTCCAGCTCTACGTGCTGCGCGACCGGGGGTTTATGCGCAATGCGCTGGAGCGCGCCAAAGCCGCCGGCTGCTCGACGCTGGTGTTTACCGTCGATATGCCGACGCCAGGGGCGCGTTACCGTGACGCGCACTCCGGCATGAGCGGTAACCATGCGCCGCTGCGCCGCTACTGGCAGGCGGTCACCCATCCGCAGTGGGCGCTGGATGTCGGATTGCAGGGACGGCCACACGATCTGGGCAATATTTCAACCTATCTGGGTAAACCGACCGGGCTGGAAGATTACATCGGCTGGCTGGCGAACAACTTTGATCCTTCGATCAGCTGGAAAGACCTGGAGTGGATCCGTGAATTCTGGGATGGCCCGATGGTGATCAAAGGGATCCTCGATCCGGAGGATGCGCGTGATGCGGTGCGTTTTGGCGCTGACGGTATCGTGGTCTCCAACCATGGCGGACGGCAGCTGGATGGCGTGCTGTCGTCCGCGCGTGCGCTGCCGGCTATTGCTGATGCGGTGAAAGGCGATATCACCATTCTGGCCGATAGCGGTATCCGCAACGGTCTGGATGTGGTGCGGATGATTGCGCTCGGCGCAGACAGCGTCCTGCTGGGACGGGCCTTTATCTATGCGCTGGCGACCCACGGCCAGCGTGGCGTCGAGAACCTGCTCAATCTGATCGAGAAAGAGATGCGGGTTGCGATGACCCTGACCGGGGCGAAGTCAATCAGCGAGATCACCCGTGAATCACTGGTGCAGGCCGAGGCGGTGCTGAACCCGCAGAGCACCCCGCCACGGCCGCGCGCAGTAAGTTAACCGGCGAAAACGCAGACGTTGTCTATACTTAGCTTCTTTACCAACAGGAGGAATAACATGACCATTCATAAGAAAGGTTCGGCGCACTGGGAAGGCGATATCAAGGGCAAAGGCACCGTCAGCACCGAAAGTGGCGTGCTGAGCCAGCAACCTTATGGTTTCAACACCCGCTTTGAAGGCGAGAAGGGCACCAACCCGGAAGAGCTGATTGGTGCGGCGCATGCAGCCTGTTTCTCCATGGCGTTATCGCTGATGCTGGGCCAGGCGGGTCATCCGCCAGAAAGTATCGACACCACTGCGGACGTCTCGCTGGATAAGAAAGGTGACGGCTTCGCCATTACCAAAATAGCGCTGACCAGCACCATTTCGCTGCCAGGCATTGATGAATCGACCTTCGATGAGATCATCAATAAAGCCAAAGCGGGTTGCCCGGTTTCTCAGGTGCTGAATGCGGAAATCACGCTGGACTACACCCTGAATAACTGATGCCGTCCACCGGTCGCCTTTTTGCGGCCGGGGCGTTATGCTACGCAGTACCGGTCCTGCAGCTGACCGAATCAGATGCGCCTTGTGGCGCATCTTCGCTTTCTGACAGGGAGGAAACCGATGTGACGAAGTATCGGGCGGCAAAAAAGCACTGGAAAATGGTGCTGGTTCTGTTTTGCATCTGTGGCGCGCTGCTGCTGATACGCTGGGCTGCGATGATTTGGGCCTGACCGGATGAACAGGATCTGCCGCCATAAGCTGGGCATATTATTGATGGTGATACTGGTACTTGAAGCGATTCACTTCCTGCTGACCGCCTCCTGGCTGCCGTGGCAATAGCGTCGCCCGGACGTCAACTTTTCACGCCGCCGTGACAATAATGCCGATCAGACGTACGCGTCTTCCCGCCGCCGGGCACGCACGTCGCTGCGCGCAATGCGATACGCCTTGCGTGGGTCACCGACCACAAACTCAAAGGTCGGCGTATAGTAAAACGGCAACCAGCCGCCGAAGCCGCTTTCCCATTCCCAGCGAACCGGGCAGGGCCACAGAATGCCATCATACAAAATGTAATAAACCCAGCGTCCGTTTGGACGACGGGGACGTGATGTTTTCATGGGATTCACAACGGTAGTAGTCAACAACAGCTCATATTTTGTACGCTAAAGCGTCAGCTTGCAACGTTACAGTCGGGTTTATTGTAGTTGGCCCTGTTTTAACGATGCACTTCACCGCACAGCAGGACCACATTGGGCCTGACTTTATGAATACGGTTCGCCATGGTTTCACAGGCGCTTTTGGTCGGAAAGATGTGCTCCGAAACCGGTAAAGCCTCACAGGCATCGTAGCCGCACGCGCTCACTAATAACACAAATCCAATTAACATAGATCGACTCCTTTGCACGGTCTGGTGGTCCGGACTGTGGTGCTTTTTATCCCTTTTTTTGATCCAGTATAGTCAAACGCGTCGGGGGCAGCATTACCCGCCCGAGCTATAGCCACCCGCAGACCGGAAGGCCGACAGCGATACGGGACTGCAGGCGAGAGAACCGGGCACCCTCAGCCCGCGAAATACCAGGCAGGCAGCAGGGCGATCAGGTTATTGAGGGTGTGGAGGAAAATCGGCAACGCCAGGCTATTACTGCGTAAGCGCGCGTAGCACAGCAGCAGCGAAAACAGCGTCAGTGCGATAATCGTCTGCCAGTGAACGTATTGGGTATGCATCACCGCGAACAGCAGCGAGGTGAGCAACATACAGGCGAAGCGGCTGCGGGGCGCCCACAACAGGAAAGCCTGCAACAGAAAACCGCGAAACAGCACCTCTTCAAACACCGGTGCCAGCAGCACCGCCGTCAGCAGCAGGATCAGCAACGAGTTACGTCCCTGCTGCGCCTGCATCACCAGCCAGCCTTCCGGCTGCATAAACTGCATCTGCGCCGCCATCAGCACAAACAGCGCGCCGGTAAACAGCAGCGTCTGCAGCGTACGCAGTTCACCCAGCGGTAAATCGGTGCGGCGCTGACAGTAAAAGCGATAGAGCGGATAGATCACCGCAAATTCAAACAAACAGAGCACCGGCACCAGCAGACCGTCATTACGCAGCACGCCGTAATTAGGGAACAGCGTGATCAGCATGGTGACAAGGTAATAGACCACAAAGCTGCCGACGTAGAACAGCGTCAGTGTCACTCTGTCGGAATTGGTATTCATAGGCGACCCAGCCAGCGAAGGTTAGCGCATAGTAGCAATGCGCCTGATCGCTGTCGAGTCAGCCAATGACACAATATTTAAGCGCTAAATTTTAACCGCAGACTAAACACCCGACGGCACGGGCCGATAACTGAGGAAACAAATCGGGTCAGCTCGGCGCTTCACCGGGCGGGCCTGTTATCCCAAACGGACTTTATGTCGTGTAGTGAGTACTTTTAATGACTTTTGACCCTCCGGCACCGCCGTCACCCTCTTTTGCGCATGCAGCGGAAGATCGCACTGTCCGCTTTACGCGGCGCAGCCTGCGCACGCTTTCGCTGCTGCTGTTCGGTGTGCTGATACTGTCGATGCTGATGGTGCTGACCATCGCTCAGCGACAGAATAGCGAGTCGATGGCGCACGACCAGTTGCTGATGCAGCAAACGTGGAAAAGTCGCCAGGACGCGATGGTCACCGATATCCGTGACTATGCCTTCTGGGGTGAGGCCTGGCGTAACCTGCACCTGACGGTGAATAAAGTCTGGGCCTACGACGAAGAGAACTTTGGACCGGGCCTGTATGAGGAGTATCACTACGAGGGCGTGTTCGTCGTCGACGGTCACGGACGCACCAGCTACGCGGTGATTAACGGCCAGCTCTCCGATACGCCGCTGGAAGCCTGGCTTGGCAGTCAGAGCCGCGAAATGATTGCAGCCGCGCGTCAGCTCAACAACGCTGCTCTGGTGCGTAACGCCATCATTAATCGTCAGGCAGCCATTGTGGTCGCCGCGCCGATCAGCCGCGGCAAAGTCGCTGCGCTGCCGCTGAAATCGGGGCCGCCGTCGATCATGGTGTTCGTGAATCTGTTTACCCCCGCCAAGCTGAAAGAGCTGGGTGCGGCGCTGGACGTGCGCGGACCGCGGCTGGCCAGCAGCGCGCTGGATGCCGAACGCGAACCGCGGATGCTGCAGCCGATTACCGGCAGTACGCCGATGGTGCTGCGCTGGACGCCGAAAATGCCGGGCATGGGGCTGATCTGGTTCCTGCTGCCGCTGCTGGTGATGATGGCGATTATTATCGGGATGATCACCCGCCGCGTCAGCCGTCACGCGCTGTACAACGCCATTCTCTCCGATCGACGCTTTGCCATGCTGGCGATCAGTCAGCAGGAGCTGGCAAACAGCGAGGCCCGTTTCCGCGATCTGGCTGAAGCCGCGTCGGACTGGATCTGGGAGACCGATGAAGAGGGCCGCCTGATCTACCTGTCGGCGCGTTTTCACACCGTAACCGGCCATGAAATCTCCCAGTGGCTGGGGCGTCATATCGATCACTTGCTGACTCACCCCAGCCATTCACTGGTCACCTGGCTACTTCGCCAGGAGCAGGAGCCGCAACAGATGCCGCTGCGCTGCCAGTTTATGTCGGCGCACGGAGACCGGCGGATTGGTCAGCTGGTGGCGAAAACCGTCTGGCACGATCGGCGCTGCATCGGTTTCCGCGGCACGGTGTCAGACATTACCCAGGGAATGGAGGCCGAAGCGCGTATTCAGTTCCTGTCGCGTCACGATGTATTAACCGGCTTGCCCAACCGCGTCCATTTGCAGGAGTTCCTGACGCACCATCTTGAGCTGGCCGACGAAAGCAATCCGCTGATGATTATCAGCCTCGATCTCGATCAATTCCGGCCGATCAACGAAACCTGGGGCCATGCGGCAGGCGATGGCGTACTGAATCAGATGGCCCAGCGCCTGAAAAGCGCTATCGGGCCGCATGAGCTGGCGGCGCGGCTGGGCGGCGATGAGTTTGTACTGGTGCTGCGTGAAGGCAGCCGTGACAAGGTCGATGAACGTTGCGCCCAACTGGTACACGACGTCCAGCAGCCGATCACCACTGGCCAGCACGTTCACTACCTCACCGCCAGCCTCGGCATCGCCTGTGCGCCACAGGATGCCAGCCACCCGGAAGCGCTACTGCGGATGTCCGACATTGCGCTGAATGAAGCGCGTGAAGCCGGACGTAATCAGTGGGTCTGGTACGCCAACGAGATGGCGAACCAGCGCAACAGTAAGCGCGACATGGCGCAGCGTATTGAGAAAGCGCTAAAGAACAACGAATTCCGGCTGCACTATCAGCCGCGCTATCAGCTGCTGAGCGGACAACTGGCCGGCGCAGAAGCATTGATCCGCTGGCAGATCGCGCCTGATCAGTGGATCACGCCGGATCGCTTTATACCGCTGGCGGAAGAGAGCGGGCTGATCGCTACCATCAGCGACTGGGTACTGATGCGCGCCTGTGAAGATGCGCTGGCCTGGGGAGGCGATCGTTATGTGTCGGTTAATATTTCCCCGATGGAGTTTCGCACCACCGACCTGGTTCAGCGGGTGGCGAATACGCTGGCGCGCAGCGGCCTGCCAGCGACGCGGCTGGAGCTGGAAATTACCGAAAATGTCACCTTTGAACATCCCCAGCACGCGCTGGAAGTGATGCAGGGTTTGCGCTCGCTGGGCGTGCGTCTGACGGTTGACGATTTTGGCACCGGCTATGCTGCGCTCGGCTACCTGAAAACTTTCCCGTTCAACGGTCTGAAGATCGATCGTTCATGGATGAAAGATTTTCCGGAGTCACAACAGGCGCAGTCGGTAGTGGCAGGGATTATTGCGCTGGCGCGCGCGTTTGCGTTGACTATTACCGCAGAGGGGATTGAGACAGAAGCGCAACTGAATCAGCTCAAGCTGCTATCGTGCGAAGAGGGGCAAGGCTACTTCCTCGGTCGACCGATGCCGCTGGCCGCATTCAGCACGCTTCTGGAAAGAACTACGCAAAGTCCGCCTGAGCAGAGTTAGCGGACTTTAACGGCCACGGCGGTCATCAGCATGGCACAGACGATAAAAATGATAAGTTCCATGATTTCACCTCTCTGGACCTCAGAATATTCTTAAGTATTTTAGCCGCTGACTGTCGTATTTTTAGGCAGCAAGTGCGATTAATCTTAAAAAATGACGCTGATAGCGCAGCGAATTGGCGGTCAGTGGGGATAACTTTACTTTTTTAGGGTTCAGCTCAGCGGGCGCGCTTTGCTACTCTTGGGGCAGGGTTTTACACGTCCAACAGGAGATCACACGTGAAACATTATGGAAAAGCGCTGCTGGTGCTGGGTCTGTTTACATTAACGGCCTGTCAATCTGCCAGCAAACCCGACACCACCACCGCGCCGCAGGACCCGGAAGCGGACCGCTGCGGTGCCTCGCAGTATCAGCATTATGTCGGCAAACCATTAACCTCACTGCAGGGTCAGCATTTTGACCAGAAGGTGCGGGCTATCCCGTATAACTCCGCCGTCACCATGGACTTCAACCTCAGCCGGCTGAACTTCCTGGCTGACAAGAGCGGCAATATCAGCCAGGTTTATTGCGGTTAACCCTGAATCAGGCGGTTTGTCATAGCATTGTCATAACGGCAGGCGAGGATAGAGCGGCGTTTAAGAGACTTCCTCGTCACTCTCCATAGACAATGCTCGTCTTGTTTATTCCCGCTCCGGCGGGAATTTTTTTATCGCCTTCAGTGCGATAAGGGAGCACAAATGCAGCGGATCATCGGGGCGTTCCTGCCCGTCCTACTTCTCAGTTCGTCACTGGCGTACGCCTCAACCGACACTGCCTGGCAGCAGAGCCGTCAGGTGATGACGCAGGCCTGTATCAACGCCAGCACCCTGAGCAAGGTCAGAGTCCTCGGCGAGATTATCGATTATGACGATAGCGTGGGTTACAGCGCGCTGCTGCTGGAAGGCCGCTATCCGCAGCCACAGATGCGGAATAAGCGTGGACGGGAGCTTTGTCTGTTTCAGCGCAGCAGCGGACGCGCCAGCGTCAGCGAAGCCGATCAGCTGCGCTGGGTGAAATAAGCGACTACTCTTCCGGCCGCGTTTCCATCAGCTGCGCCAGCAGGGTGCGGTAATTCTGTAGCCGCGTCTCATCGCCTTCGACCTCGAGTTTGTCGATCACCCGTGCGACGATGGTCTTATTGGTGGCGGGCTGTCCCGCCTCCATCAGTTCACGCAGTATGACCGCCAGCAGGTCAGACTCAGGCGGTATCCGCCAGTCCGGGCTATTGAAATAGTCGGTGATAGCTCGGCTGGCGCTGTTAGGTTGCACTCTCATTCCCTACCTCCGCTAAAACAACAACGCCCCTTACGCCGTGGCATAAGGGCTGGGTTTCTCTCCATTGAGTCAGCTCACCTCGCATCTTACTGACGGCGGGCACCGTCATTGTGAGGCTACTGCGTCTGTCAGAATGATCGACGCACCGCACGAGACTGGCGGTTTTTTAAACATAGAACCGGGGGGGATAATTGTCAGTAACAGGCTGAAATATTTTTTCATAGTGATAATTGCCCGATGCGCTACAGGCCGGTTTTGACACCGGAAGCTGCTGTAAACGTTGGCGTAAGGAAAATTTGTGCCAGGCCGTATGCTGAATCAAAGCGGAAAACAGCGTTTTACCGTCTGTGCCATGTTTTGTCAGTCGACAAAGTCAGGGGCGCGGTAAACTTAAGCTTCTCTTTCCTGCAAACCTTCTGCTGATGCCACGCGTAATTGAACCCTGGAAAATTAACCTGATTTCGGTCTGGTTTGGCTGCTTTTTTACCGGCCTGGCGATCAGCCAGATCATTCCGTTTCTGCCGCTCTACCTTGAACAGCTTGGCGTTAGCGGTGGCGAATCGCTCAGCCTGTGGTCTGGGCTGACCTTCAGCATCACCTTTGTCATTTCGGCGGCGGTCGCGCCGCTGTGGGGCAGCCTGGCGGATCGAAAAGGGCGCAAACTGATGTTGCTGCGTGCCGCTTTTGGCATGGGCGTGGTGATTCTGCTGCAGGCGTTTGTCACCGAGGCGTGGCAACTGCTACTGCTGCGCGCGCTGATGGGGCTGACCTCCGGCTATATTCCTAATGCCATGGCGCTGGTGGCGGCGCAGGTGCCGCGTGAACGCAGCGGCTGGGCGCTGAGCTGCGTCTCCACCGGTCAGATTGGCGGGGTGATCCTCGGGCCGATGCTGGGCGGCCTGCTGGCAGACTGGGTCGGATTACGCACCGTGTTTATTGTCACCGCGGTGCTGCTGATGGTCAGCTTCCTGGTCACCTTGTTTTTGATTAAAGAGACCGGATACACCCCGGTCAGCAAAAAAGATAAGCTCAGCGGGCGCGAGGTGTTCCGTTCGCTGGATAACCCGAAGCTGATGGTCTGTCTGTTTTTCACCACCATGGTGATTCAGATGTGCAACGGATCGGTGAACCCGATCCTGACGCTGTTTGTGCGCGAACTGGCACCTGCCGCAGAGAACATCGCCTTTCTCAGCGGCGTTATCGCTGCGTTACCGGGCGTGTCAGCACTGCTCGCCGCGCCCCGACTGGGGCGGTTAGGCGATCGCATCGGCACCCAGCGGATTCTGCTGGCCACTATGGTGATCTCGCTGCTGCTGTTTGTCGCCATGTCGTTTGTCACCAGCGCCACCCAGCTTGGGGTACTGCGTTTTCTGCTGGGATTTGCCGATGGCGCCATGATGCCGGCGGTGCAGACGCTGCTGGTGCGCCATTCACGCGACAACATCACCGGCCGTATCTTTGGCTATAACCAGTCGTTCATGTACCTGGGCAACGTTGCCGGTCCGCTGCTCGGTGCAGCGGTGTCGGCGGTGGCGGGCTTCCGTTGGGTCTTCTTCGCCACCGCCGTGGTGGTGCTGATTAACGTGGTGTTTCTGAAGCGCTTCTATCGCCGTCCGAAAACCCCTCTGCCGGCGTCGGCTGGCAAATCGTCAGCTCCGCCTGCCAGCGCTGCTGAGTCAGCAAAAACTCAGGACTGACGCTCGGACTCCAGGAATCATCGCCGCCCACGCCCATATGATGCAGATCCAGATGCAGCCAGCAGCCCGCTTCGGGCTGTAGCAGATGGCGATGTGAGGTGTCGCGTAATTGCTCCAGACTGAAGCGGCTGAGCGAAAAGGCAAAATCGCCTCTGACCTGCCAGCTGCCGCTGTCGAGCTGGCGGGTGCCTCCACGCAACCCGTTTTCACTCGGGAAAACATAGGGTGTTGTCAGCTGCTGCAACGGCAGTTGCCAGCGCGAGAAGCGGGCAGCTAACTGGCGATCGGGATAGTTTTCATGCGGCCCCAGTCCGAGCCAGCTGACCTGCTGCGGCAGGGTGGCCAGCTGGCAGCGCAGACCGATTCGCGCTGGCGGCGGCAGGCCGGGTGACTGCTCAACGAACAGGTTTATCTGCATCTCGCCCTGGGCACTGATCTGGTAGCGTTTGCGGCTGATAAAGGCCAGCTGGTCATTGGCGTACCAGCCGTGCAGCGTGTCGATTTGTACCGTCTGCGGCAGGCTGCTGGCTTCGATGGATATCAGGCTGCGGGTCATCTGGTCATAACCGGCGGCTTTCCAGCGCTCGGCCCAGGCATTGGGATCGACCCGTTCAGCTTCGCTGGTGCCGATGTCATTATCCAGCGGCGCCCGGATAAAGCAGTCACGCAACGGTGAGAGCAGCGTGGGTTGCTGATTAACGTACCACTGCGCCAGTTCGCCGCTGTGGCGTGAAAAGCACCAGCGCTGCTGCTGATGGGTGACGTGAATTTCGCCCTCCTCCTCATGCAGTACCGGCGCACTGCCCGACGCCGGCGGCGAGGGCAGCACCAGCGTCGACGGCAGCGGCCATTGATGCCAGGCAACGCACCAGTCTGCGGGACTCCACTCGGTGGCTTCAACCTGATGTACCGCCAGATTGAGCCAGCATTCTCCCTGCAGCCCGGCGGGCGGCGGCAGCGTAATGCGTTGCCGTCCCTGCGCAGCGAGGTCCAGCCGCACTTCACCTTCAGCCACCCGTTCCCCCGCCTGCTCGATACTCCAGCGCAGCACTTCATTGTCGCTACGCCGGAACAGGTATTCACTGCTGACGGTCACGCTGAACGGATCGGCCGCATCGGCCTCGAACTGATAAAACTGCTGAGCGCGCTGCGCTTCAAACAGTGCCGGGTGCGGGCTGCGATCGGCAAACACCAGCCCGTTCATACAGAACTGGCGGTCGTTAGGCTTATCGCCGAAATCGCCGCCGTAAGCCTGCCACGGCTGGCCCTGCTGGTCATAGCGGGTCAGGCTTTGATCGACCCAGTCCCAGACAAAGCCGCCCTGTAAGCGGGGAAACTGACGAAAGGCCTGCCAGTATTTAGCGAAACCGCCAAAGCTGTTGCCCATCGCATGCGCGTATTCACACAGGATCAGCGGACGGGTTTCACCCGGCAGGCTAATCCACTTCTTCAGCGACCATTTCGGCACGGCGGGGAAGGGTTGATCCTGATCGACCCGGGCGTACATCGGACAAATAATGTCGGTGGCCGCGGTGTCGGCACCGCCGCCTTCATACTGGACCGGGCGGGTCGGGTCGGCGCTTTTAACCCAGCGATAGAGCGCATCATGAGTGCTGCCGTGCCCCGACTCGTTGCCCAGCGACCAGATAATGATGCTGCAGTGGTTACGATCGCGCTGCACCATGCGGGTTACGCGTTCGCTGTAAGCAGCAAACCAGCGCGGATCGTCTGAAAGCCGGTTCATCGGCTGCATGCCGTGGGTTTCAATATTGGCTTCATCCACCACATACAAACCGTAGCGATCGCACAGCCGGTACCACAACGGATGATTCGGGTAGTGCGAGCAGCGCACGGCATTAAAATTGTGCTGTTTCATCAGTGTAATATCGCGGCGCATCGTCTCCTCATCCATCACCTGACCGCGCTCAGGATGGTGCTCATGACGGTTGGTGCCGCGGATTAACAACGGTTTGCCGTTCAGGCACAGCAGGCCATTATCAATCGTGACCTGACGGAAGCCGACGTCATAGGCTTCCACTTCGATGACCTGCTGATTCTTATCCAGCAGCGCCAGCGTGGCGCGATAAAGATGCGGCGTTTCGGCGCTCCACAACTGGGGCTGTTCCACCCGCAGACGCAGCAGGGCGCGTTCCGGATAGTGGCCGCGCTCGTCAATAATCTCGCTGCCGGGCGTCTGCTGGCACTGCGCTATCTGCCGATCTCCCTGCCACAGCGTCAGGCGCAGCTTAACATCGGCGCAGGCCGCGGCGGGCCAGGCTATCTTCACCTCGGCCCGCAGCTCGGCACTGGAAAATTCCGGACTGAGCCGGGTTTCAAGCTGAACGTCGGCCAGCTGGACCGTCGGTTTATGCAGCAGGGTGACATCGCGGAAGATGCCGCTCATCCGCCACATATCCTGATCTTCCAGATAGCTGCCATCGCTCCAGCGCAGCACCATCACCGCCAGCCGGTTATTGCCGGGCCGCAGACAGGCGGTTAAATCGAATTCGGCCGGCAGACGGCTATCCTGCGAGTAGCCGATCCACTGGCCGTTACACCAAAGATGAAAGGCCGAGTTGACTCCGTCGAAGATGATGCGGGTCTGGCCGCTGGCCTGCCACTGCGCGTCGCTAGTGAATGTGAGCGAGTAACAACCGGTCGGGTTTTGCTGCGGCACATAAGGCGGATTGACCGGAATCGGGTATTGCACGTTGGTATAGACCGGCGCGTCGTAGCCGTGCATCTGCCAGTTTGCCGGTACCGGAAGAGTGGCGGCATCGGGCAGATCCTGCAGCAGCCAGCTGGCAGGAACCGCTTCAGGCTGCGTGAAATAGCTAAAATTCCACTGACCGTTGAGGATCTTTAACGAGGAGGAGGGGCGATCGTCGCGCGCGGCAGTCTCGTCGCGCCAGCTGGCGAACGGCGGATGGGCATCCAGTCGGTGCAGCCCGGTGATTACCGGATTTTCCCAGTCGCGTCGGGAAATAATGTCATGAAAAGCAGCCTGAGACATGATGAGCTCCTTGAATTGTAATGCGCTCACAATGCGCAAAAATGTTCAGACTGTAAAGCGTCTGCCTTAACGTTTTGAACAAAATAAGCGGATCGCCGTGGGCCGGATTAGCCGACAGATGTTGAGATTGTGGCGTCTTACTGGCTGTAAAGTGTTAAGCCTGGTCAGCAAAGATGAATAGCCGCCCGATACGGAGGATTCTCACTTGTCGGCCTGCAGGCGTCTCCCTACACTCAGCCCGATTTCTTTATCCTGAGGTTGATATGGTACGACTGATTAAGCTGACTGCCGTTGTGGCATTGGTTACCGCGCTGAGCGGATGTATTTTCCCTCCTCCGGGCGGCGGCGGCGGTTGGGGTGGACATGGCGGCGGACATGGCGGCGGGCCGGGTCGCGGCTTTGTCGATCCTCGTTAACGCTTAACGGGCGGTTTCAGGCGGGCGAAACGTTACGCGGCGGCACTTTTCGCTGGCAAAACGTTTCGCCAGCATCAACAGCCCGCATCGGTGCAGGCGCACGCCAGGCGCCATAGGTTAACTGCCTGACAAAAGAGGGATTGCCCTCTGTTTTTTTTATTTCACCAGTGCTAATTTCTGCTTTTCTTCTCTGCTGAGATCACAGCATGAAAAACCTGATAGCTGAACTACTGGTTAAACTGGCTGAAAAAGAAGAGGCGTCAAAAGAACAGGTCGCCCAGATTGAGGCGCTGGAAATCGTGGTCACCGCGCTGGTGCGTAAGCTGGATCCGCAACAGCACCAGGCCATTACCTCCAGCATTGAAACGGCAATGGACAATGCGGCCGACGCCAGTGATGAAAACGCCGTGCTGCTGCGTAATTACATCGACAGGCTGCTCAGGCATCCGCGTGTCTGACCGTGCGTGGCGCGGGCCTGATTTGCGATCCTGGCAGCAGTTCCGCCTGAAATTCCCCCGCTTTGCTTAATCACTGCCAGAATCAGAATGGCTAACACACAATGGAGAAGATACGATGAAAATCGGTTTAACGGCGATGATGATGGCAGGGCTGCTGGTCAGCGGTATAGCCAGCGCGGCGGATAAAACGCCGCAGCAGGAGAAGATGTCGATGTGTAATCAGCATGCCAGCTCACAAAACCTCAAAGGCGATGCCCGTAAAAGCTTTATGAGTGACTGTCTGAAGAAGGACAGCAAGCTGTCGGGCATGTCGCCTCAGCAGATGAAAATGAAAACCTGCAACAGCGAAGCCGGAAATAAACAGCTCGCGGGCGATGCCCGTAAAACCTTTATGAGTCAGTGCCTGAAAAAAAGCTGACGCCTGCCGGCCACCCGGGTGGCCGCTTTTTCCTTCCCGCCTCCGCTGATTAAATTTCCTGATAAAACAGCCCGCTACCCGCCTCGTTAACATTCCGACATGAGCCGTGTGATTCCTTTGCCACACTTACTGTTTGTAGGGGTTTGCGCAGCAGCGGATATTTTGCTGCGCATCCGATAACCAGAACGCAAAAGGAGCCATGTCGTGAACTATCAATTTACCGTTGCCCTGAATGAGTTGCCGCAGCGTCAGCCGGTTAAAAAGAAGCTGGGTGAGGTGGAGGTATTGCTGATCCGGGACGGAGAGAGTGTGCGTGCTTACCAGGCGAAATGTCCCCATGCTGGCGCACCGCTTGAGCAGGGCGCTATCTGCGGCGATCGGCTGGTCTGCCCGTGGCATAAAGCGGCGTTTGATCTGGCGGATGGCAGAATGTGTGAACCACTGGCGCTGGCCGATCTGAAACAGTATCCGCTGCGGATCGAAAATGGCAAGGTCCTGGTGAACCCTAAAGCGATGTCGCCTGCTGCGCCGATTGGCAGTGGGGCAAGTGCGCCGGTTTTCGTGGTGCTGGGCGGCGGGGCGGCCGGCAGTGCCGCGCTGTGGCGGCTGCGTCATGAGGGCTTTAAGGGCCGGCTGGTACTGGTCGAACGCGAGCAGGATGCCCCTTACGACCGTACGGCGCTGACCAAATTTGTGCCCTCCGGCAAGATGGATATCAGCGAAGTGCCACAGCTGCTGAAAGAGGATGTGATGGATCACGTTGAGCGCATCACGGCCACCGTTACCCGGCTCGACAGCCAGCAGCAGCGGCTGATTTTCGATAACGGTGAGTCACTGTCGTTCGACAAATTATTGATCGCCAGCGGGGCGACGCCGGTGCTTCCTGACCTGCCAGGCAGCGATCTGGCCGGCGTACATCTGCTGCGCAGTAAAGATCAGACCGACGCATTACTGAAAGCGGTGGATGCCAGCCAGCAAATTGTGATCATCGGCAACAGCTTCATCGGCACCGAAATGGCCTCGGCGCTGCGTAATCGTAACATTGACGTCACGGTGATTGCCCGCCAGCCGCTGCCGTTTGTGAAACAGTTCGGTGAACAGATTGGCCGCTATTTTTTGCAGCTACATCAGGAAAATGGCGTCAAATGGGTTCACGGCCAGATCGAGGCGTTGCAGGGCGACAAACATGTCACCGCGGTGCGGCTGAAAGGGGGACAACAACTGGCGGCTGATGTGGTGCTGTTTGCCACCGGGGTAAAACCGGCGACGCCGTTTATCCACGATTTACCGCTCGCCGGGGATGGCAGCCTGCAGGCAGATGCTCAGCTGCGGGTGGCAGAAAACATCTGGGTTGCCGGTGATATCGCCACCTGGCCAGCCGCGCAGGGACCGTTGCGCATTGAGCACTACCGCGTGGCGCACCAGCAGGGACAGACGGTGGCCCGCAATATGCTGGATCAGGCGGTGCACTACGATCGTGTGCCGTTTTTCTGGACCACCCAATATGGCACGCGCTATGAATATCTGGGCCATGCCGCTGAATGGGATGAGTACCAGCTGCTTGGCTCGCCGGCCGATAAAACGTTTATCGCGTTTTATGGACAGCAGGGGCAACTGGCTGCGGTCTGCTCATGCGGCCTCTACACCCTGACTGCGGAACTGATCGAACGTATGCAGCAGCCGATGACGGTGGCGCAGGCGGTGGCGCTTTATCAGGCGCGGCAGAGCTAATCTGACTGGCACAAAACAACAGAGCAGGTGCTGGCCTGCTCTGTTTCTGTGGCGTTAACGGCGGCCTTAACGTGTGGTTTTAACTGCGGCTTAGCTTTTCCGATTTCGCCATGCACTGCTGCATCGCTTCGATAACCGCCGAGCGCAGTCCTTTCTCTTCCAGCACTTTGACCGCTTCAATCGTGGTCCCGCCAGGCGAGCAGACCATATCTTTCAGCTCAGCCGGATGCTTACCGGTGGTCAGCACCATCTGTGCGGCGCCTTTCACCGCCTGAGCCGCAAACTGGTACGCCTGGGCACGCGGCATCCCGCCAGCCACGGCGGCATCGGCCATCGCTTCAATAAACATAAACACGTAGGCAGGGGCAGAACCGCTGACGCCGACCACCGAATGGATCAGATATTCTTCCACCACCGCAGCTTTGCCGAAGCTTTCAAAAATGGCCACCACCTCATCGGTTTCACTCTGCTCAACCAGCGCGTTAGGCGTGACAGACGTCATGCCTTCACTCACCAGCGACGGGGTATTTGGCATCGCCCGGATAATTTTGCGATCGTAACCCAGCACCGATGAGAGCGAATCCAGCGTCACTCCGGCAGCAATGGAGACCACCAGCGCTTCTTTTTTCAGGCTGCCGGTCAGATCCTTGAGAATTTTGAGGATGACGTTGGGTTTAACCGCGCCAAACAGGATATCGACCTCGCGTGCCAGCGCCTCTGCGCTCTCTGCGGCGTTAATGCCGTACTGCTCAGCCAGCGCCTGGTTGGTCTCGGGTTTACGATCGAAAACCGAGATATCAGACGGCGCGATGTTACCACTGCTGATCAGTCCGCCAATAATGGCCTTTGCCATGTTGCCACCGCCGATAAATCCAATTTTCTTTGCCAGCATCGCCGTCTCCTTAATCATTGTTCGCTGTTCTGAGCGGGTTAGCTTACTTCAGCCAGCCTGAATAACAAGTCAGCCGCGCTCAGGCCGGTCACCGCACTGCAAATAAAATTTGCCATTGCGCAGGAGTCCGGCAAGATCGGGGCCTGTCTCTGATAAGAAGGAATCCTGATGGCTATCTGGGTCGATGCTGACGCCTGTCCGAATGTCATCAAAGAGGTGCTGTACCGTGCTGCGGACCGCACGGCGACCACCGTCACCTTTGTCGCTAACCAGTTTCTGCGCGTGCCGTCTTCGCCTTATCTGCGTACGCTGCAGGTGCCGGCGGGGTTTGACGTGGCGGATAATGAAATTGTCCGACGGGCGCAGCCGGGCGATCTGGTGATCACGGCGGATATCCCGCTGGCAGCAGAGGTGATTGAAAAGGGGGCGGCGGCGCTTAATCCACGCGGCGAACGCTACTCACCGGCCACCATTCGTGAACGGCTGACGATGCGCGATTTTATGGATACCCTGCGGGCAAGTGGGGTGCAGACTGGCGGCCCCGCGGCGATGAATCCGCGTGACCGCCAGCAATTTGCTAACGAGCTGGACAGCTGGCTCAGGCAGCAGAAACGCTGAACTCAGACGAAGCTGTCGTCGTCGAAATCGTTGCCACCAAAATCGTTGAGATCGCTGTTGTCGGCGAAGCCGTTATCCCAGCCGGCGTTCTGATCGAGGAAACTGCTCTCATCACCGCCGTTAAAGGTGTTGAGGTTGTCATTCACCTCCGGCAGCGGTGGCTCGTTAATGATGTTTACAATCTCTTCCGGCTGGGAATGATGAAACATGCTGGTCAGCATATCCGCCATCACCACGCCGCCTGCGACGCCCACTGCGGTTTGCAGCGCACCGCCAAGGAAGCCCGTGCCGCGTGGGGCCGGGGCATTGGCATACTGCGGCGGCTGGGCTGGTTGCTGTGGCGCACTGTTCCACACCGGCTGCTGCTGAGCAGGCGGCTGCTGGCGCGATCCGCTGCCAAATAAACCCGACAGAAATCCACCGCGGCTCTGCGCTGGCTGCTGTTGCGCCAGGCGGCTCTCCAGCTCGCTCACCCGCTCATTCAGTTTCTTCAGTGCGGCTTCCTGAATCAGAATCGCCTGCGCCATGTAATAGGGCGCGCCCGGCTGTGCCTGCAGGTGCTGGTTAATCAGTTGTTCGGCGGCGGCATCGCGTGCCGCAGTCTGGCTTTCAGCCTGTTTCAGACGGCTGAACAGCCCTTCAATCAGTTGTTGTTCTTCGCGTTGCATGATGACTCTCCTGTTGCGACTGTTATCAGTATATGGGGGCGGCAAGCTGCAAAGTAAAATTGGGGCGGTAAGCAAATGTTGCGACGGTAACCGGGTGCCCGCCATGCACAAAACGTGCATGGGTTTCACCTTGAAAATAAAAGAATTATCCGAAGTTGAGCGAGGGCGATGCGCAAATCATGCTTGATGGGTAGAGGCAAAAAAGATTTCCAGTTATCATGCGTCGCATTATTGAGCTAAACATGCAGCCGCAGCACGCGGCCAGGCGGAGGAACGGCCCTGATGTCTCTACCCATCTTTTTGATTGGCGCACGCGGTTGCGGCAAAACCACCGTCGGCAAAGCGTTGTCGCAGGCGTTGGGCTACGCCTTTTGCGATACCGATCACCACCTGCAACTGACAACGCAACGCAGCGTGGCGGAAATCGTTGCGGCTGAAGGCTGGGAAGGCTTCCGCGCCCGTGAAACCGAATCGCTGCAGGCGGTCACTGCGCCGTTGACGGTGATTGCGACCGGCGGCGGCATGGTGCTGGCGGAACACAACTGCCGCTTTATGCAGGAGCAGGGCCGCGTCATCTGGCTCAGCGCCTCGCCTGAAGTGCTGGCGGAGCGGCTGGAGAGCCAGCCGGAAACAGCACAGCGGCCAACGCTAACCGGACGCCCGATCGCTGACGAGATGGAAGAGGTGCTGCGTGAGCGCGCCCATTTATACCGCGCGGCGGCTCATCATCAGGTTAACGCCATGCAGTCGCCCGACGGCGTGGTCGATGAAATCCTGCATTCTCTGTCACTGGCGCGCGCCAGCTAACCCTCAGATTTTTCCCGCTTTGATCCCGCTTCGGGCGGGGTTGTCTATACTTACTGTCTGGCAGGCATCAGCCTGTCTCACAGAGAGTTATTCAGCCCGGAGGGAGACCGTATGCCGACAAGACCACCCTATCCACGCGAAGCGCGCATTGTGCCGGTTGAAAAGGGCACCGAAGCCAACAAAGTGACGTCGTACGAATTACGTGCTGACCATCCTAAACCGAATTCGTTAATCAGCGAGCATGAAACGGAAGAGGAAGCGCGCGACGCCAAACTGCGTTATGAAGACGTCGAAAAAGAGTAAAACGTTGCCGCTGGCAGGGACGCCAGCCTGTAAGCCCGCCGACCCGATCTTCAATTCTGTGCAAATTTTCTGCTGAACCCGGTTTTGCACTGTTTTCTGTCCTGCCCGATCTCTCCGTCACCAGATAAAGCCCCGCTAATCATTTCTCTGCCCGTATTTTGTCCGTCTGCCAATCGACCGTGCTAAAAATTGTCACTTGACCGATTCAGCTCAACGCTTTATTTTCGACTTACCCGATTCAGGAACTCAGTTCCATATAGTGAAACTAGCAGCATGACCACACTCGAAAACGCCGCCGCGGTACTCAGATTGTTCCAGCATAAAGGCGTGACGCAGGGCCATGTCGGCCTGACGTTTAGCGAGGTGGTTGAGGCATTAACGCTGCCAAAGAGCACCGTTTCGCGTCTGCTTGCGACGATGGAGAGTCAGGGATTGCTGGAGCGGGATGCCGAAACGCGCGGCTATCACATTGGTCGCGTACTGCTGGCCGTCGCCGGGCATTATCTCTCGGCACCGCTGGTCGATAGCGTTTCCGCCGCGATGATCAGACTGGCTGAAAGCACCGGCTGCATGGGATACGTCTCTAAGCTGGCCGGACGCGAAATATTAGTTATGCGTATGTATCACGGTCGCCATTTTACCCAGATGGTGACACCGCCAGGCAGCCGGATGCCCGCTGCCGCAACCTCTACCGGCCGGGCGCTGTTAGCCCAGTTGAGCGATGAAGAGGTACAGGCGCGCTACCGTGATGACTGGCAGGTCGTTTCAGCTAATTCGCCGCAAACGCCCGACGCGCTGTGTGCCAGACTGGCTGAAGTGCGTCAGCACGGCTGGTCACTGGCACGCAATGAAACCTTGCCTGGCATCAGTTCGCTGTCAGTCATCGTGCACAACAAACATCATGGCGAAACGGTAGCGCTCTGCCTGTCGTTTCTGTCGCAGGAGACTGAACCGGGCTACCCGCCAGCACTGCTTGACGCCTTACGCGCAACCGCCGCACAGATGGCTGAGAAATTTGGCGCGTAACGTCACAACGATTTTATCGGCGTAATATTTCGCCACACCAGGGAAAAACAAAGGCCTTCGGGCCTTTTTCTTTTAATCTGACCGCCACTCTTTACGCAGCGCTTCGGTTGTCTGTGCGGGCCTCCCCACGTCTCAGGTGCGTCGCCGGGACGGTACGCACACGCGTCCTGCTGCCGCAACGATCAGCGTGTCAGATCAGTGAAATATAAAAACGACGTAAGCCAGCGGGCTGGCAAAACGTTATTTCATTTCGTCTGGGAAGGGAGAGGGGAATAGATGGAACGGGTAAATCCGATTAAGCACGTTGGCGTTGCGCTGGTTTTAATTTTTCTGTCGATTGCGGGTGCCATTATTGGTATTCAGTTAATCACCACCATTGGGGTGACGCCCAATACCTCAATTATCGGCGCGCTGTTTGCGATGTTACTGGCGCGCATTCCACTGCAGGCATTTCGCCGCTATCGCTCAATAGAGATTCAGAACCTGGCGCAGACCGCCATCTCCTCGGCTACTTTCGGTGCTGCTAACAGCTTACTGATGCCAATTGCCGTCCCGTGGGCGCTGGGCGAGCCACAGCTGGTGCTGCCGCTGTTCTGTGGCGTCAGTGCCGCCATGCTGCTGGATGCCTGGCTGCTCTATCGGCTGTTTGATACCCGCGTCTTCCCGGCCAGCAACGCCTGGCCGCCGGGCGTCGCGGCCGCAGAAGCGATTAAGGCGGGCGATAGAGGCGGACGTCAGGCCTGGCTGCTGGTGATGGGCATTGTGGGCGGCATCGTCGGCGCGATGCTGAAGATTCCAATGTCCGCCTTTGGTACCGCGTTTATCGGCAACATCTGGGCGCTGTCGATGCTGGGCATTGGCTTCCTGCTGCGCGCCTATGCCCAGCCGGTGGCCGGCATTGATATTAACGCGCTCTATATTCCTCATGGCGTTATGGTCGGGGCCGGACTGGTGGCGCTGATTCAGGTGGTAATGGTGATCCGCAGCCGCAAAAATGACGCGCTGGTGGTCAGCCGTAACGGCAATGAAGTGCAGCGGGCGCTGGGACTGGGCAGTGCGGGCTATATCATTATTTCAGCGCTGCTGGCGCTGGCCGGCGGTTTGTGGAGTGAAATGGGGCTGGCCATGCTGCTGCTGTTTATTCTCTACGCCGCCTTTGCCGCCTTCGTTCACGAACTGATTGTCGGTATTGCCGCCATGCACTCTGGCTGGTTTCCGGCGTTTGCGGTGGCGCTGATCACCCTGATTATCGGTATTCTGATCGGCTTCCCGCCGCTGGCGCTTTGCCTGCTGTGCGGCTTTACCGCCGCGACCGGGCCAGCCTTTGCCGATATGGGTTACGACCTCAAGGCGGGCTTTATCCTGCGCGGTAACGGCGCGGATATGCAGCAGGAGCTGTGGGGCCGTCGTATTCAGCTGATCGCCGCAATGATCGCCTTTGTGGTCTCGATTCCGTTGGTCTGGTATGCCCACACGCTGTTCTTCACCGATAACCTGCTGCCGCCGGTCGCGCGGGTCTATGCCAAAACCATTCAGGCTGGCGCAGAGCCAGGCATCGCCGGCAACCTGCTGATCTGGGCCATCCCAGGCGCGATTATTCAGCTGATTGGTGGACCAAAACGCCAGCTGGGCGTGCTGTTAGCCACCGGTTTATTGATCAACAACGCCATGGCCGGTTGGGCGGTGGTGGTGGGTATTGCGCTGCGTATCGTGATCATTCGTGTCTGGGGTGAGCGCGGCCGATCGCCGATGGAAGTGATGGCGGCAGGCTTTATTGCTGGCGATGCCCTGTACAGCTTCTTTAATTCGTTGTTTGCCAGCAGCAGTAAGAAATAGCTAAGGATTAACCATGAGTTTACAGCAGACCTTACAGGTTTTTGAGTTACTGGATAGTGCTCTGATTGATGGGCAGCAGGTGGTGGATCTGTTCGCCGCGTATCCGCAGGTGGAAGCCAGTTTTACCCGGGTTACCGGCCCTAAAGGCCGTACCGATTTTATCCGCATCGATATTCCCGGCACCCAGGGCAAAGCCAGCGGCGGCACTGCACCGACGCTGGGCATTATCGGGCGTCTTGGCGGTATTGGCGCGCGTCCAGGCCGTATCGGCATGGTGTCAGATGCGGACGGTGCCGTGGCGGCGATCGCCAGTGCGCTGAAGCTGGCCCAGATGCAGCTCAAAGGCGATCGCCTGAGCGGAGATGTGATTGTCACCACCCACATCTGCCCGGATGCACCAACCCGTCCGCATCAGCCGGTCGACTTTATGGATTCGCCAATTGACGATGTCACCATGAATGATAATGAGGTGATGGCGGGAGTGGATGCGATTCTGTCAATCGACACCACCAAAGGTAACCGTATCATCAACCACAAGGGCTTTGCGCTGTCGCCCACGGTGAAAGAGGGTTACATCCTGCGGGTGTCTGAGGATCTGCTGCGCATCATGGAGATGACTACCGGTCGTCCGGCCGTCACCTTTCCGATTACCACTCAGGACATCACCCCCTACGGCAACGGCATCTACCATCTGAACAGCATTCTGCAACCGTCGACCGCCACCGATGTGCCGGTGGTCGGGGTCGCGATCACTGCGGAATCGGTGGTGCCGGGCTGCGGTACCGGAGCCAGTCATGAGGTGGATATCGCCGCCGCGGCAAAATTTGCGGTTGAAGTGGCGAAAGAGTTTGGTCGCGAGACCTGCCACTTTTATGACGCTGAAGAGTATGCGCGGCTGCTGGCGCTGTACGGCAGCCTGGGGCACTTGCGCCAGCGGAATCACTGATATGGCTAAATCTCTGGTCACCCTGACTATCGGTCAGTCACCGCGCAGCGATATTCTGCCACTGCTGCGCCAGCATCTGCCGGACGCCGTTACCGACCATGCTGGTTTGCTGGATGGATTAAGCGCGGCCGACATCGCGGTGCAGTATGCTCCGGCGGCGGGTGAGGCGGTCCTGGTTTCCCGGCTGCAGAGCGGTGAGCAGGTACGGCTGGCGGCACCAAAGGTGGAGCAGGGATTACAGCGCAAAATCAGCGCGCTGGAGCAGGCCGGTTACGACATCATTCTGCTGCTGTGTACCGGCGAGTTCGGTACTTTAAGTACCCGGCGCGCACTGCTGCTGGAGCCGGATCGTATTATCCCTCCGCTGATCCGCGCACTGGTGCAGCAGCAACGGGTGGGCATCGTGGTGCCGGTAGAGGAGCAGATCGTTGAACAGGCCGGTAAATGGCGGCAGTTACCATCGCCGCCCTGTTTCGCCGTCGCCAGCCCTTATCTGGCTGATGAGCAGACGTTCGCAGCAGCAGCCCGCACCTTGCAGGCTGCTGATGTCGGGCTGGTGGTGCTGGACTGTATTGGCTATCACCAGCAGCATCGGGCCGCGTTGCAGTCGCGGCTTGGCGTACCGGTACTGCTCTCTAACCAGCTGGTGGCCAGACTGGCGGCGGAACTGCTGGGCTGACGTGAGAGATCACAAACGACCATCATTTCGCGTGACAGATCAGCGAGTTCCCTTCTACACTGCCAGACACCTTAATGTGCTGTGAGGAAGTATTATGCTCAACATTAGTGAGTATTTTGACGGAAAAGTTAAATCCATTGGTTTTGACAGTGCGAGCACCGGCCGTGCCAGCGTGGGCGTGATGGCTGAAGGCGAATATACCTTTGGTACCGCTCAGCCGGAAGAGATGACCGTGGTAAGCGGGTCGCTGAAGGTGCTGCTGCCGGGTGAAACCGAGTGGCAATGGTTTGAAGCGGGTTCGGTGTTCAACGTGCCGGGCCACAGCGAATTTCATTTGCAGGTTGGCGAACCCAGTTCCTATCTCTGTCGCTACCTGAAAGGATAAAAAAATGGCCGCAATGCGGCCATTTTCTTTCAGGGCAGCACCGGCTTAACGCTGGGCTTCGCCGCCTAATGCTTCCACCAGGTTGCTGGTCAGCGCAGCCAGTTCGCTGGTCATCAGAATAAAGTCGGCGTCAAAACGCTGAGCAAAATCTTCACGATCAATATCGTCATTCTGGTCACGCAGCGTGTCGCTGAACTTCAGGCGTTTGACTGAACCGTCGTCGGCCAGCATAAACTGAATGCGCTCCTGCCAGTCCAGCGCCAGTTTGGTCACCAGCTTGCCCGCTTCGATGTGATTAGCGATCTCATCGCACACCAGATCCTGCTTCTTGCAGCGGATCACGCCGCCATCCTCCAGAATTGCTTTCAGCTCCGCCTCATCCATCAGGCGAAACCGGCCGGCACGTCGCCGGAGCGTACCCATTCGGTCAGGGTCAGTTCAATCGGGCTTTCCAGCGTCAGCGGCACCACCGGCAGTGAGCCGAGGCTTTTGCGCAGCAGCGCCAGAGTATCTTCCGCTTTTTTGGCACTGGCGCAGTCAACCATAATCAGGTTGTTCACCGTGTCGATCCACAGGTAAGTCTGGCTGAAGCGGCTGAAGGCACGCGGCAGCAGGCTGTGCAGTACTTCATCTTTCAGCGAATCTTTTTCGGTCTTCTTCAGCTTGCGGCTCTGCTCCGCTTCCAGCTTGTCGATTTTCGCTTCCAGCGCCTGTTTCACTACCGGAGACGGCAGGATTTTCTCTTCTTTACGGGCGCAGATGACAATCTGGCCGTTGTTTTCATGCGTCAGTGCATCGCTGCGGTTGCCCATCGGCGGTACCCAGCCGGTTTTGCTCATATCCTGACTGCCACACGGCGAAAAAGTGAAGGCGTCGAGCTGTTTTTCCATCTCGTCTGCGGACAACGGAATGTCACGATTCAGACGATAAACCATCATATTTTTAAACCACAACATCGGGATTCCTTACCGTGGCGCGATCGGGCGCACAAGTCTAACAGAGTCAGCGCGCATGATAGCGAAACATCGGAGTGGTTTCATTGCCTTTCCGGCTGGCGCCTTCTACTGTATCTTCCACCTGAACGAATAATGAGGAATAAACCGTGCGCATAGGCATTGATTTGGGTGGCACCAAGACAGAAGTGATTGCGTTATCGAACGCCGGACAGGAGCTGTTTCGTCACCGGGTCAACACCCCGCGTGATGACTATCAGGCAACGGTACAGGCGATTGTCGATCTGGTCCGCCTGGCGGAGCAGAAAACCGGGCAGACCGGCACCGTCGGCCTCGGTATTCCCGGCACGATTTCGCCCTACAGCAAGCGGGTAAAAAACGCCAACTCCACCTGGCTCAACGGCCAGCCGCTGGATAAAGATCTGGCGCAGGCGCTGAATCGTGACGTGCGCATCGCCAACGACGCGAATTGTCTCGCCGTTTCTGAGGCGGTCGACGGGGCAGGTGCCGGTCAGCCGCTGGTGTTTGCGGTGATTATTGGCACCGGCTCGGGTGCCGGGGTGGCGATCAATGGTCAGTCACGCATCGGCGGTAACGGCAATGCCGGCGAGTGGGGCCACAATCCACTGCCGTGGATGGATGAGGATGAGCTACGTTATCGGCAGGAAGTGCTCTGTTATTGTGGGCAGCAGGGCTGCATTGAAACCTTCGTCTCGGGTACCGGTTTCGCTATTGATTATCAGCGGCTGAGCGGGGTGTCACGTAAAGGCGCGGAGATCGTATCGCTGCTGGCGCAGCAGGATCCGATCGCCGAACTGGCGATGAGCCGTTACGAACTGCGGCTGGCAAAATCGCTGGCACAGGTGGTGAATCTGATCGATCCGGACGTGATCGTGCTGGGCGGTGGGATGAGCAATGTCGATCGTCTCTATCAGACCGTGCCGACGCTGATGAAAAAATGGGTATTTGGCGGCGAATGCGAAACGCCGGTGCTGAAGGCTCACCATGGCGATTCCAGCGGCGTGCGTGGAGCGGCCTGGCTCTGGCCGCTCAACGACTGATCAGCACCGAATAGCAGGGCGCGCCCTGCTATTCACCCACCAGCATGCTGTCCTGTGGCGCCCGATCGCGCTGGGCTTTGGTCGCAAGGAAGTAGAGATAGCCCACCAGCATAAAGGCGAAGAACAGCGCGCCAATGATCGGGTTAAACCACAGCATCGCCAGCAGACAGACCACCGATAACAGCAGGGCGATGCCCGGCACTATCGGGTAGCCTGGTGCACGGAAACTGCGAGCCAGCTGCGGCGCACTGCGGCGCAGCCGGAACAGGCTCAGCATACTCATGATATACATCACAATCGCCCCAAACACCGCCATGGTGATCATCGCTGCCGTCAGCGTCATTCCCTGCAAATTAATAATGCCATCGCTGTAAATCGCTGCGATCCCCAGTACGCCGCCGGTAATGATGGCGCGGTGCGGGGTCCGGAAGCGTGACAGTTTCGCCAGCCCGGGCGGCAGATAACCAGCGCGTGCCAGCGCAAAGAACTGACGTGAATAGCCGAGAATGATGCCGTGGAAGCTGGCTACCAGCCCAAACAGGCCGATCCACACCAGCATGTGCATCCAGTTAGAGTGTTCGCCGACAATCATTTTCATCGCCTGCGGCAGCGGATCGTTAATGTCTGACAGCTTGCGCCAGTCGCCCGCGCCGCCTGCCATCAGCATCACGCCGATCGCCAGCACCACCAGCGTCAGAATGCCGCTGATGTAGGCGCGAGGAATGGTGCGGGTCGGATCCTTTGCCTCTTCCGCCGCCATCGCAGCTCCCTCAATGGCAAGGAAAAACCAGATGGCGAACGGAATAGCGGCAAAAATACCGGAAAAGGCGGGCATGCCGAAGCTGTCGCTGCCGGCCCAGCCGTGCGCGGCAAAGTTGGCCAGGCTGAAACCCGGTGACACCACGCCCATAAACACCAGCAGCTCAATCACCGCCAGAACCGTGACCACCAGTTCGAACATCGCCGCCAGTTTCACGCCAAGAATGTTGAGCGTCATAAACAGCAGGTAAGCGCCGACCGCGGCGGTTTTCGGGTTAAGCGCCGGATACTGCACGTTGAGGTAGGCTCCAATTGCCATCGCAATCGCCGGCGGCGCAAAGACGAACTCAATCAGCGTGGCCAGACCGGCAATCAGCCCGCCGGTTTCACCAAAAGCGCGGCGGCTGTAGGCAAACGGCCCTCCGGCATGTGGAATCGCGGTGGTCAGCTCGGTGAAGCTGAAAATAAAGCAGGTGTAGAGCGTGGCAATCAACGCGGTGGTGACCAGAAAGCCCAGCGTGCCCGCCACCGCCCAGCCGTAACTCCAGCCAAAGTATTCACCTGAGATAACCAGGCCTACCGCGATCCCCCACAGATGCAGGGTGCCCAGAGTGGGCTTGAGTCTGTTTGTCATACTGTTATCCCCGTCGTTGTTGGTGCAGCGCGGCAGTGATACCGCACATCATGGTTTACGCTACAGTGAAGGGATAATGCCGTTGCCTTGCGGGCCGCGACTTGACGTCGGCGCGGTCAATGCTGTCCTCCACGGTCAACTCACAGGCAACAACCGGGCCAGATGCACGCTGCGGTCAACTTTGACTGCTCTGCGGTCAAGCAGCACAGGTTCTGGCAACGCATGCTGAGGTGACGCAAGTGACCAGGAGCCGGACTGATGAGCGCTAAACAATATGACAACCTGACTGATTCCCAACTCACCGCACTGGCGCAGCAGGCGCTGGGCCATTATCCCGCCGCGCTGCAGGGCACGCTGCGCCTGCTCTGTCGCTCAGAAAATGCCACCTTCCTGCTCCAGGCGGGCGGCAGACGCTATGCGCTGCGGCTGCATCGCGGCGACTACCATCAAAAAGCGGATATTCTCAGCGAACTGCTGTGGCTGGATGCGCTGCGTGAAACCGGCATTGTGGTGCCGCAGGCGGTAGCCGATAGCCAGGGCGAGCGCGTGCTGACGCTGCGTTTGCCCGACGGCGGCGAGCGTTATGTGGTGCTGTTCCACTGGATTGACGGCGAGATGCCGACCACCGAGGTGGACCCGCGTGCCTTTCAGCAGCTGGGGCAGATTACGGCCCGGCTGCATCAGCACAGCAAACAGTGGCAGCCGCCGGCAGGCTTCCAGCGCATCATCTGGGATCACCACACCATGACCAGCGCGCAGAGTCACTGGGGACGCTGGCAGGATGCGCCGCATCTGCATCCAGCCGATCACGCGATCGTCGAACAGGCGATCGCTCAGGCGGGCGAGGCGCTGGCGCAGTTTGGTAAAGGATCGGATCGTTATGGCCTGATCCACGCCGATCTGCGGCTGACCAATCTGCTGCTGCACAACGGCGAAACCCGGGTGATCGACTTTGATGACTGCGGGATGGGCTGGTATCTGCACGATCTGGCGGCCGCGATCAGTTTTGTTGAGCATCATCCGCGCGCGGCAGAATGGATCGATCACTGGATCCGCGGTTACGAGCAGGTCTCGCACATCAGCGATCGGGAGATGGCGCTGCTGCCGACGCTGCTGATCCAGCGCCGGATCCAGCTCACCGCCTGGGTAGGATCGCACGCTGAAACCGAGATGGCGCAGAGCCTGGGCACCGAATGGGCCAGCCACTCGGTACGTCTCTGTCGTCGTTATCTGGAGAGCGAGCAGTTGCCGGTGGGTGCCTGATGCACCAGAGGCGGGCGTCAGTGCGCTGCCGCAGTGCTGCCTGCCCGATGCCGGCTGGCTAACTGGCTGAAACCCGGAACAATTAAGCTGGTACGGAATTTGCTCAGTCTGACAGTGGGTGATCCCCCTGAATTCTGACTGAGGCGACCATGAATCCGATGATGATGAAACAGCCCGATGCGTTTGCTGCCTGCTCCGCTGCTGCGGGTGCCGGCAATCACGGCGTGCTGGCCGCTGCGGCCACTGGCCTGAGCGATTTTATTCATACCCGTGGCGGCGACGTTGACCGCATCTTTGGCATCAGCGGCATCGATCCGGAGCGGCTGGCCAGCCCGACGCTTAGCCTCGGGCTGGTCAACTACTGTCGGGTGTTGGAAGAGGCGGCACGACACTCCGGTTTTGATAACTTCGGTTTGCACTACGGCAGGCAGTTTAAACCGCAGTCATTAGGCCTGATTGGCTATATCGGACTCTGCTCGGCCACGCTGGAGCAGGCGCTGCACAACGTAGTTAATGCCTTTCCGTGGCATCAGCACGACACGCTGACCCGGCTGGTGGACAAAGGCGAGTGCTGGCGGCTCGACTATCAGGTCCGTCACGGCGCTATTCTGTCGCGCCGTCAGGATGCGGAGCTAACGCTGGGCATGTTGATGAATCTGATTCGCCATGCGGCAGGCAAAAACTGGGCGCCGCGTGAAGTTCACTTTGAACATCCGCGCCCGGAACAGTGGCACGATCACGGTAAAGTGTTCGATGCCCCAATCTGGTTCGATCAACCGTTTAACTCGCTGGTGATCCCGAAGCGCGATCTGCTGCGCAGCATGCCGGACAGCGATCCGATGTTGCTGATGGTGATGCAGGATGCGATTCGCCGGCTTAACCGGGCCGCCTCGCAGCAGAGCCTGGCAGAGCAGGCGCGCTCACAGGTTAATCTGTCGCTGATGCAGGGCGAACCGGTGCTGGAAGAGGTGGCCGATAAACTGGGGCTATCGAGCTGGTCGCTGCAGCGGCGGCTGCGTGAAGAGGGCTGCAGCTTTACTGCGCTGGTGGATCAGGTTCGCTGCGAAATGGCCACTCACTATCTGCAGCAGAAGCAGCTGCCGATCTCTGAAATGGCGCTGCTGCTGGGTTATTCAGAAGTCAGCGCCTTCTTGCGCGCCTTTCGTCGCTGGTTTGGCATCAGCCCGCGTCAGTGGCGGCAGCATGGGCTGGCAAGCTAGTCTGGCGCGGCGCAAAGCCAAACCACGCCGGTTGGGTACGCACCGGTGGTGGCGGCAATCCCTGCGTCTGTGCTGCCAGCTGCCACGCCCGTAAGCACAACGCTTCATCTCCCTGAGTCTGCGTCACCGCATAGCGTCCACTCTGTTGCCACTCCAGCCGGACCAGGCATTGCTGGCCCGCATAGCGCGCCGCATCGCTGAATTGCTGATTCAGTCGGTGCTGCATTTGATTAGTCCACTGACAGGATGCACTGTCGGGATCCTTCATCGGCTGACACAGGTTGGCGACGCTATCCCGTTGCTGTGGTTCAGAATGCTGACAGCCACTGAGCAGGGCGGCGATAATAACGCCCGGCAATATTTTCGAAATTACATTAATTAAATTCATTGAACTGACCAATTCTGATTAAAGTTCTGTTCTGCTGTTGCCGACAGTCTACAGACCGGACTGGCGAATGCTATGGCATTACTCCGACTGTCGGCAGAACCAGAATTTACCGCCCCGAGCGCGGTTTCTTATTATTTATTCATGGATTAGAAATGCAGAGAAAATATGCCGTTGCGGCACTCACCTTATTAAGTGCTTCACTGATCAGCGGTTGCGCCACCGAATCATCCCGAGCCATTGAGGCACCTCAGGTCCGCGCGGCCAGCCAGCCCGCTTACCAGGGCGTGCGCAGTCCGATTGCCGTCGGTCAGTTTGATAACCGCTCTTCGTATATGAACGGCATCTTCTCCGATGGCGTTGACCGGCTGGGCAATCAGTCAAAAACCATTCTGATCACCCACCTGCAGCAGACTAACCGCTTCAGCGTGCTCGACCGCAGCAACCTGAAAGAGTTAGAGCAGGAAGCGGACTTCAGGCGCAGCCAGCAAAATATCAAAGGCGCGAACTACATCATCACCGGTGATATCACTGAGTTTGGCCGCAAAGAAGTCGGCGATCAGCAGCTGTGGGGCATTCTCGGTCGGGGTAAGAGCCAGATCGCCTACGCCAAAGTTAATCTCAACGTGGTGGACGTCACCACCTCCGAAGTAGTGTTCAGCGCGCAGGCGCAGGCGAATACCAGCTTTCTGCCCGGGAAATCATCGGCTTTGGCGGTACCAGCAGCTACGACTCGACGCTGAACGGCAAAGTCATGGATCTGGCGATTCGTGAAGCGGTCGATCATTTAGTGGATGGAATCAACAGCGGCGCCTGGCGTCCGGCTAAATAAGGAAGCAGTAAATGAAAATGATCACACTGGGCGGCCTGCTGATGGCGGCTGCGCTGCTGGCTGGCTGTGCGCCGAAAACGCCGAAAACCCTCTACTACTGGGGCGATTATCAGCAGCAGATTTACAGCTACTACCAGAAAGATAGCGATCCGCAGAAGCAGATCGACGCGCTGAATCTGGATGTTGAAAAAGCCCGTGCGGTAAACCAGCCGGTCGCGCCAGGGCTGCACGCTCAGCTCGGCCTGCTGTACGCCAAAACCGGTGATACCAATAAAGCCTTTAGCCAGTTCGCCATGGAAAAGCAGCTGTTTCCGGAAGCCGGCCCTTACATGGATTTTCTGATGAGTGACAAACAAGGAGTGACCCGGTGAAAAAACTGATTGCCCTGGGCGGCGCACTGGCCGTGCTGCTGCTGACCGGCTGTGCGCAGCACAAAAAACCGTATGACTACAGCGCGTTTCGCGCCAGCAAACCTGCGTCGATTCTGGTGTTACCGGCCGAAAACAAAGCTCCGGATATTAATGCCGCTCACAGCCTGACCTCGCTGGTGACCCAGCCGCTGGCCGAAGCGGGTTACTACGTGTTTCCGGTGGCGGTAGTGGAAGAGACTTTCCAGCAGAATGGCCTGACCAGCGGCAGTGAAATCCAGGCAGTCAGTCCGGCTCGCCTGAATAAGATCTTTCACGCCGACAGCGCGCTCTATATCTCGATCACCGATTACGGCAGCAGCTACCGGGTGATCGACAGCGTGACCACCGTGTCAGCAACCGCGCGGCTGGTTGATCTGCGTAGCGGCAAAGAGATCTGGCAGGGTTATGCCACCGCCAGCGACAGTGAACAGGGCAGCAATAACAATGGCGGACTGGTCGGCATGCTGGTCAATGCGGCGATTAAACAGATCGCCAACAACGTCAGCGATAAAGCTCACTCGATTGCCGGCCTGACCAGCAATCGCCTGCTGGCGCAGAATGAGCAGGGCGGTTTGCTGACCGGTCCGCGCTACAGGCCGATCAGCGTCCGCTGATCGGCAACAAAGCGGGCGCTGCGGCGCCCGTTATCCCTGCGGCAACTCCAGCTGGCTGTAGCCCAGCCCGTTCATTTTCCGCACCTTGATCTGCACCGGAATCCGCTCTTTCATCGCTTCAACGTGACTGATCACACCGATGGTTTTTCCGCTGGCGTTGAGCGCATCCAGCGCGTCCAGCGCGGTATCGAGCGTTTGCGCATCCAGCGTGCCGAAGCCTTCGTCCAGAAACAGCGATTCGATACGGGTTTTGTGGCTGACCAGATCGGATAACGCCAGCGCCAGCGCCAGGCTGACGAGGAAGCTCTCGCCACCGGAGAGGGTGCGGGTATCGCGCGCCGTGTCAGCCTGCCAGGTATCCACCACGTCCAGCTCCAGCAGATCCTGCGCCCGACGCTGCAGCAGATAACGGCCATGCAGCCGGTCGAGCTGACGGTTGGCGAGCGCCACCAGGTGATCCAGCGTTAAGCCCTGGGCAAAGCGCCGGAACTTGTCGCCGCTGGCGGAGCCAATCAGATCGTTGAGCAGTCCCCACTGCGCCAGCACCGTTTCATCCTCTGCAATCTGTGTCATCAGGCTCTGCTGCTGCTGGCGCAGGCTGGCATCGCTCTGTAGCTGTTGCTGTATCTGGCCCTGCTGGCTGGCATTGTCACGAAGCGCCAGCCGCAACTGTTCCAGCTGCTGCGCCAGCGCCTCAGCCGAGGCTGGCATCGCAGCGGGCTGCGCCTGCTGGTGCGCCGCCTGCCGCTGATGCAGATCCGCCAGCCGCGTCTGTTGCTGCTGATGGTGCTGATCGATCTGCTGTAGCTGTTGACGCAGCTGCTGGGCGGTCTGCTCATCCAGCAGCGCGGCGCGCAACGTGGCTTCATCACGGAAACCGGCGGCCGTCAGCGCCTGCAGCAGTGTCTGTTCCGCCTCAGCCAGACGGGTGACGAGCTGCTGCTGCTGGCTCTCCAGCACCGCCAGCTGGCCCTGCAGGCTGCTGACTCCGCTTTGCGCCCGCTGTAACCCCTCCTGCTGCTGTGCGAGCTGCGCCTCATGCTGGCGGATGCTGGCCTGCATCTGCTGGCGGGCCACGGTGACCTCGCGATCGCCAAACAGGGCCTGACGCTGCTGGCGCATCTCGTCGAGCCGGGTTTGATGATGGTGAAGTTGCTGCTGCTGAGTAGTCAGCTGCTGCTGTTCACGTTCAGCCTGTTGTTGCAGCGCGGTCAGCTGAGTTTCGCCGCGCAGCAGCTGCGGCTGCAGGTTAGCGAGTAATTGCTCACTTTCCTGCCAGCGCTGCCAGCGGGACTGCTGAACAGCCAGCCAGGATTCTCGTTCAGCGGCGGCAGGCAGGCTCAGGCCATGCTGGCTGAACTGCTGCTGTACCGCGTCCTGCAACTGCTGCCAGCTCGCCTGTTCCTGCTGCTGGCGCTGTTGCAGCGCGCTCAGCGCCTGCTGCAGGTTATCCAGCGACTGCTGTGCCAGCTGTTCGGCCTGCAGATGCTGCTGCCAGGCCTGCGACTGCTGAAGATGGTGATCTTTTGCCGCCTGACGGGCCTGCTCAGCCGCCTCCAGCGCCTGCCGCTGCTGCTCAAGCTGCTGTTCGCGTTGATTTTGCTGCTGCTGCCACTGGGTCAGTGCGTCGCGATCTGACAGGGTGAAGGTAAGTGCCAGCTCACCGCTGAGCGCCTGCCATTGCTGCTCCAGACCAACAAGCTGCCGCTGGGTTTCGGCAATGTCGTCGCGCAGCGTCTGCTGCTGGATCGCCGACTGCTTTAACTGTTCGTTTTTGGCGGTACCCGCCTCGCGTAGCGCATCGACCTGCTGTTGCAGGGCAGCGCGTCGCTGTTGATTGGCGCTGATTTCCAGCGTGCTGTAGCTGGCGACTGCCGGATGCGTGCAGGAGCCGCACAGCGGACAGGGCTGGTCTGGTGTGAGCCGGGCGCGATACTGCGAAAGATCGGCAATCTGCTGCTCCAGCGCGCAGATTTTATCGACATCATCCAGCTGCTGTTTCTCGCGTTTCCATCTTTCGCGCAGGCTGTGTAATTCCGCCTCCGCCTGCTGGTGAGCTTTTTCCAGCCCGGCCAGCTGCTGCTGGCGCTGACCAAGCTGCTGATGCAGCGGGTGCCACTGGGTAGAAAGCAGTAACAGCTGCTGCCGCGCCGCGCGGCGACTGTGCAGCTGGCTCAGCGCCTCTCGCAGCGCGGCTGGCGGATGCTGCTTCTGCAGCGAAGTTAGTACTTGCTCCGCTTGCAGCAGCGCCTGAGCGGCGGCCTGCTCAGCCTGCTGGCGTGGTAATGCCTGCTTAGCCTGCTGTTCCCGTTCTGCTTGCTGCGCCGCGATTTTCTGCTGTTGTTGCTGCTGCTGTTGCGCCAGTCCGGCGAGGGTCGCCTCGCGCTGCGCCAGCTGGGCAAATCGTTCCTGCCACAGCGGCAGCGATGCGCCCCATTGCGCCATATCGGCTAACTGCTGACGCAGGGTTTGCTGCTCCGCGATCGCCTGTTGTAAGACGGTAAGCTGGTGAGTCTGATCGGTCAGCATACGTTGAGTCTGATCGCACTGCTGCTGCTGGCGATCTTTTTCCTGCTGCTGCTGCGTCAGCTGCTGTTGCAGCGCCTGCAGTGACTGATCCAGCGGCATCACCTGTTCGGTCAGCAGGCTCTCCTGTTGCTGCTGTTGCTGGCGTGCCTGTTCCGCCGCGGCCTGGGCGGTGGCATAGTGCTGCTGCTGGCGTTGCTGTTCAGCCAGCGCCTGCTGGTGTGCGTCGGACAGCTGCTGCTGCTGACTGCGTACCTCACGCAGCGCATTCGCCCGTTCGTCACGCTGCTGCAGGGTAGCCCGCAGCTTTTCAGCCGGTTCGCTGCGCGCCAGCCGCTGTCGGTCCGCTTCAGCGGCC
>MIEI01000012.1 GCA_002095305.1 Pantoea brenneri
CATACGCAGCACTCTGACGTGCAAAGAACTGATTTGAAATCAGTAAAGCGTTGTAGTAACTACTGTGCAGGTATGCCAGAAAATCATCCGGCAGATACAAATAGAACGTTGCTATAAGCGTAGCCAGGGACATCGTGATAAAAGCAGGCTGTATACGCCAGAGACGGTGCACGAAGAAGTTCGCCAGGCTGAAGATACCCTTCTCTCTTTGTTTTATAATGATTCCTGTTATCAAAAAACCAGAAATCGCAAAGAAAATATCGACCCCTATAAATCCGGATGCTATCTGACTAATTCCGGCATGGAAAAGAATGACAAGAACGACAGCTAATGCTCTGAGGCCATCAATGTCTTTACGATAGGTATCTGTGAGGATTTTATTTGGCATGAAGCGCACTATGTAAGAAAAATGAAAGGCTATAGTATATTATTTGTAAGGGAGAAATAAAAGTGAATGGTTTAGTTTTTCTTGTTTCAATTAATTTTTATTAAGTAGATACAGTCGGCTTTAGATTCTATGAGTGATTTTTTATTTGTATATTAAAGAGGGATGAAAAGATCATGAGTGGTGCCTCAGGTTTAGTATTCTGGGGTTTTATTTATAGTTGTGGCAATGTCAATAATTATAATTTCGGGTCATAGAACCTATGAGAACTGAACCAGATATTTTAATGGCAAATCTCACAGACATGTTTTGGGCTTGGATGGAAAGCAGTGATTTAATGAACCTACCAGGCGTCATAGTGATTGTCAGCCTGTTTGTTGCGGGACTATGCAGGCTTGGTCATGTACTTTTGCCGACGCGCAAAACTCATCAAGGATGAGTTGCGGCCTGTTACAGCCGCAAGAAGCGCACCCGGTAATCTTTATAGATTTTTAATTACACCAAACAAATGGTTGGTAAAAGGCTTGGTGACTTCATGTGGCCAGCGTGGAGGATCCGTCTGAAGGGTTCCAAGTGTGCGCATCCCTTTATGCTGTTCGGCTTTACGTTCGCAGTACTCATCATCGGTATATCCCATAGTCTCTACCACTACGGCATGTTCCCGGCCATCCGGCAATTTGGCCTGAATAATAAAATCCGGCAGCACAAAGCCTTTCTCCCCCTCCACCTCTACCTCGATATCAAACAGGGGTTTTATAAGGGTGAGTATGTCTGCTCCGTCTTTAAGCCAGCTGGCCACTTCAGCAATACCTTCCATCGTTTCCCTCTCAAGGTCACTGTCTACCGGGACAGGGCAGTTACGTCTGAATAGTGCGTGCGCATACCCTTCGCTGCATATCACGCTACCTTCAGCTGAGCGTTTGAAGGCCAGTATGACCCAGTAAGGTGGCCTCACGCCTTCCTGTGATTCCCCATTGATGCTGACACCCTTTTCCGGAGAAAACCTGCGTTCCCCATCTCTCCAGGCAAACGTAACATGTTCACGGCTGACCCGTTCCGACATAAATATCTGATAAAACACCCGGGCTTTTCCTGCCGGCCAGTTGGCATCCGTACGTTCCAGTTCAAGCATTAATTTTTCCTGGGCAAGTTCGCCCATGGTCGGCTGAAACCGTACGATTTCCGAAAGCCTGCGCCCGCGCACAAATTCCTGAGCATCTGCCGAGGCTGCGAGATCGGCAAGCCATGTTCTGGGTGCCCGATTAGGCAGCGGGCTAATCGGGCTGAAAGTATTCAGTCCAGCATCCTCAATTAGCGTCAGAAGCAAACGTGCAACTCGTGGCCGGCGTTTTCGCCTGGTTCTATCCTGACCAGTAAATCCTGCGCTGCCTGGCGCTTTAATGGTCGTCTCTGACTCATCTTTGGGTAAAAAATCACGATAGTTTAATCGCTTGCTCCCAACGTTTTTACGGGTTCCTGAACCGGTAGTATCTTCGTTACCCTTAAAGACCCTGTGCATGGGACAGGATGGATCATGACTATGACCAAACCCGGACAGAAACAACGTTTGGGTTTCATATCTCAGTTTGGCATTGTTCAGTGCTGGCGTATCGCCCCCCACGCAGCTGCAATGCAGCCAGAGTTCCTTCTCGCGCATTTCATGAATCACGTTCTCCGCCAGTGCACGTTCATGCGCGCTGCATACCTGCTTGCGGCCAGAGAAGTTCTTAACGGCGGTCTCTTCATCATCAGATAGCCAGCGTTTCAGGGCACCACGAGGAGCCTTCTTTTTGATGAGCTTCATGGCCATATTGCTCTCCTTTTTTCTGCAAAGCGGGTTTTCTCAATAACTGAATCTTTTAAAGCATTCTGTAGGGGATGTCAGACGTTTCAATCGCTAATCGATATCTTTCGCTACCTAACTTGGTGGCTCTGTGCGAGGCGAAAATTTGCAAAGACTGTTCTGTTATTATTTGATCCTCTACAGGGCCAATTTTTATACCTGAAATAACTTCGGCTGTTATGTCAAATTCATAAAAAGGAACCAAGATATTATTTTTGGTGCGAAAGTTTATGTTCTTTGAGACGATCTTGTCGCTGATGACCAGTCTGACTTCTTGCTCTTCATAGAAAGACGCATGCTTAAACGTCGTAGCCAGCAAACTAATCTCTTTCTTAAGAGATGTATAAAAAAATCCGTTTTTTTTAAGCGGCTTACCTTCTTGCCAAAATAGATTTAATATAGGTAATATTTTCGAGCGGATTTTTTTTACTGCTTCTTCCAATGCATCGTTTTTGTTTAAGACATAATGGCACTCAATGAGATCGTGGCCTAAATTTATTTCCTGTCCAGTAATTCTATCCATAGTTAGATTTAAAAGTCTTTCTTGCAATTTATCATGGTCAAATTCAATAGCGAACATACCATAACTTCTCCATTGGCTCAGCGTGTCTGATGAGCGGCTGAATGATGCCACATAGAACATCTCAATGGCATTTTGCAATTCTAGTAGCTCATGAAAAGCATCCTCAAACCAACCCTCGATAGCACTTATAAATTCTTTTTCATAATGTGTATCCTGCAAGAACACTTCGTGCGAAGCCTCCTGAAGAATTTCTAGCCCCTGTAAATACTCAGTTTTGTCATTCAGAAAACGAATGTCTGTCATCCGGATTTTATGCGAGTCCAGTATTGAATGAACGGCATTGAGGTCAGTGTAGTGATAAAGGTTCACGGTTTTCCTTAAATGATTTATCGGCGTTTTATAATGCCAGCTCGTAGCGGATCGCGGCGGCTTTCCGGCGGCCGTTTTCGGTCAGAGTAAATGCCAGGTTCAGGGATGCGTTACGGTATTTCTGAAGCAACCCGTTACGGTGCAGCGTATGCAGTGACGTACGCAGATTCGTGTCATAAATGTCTTTGCTGGATGTAGAGTTGAGCAGCTTCAGCAGCTGCATGACCGGCAAAGGAGAATCGTGACCCCGGGCTTCAAGCTCTGAGAGGACCAGGAGCACTTTTCTCTGCAGTTCGGAGATACGCATGGCAGCTTCCTTATTCATGTGTCACATGAATTATGCACGTATGCACGATAAAACACTATTCATGTTACACATGAATAGTGATGTAAAGTACTTTAGTTTTCAGTCACCCAGCTATTTAAACATATCGCCGGGTAACTATACTGGGCTTGCTTTCGCTAATCAGTATGGTTACTATGTGTACTTATTCCGGGTGCAACCGGGACAAGTACTAATAACCATTTGCCAACTATTTATCGATTTTAAGTACCCAGTACTTTAATACATTCCCGAGTTGCGTAGTGATGAACTTCCCTGCGCAACTCGCTGCCACCTTACTTACAGTTAGTGGTAACCCCCAGGTACCGATAAACCATTTAGTAAAGAATGTGATAAGTAATGGTTTCGCAAAGATTACTACAGCCAACATTACTGCAGTTAAAACAGCTAAGGCAAAAAGCCGCCACCATTTCTTCTCAGTTGCTGCTGTATAGATAAGTCCTGCGTAGTTCCAGAGTGTACTTAGTACATTGAAACCATCATGTTTTGTGTCTTCGATATTTATACCCATAGAAACCTCTCTTATTTAGGTTGGTTGTTTTTATTACTGCCGTGTTAGAAATATTCATATTTCATCTCACTTAAAAAAAATCATTTCTGTCTCAGGAACATTTGTCCGTTGACGTGATACTTACCGGTATTGCTTTTATCTATCCACTCATACTTCACCCCGCTTATTCCATACATCGTTAATGTTTACGCCATTTCCCGTATGCCAGATTCCGGCAAGGGGCTCCCCGGCTCCTGAGTGATCATTGATCGAGCAGGCGGAGAAAACGGCAGGTTTTACAGAGTTCGGACTGAATGCTTATTTACAGGCAATAAAAAACCACCTGATAAGGTGGCTGAGGTCGTGCGAGGGATATAGATGCAGGGCAGGCTTAAGTCATAGCACTTAGCTTTCCGTCATTTATTCTTTCATTCACGTTTTCTCAACCTTAGTGCTATTCAATACGGGGAGTGCTTTACATAGCCTCGTGAGGCTTTGCATTCCACTCTGATAGAATAGAGTATATGTATTTCCCCGGTGCGAGTCAATTAATTATTCGAAAATAGTTGCAATTTATAAATTAATTTTCAGGCGCTCAACTTTTAAACTATCCGCTCACTAATTTAAAAGTATCCGAGTGGATTTTTTATTTATGCCTAAAGGTAATTTATTGTCCTTAATAAGGTAACTTTCTGATTAAAATCTTCGTCAGGGCAATACTTCTTCATATACCTGTTTAGTAAAAAAGGTTCAGTCCCCATATCCTCCACGACATTATCTGTCGCCTTAATCAATATTCAGCTTATTTGTGATTCCATAAACATCATTATAGGATTCCGGATAGCAGATCAGCACGTACATTTTTCAGGTTTCTGCTCCCGACCCCCCTTTTATCTTCTGTCTTTCCTGTCGTGATGTCTGCTCTGCCCGGACGTCAGCCCTTTCCGTTTTCCGTCATAACCGGAAAGACAGCGTCAGGGGGTGATTTACGGCCTGAGGCCAAAAAAACGGTGTACGATCATCATGATAGCCCGCATCTACTCGCCTGAGTCGCCCCTTTAACTCCCTGCCCCGCCTGCTGTTTTGTTCCGTTTTGTGGTATATATCCGGAAACCGGAAAATCCAGCAGGGTTGCTCAGCGGATTTTTCCGGTGGCCCGCGCCCGCCAGACAGGGGAAAATGGACAGATTAGGAGCAGGCGTCGCTGTGTGAATTCTGAGAAAGCAGCAGGGGTAAATCCCGCCAGATTTTGCGTAGCGCTGTCATTTTTTTAAGAGGGTTTATGTCGCTACCATCCGTTCATACTCAGGTCGCGCTGCCAGCCGCGCAGCCCGATTTTGGTCGTGCGCTCGCGCTGCGGTCCATGGCCGCCGCATACACCGAACTGCCCCGCTACTTACTGGCACCTGAAGTCACCGGCCTGCTGCATCACATTCCGGACTGGACCCAGCATGCGCTGGTCAATACGTTATGGTGCACCGGCGGCCGGCTTAATGAAATTCTGGCACTGCGGCGGCGTGATTTCCGCCTGAATGACGCTATTCCCCACGTGGTGATCCGCACGGCCAAGCAGCGGCGCGCCGGCAGCGGACGTCCAAGACGAGGCACCAGCCAAACCGAGTGGTGCCGCTTTCCGATCCGGCTTACGTTGATGAGATGCGCCGGCTGTTTGCCAGCGTCCGGGAAGAATTTGAGACTGACAGTGATACCGGTGAGCGCCGCGCCCTGCCGGTCTGGACCGTCTCCGATCGTACGGTACGGAACTGGATAAACCGCGCCATCGATGCCGCTGCGCGCGCCGGCGTGCGGTTAAGCATTGAGGTCTCCCCCCATACGTTCCGTCACAGTTTCGCGATGCACATGCTCTATCACCACGTGCCACCCAAGGTGCTGCAGTCACTGCTGGGGCATGAGAAGTTTGAGTCAACCGAGGTTTATACAAAGGTATTCGCGCTCGATGTAGCTGCCAGTCATAAGGTGCGGTTCAGCCTCGATACTCAAACATCCCTGCAGCTGTTACGGGGACTTAATCCGCCTGTATAAAGGAAGCGCAATGTCTACGTGGGCCAGTATCGTCGTGAACGGTTTAGAGTTTGAAAGTTTTCAAAACACTTATCATCAATGGTTTTTTAAAAATAGCGACAGAGTCAGGGAGATTTTACCCCTGGACGATGATGACCATGATGATTGTGAACATGAATTTATTGGCTATAAGGCCTCAGCAGCTACCATACGCCGCCGTATGCTATTAGCGGGTTATGATACAGATGGCTGTAATGCGAACTTTGTTGAATGTCGTGATGAACTCATCTTGTCGCTTGAGGCGTTTTTTTCTAAGACAAACCGGCTAAGTAGAGATGATGGGATTAAAGACAATCCTCCCTTGCACAGCTGGGAATGTCATCTTGCAGCTATCCAAAACAGTGAGTTGGAAGACTGGATATCTCTGTTCCAGGAAGCGGCTAGAATCAAGCAGCAGCGTCAGGCAGAGCGTAGATCTTATCGTGAGCCTCAGCTTCTAATCGTGGGTTCGGATCCTCTGCTCAACGCAATGATCAGCGATTTCGATTTCTTAACGACTTACACACTTACTGGTCCGATGAATTTTCCCTGCAGCGATGCCAACTACTTCTGGCTTGCCTTTCTTACCAGCTGCCCGGGCGATGTCATAATTGAGCTGAATATTGCACCTCTTATACGTTCAGGGTATGTCGAAGATTTTACTGATCTTCATGAAATACAGCAGAACGAGACGCAGCCACACAGCTTCTGCCGACAGTCAATCGAGGATACCGTGACTCTCTCCGGTACACAGCCTGAGAGTCTGCCTCTGCAGCGTATGTGCTATAGCAGCATTATCACGGCCATGGAGGCGTACCTGGGTGACATTCTGAAACGTGAAATTTTTGAGCGTCCGGCTGTTAAGGAGAGGTTCGTATCCAGCTATGAGTCCTTCAAAAAACAGAAATTCACCCTTTCTGAAATTTATACCCGGTTGTCAGTCATAGATGCTGAAATCAAAGAGGCGCTCGATGGGCTGTCGCTGCATAAAATTGAGACAGCCAGGAATATTTTCAGTAGTACGCTGCTGACTGAGTTTCCGGAAGAGTCGCTCCGTCATATTGGCGCTGCAGTGAAACTGCGACACGACATTGTCCACCGTAATGGGCGGAATACTGAGGGCATTGTATTGACCATTGACCGGCAGGCCGTTAAGAAACTAGCACGGGAAGTGCTTTGTTTAACGCAGGAAGTTGATGCGCAGATTCTCGACGGCCTCCTGCATGAGCATTCTACGGATCATGATTAGTTCTCGTGGTTGAGCACTCAGTATTTCGCATGCGAAATTTTGAGTGTGTAGAAATGGAATCAAAGGCTGCAGCCGACGTCAGAATGCTGACTGCATTAGTTTGAGATGCTGAATTAGGTTCAGCCAACAAGCGCGGCATTGCACTTCTTTTCGCTTTAGCGGTCCCTGATTGATTTAATCAAAGAAATCTGGAGAAACAACGGTAAAAAAAATTCATCCCTTATAGTGCATTTGTGGCGCTGCAATAGCTATTCCTGACTTAAAAACACGCGCCCGATCAAAATAAGAAAAAAAGTGTGATCCGGTTGACATGTTGCCAGGCCTTACAAGGCGTGGGCTAAGAAATTTCGCAAGAATTACAACCCCTACAACCATCATTTTTTGCTCTTGTTAAGCGGCCGTAAATTACTAAAATATGTCCAGATGTAGTGGAATCGCTTTGTAAAAAGCCTGCATGTAGTAATTGCTTGGAGTTTAGATGAGGTCAGGTTCAGCTGATACAAAAAAAAAGGATCAGCTGGCGGGCTGATCCTGTTTCCGGAATGTTAGGAGCATGACATCGCTTTTCGCATTCCTCAAACTTCACTAAACGTGTTGTCTGTACACTGTGTCGCAAAGAATAGCGAATCTGCCCCTTCCTTTCAAGGCAGACTGAGCATCAGCGCACATTTTAAAAATTGCCCAACGTATCTCTGGCGGGATGCACAGCCCCATTAGACAAAGCTTTACGTGTTGTCTGTACACTGTAAAACAACACGGAAAAGCGCAGCGGGAAACCAGGCTGGCTGCGCCTTGCAATGTCCTTGAATGAAAGGAGGACGTTATGGAAGTGTTAATCATTACACTCAAGGCAATTCGTGTTGCCCTTAGCGTAATTATCTTTTTGATTGAAGTCAGGCGCTGATAAAACCCCCTGTTCATTAAAACGGACAGGGGGTTTTTTTATGTCAGATGCCTTGGATCTCGTAAACAAGGTTCACGGTTCAATGAGCATTTAAAGCCGAAGCCAGTAGGTACAATGGATTAAAATTTACATGTAATGCCTCAGATAAAGAATCATTATTGATTCTTTATCTGAGACCTGGCATACTGAATTTGTCACCGGGTAGCCGGCTGACATTACGGCGAAACGCCAGACTCAATGGAGCCTATCCTCTTCAGCCAATGAAGTACTCCAGTCAGCGACGAGCCATCACAATTATTTCGCATGCGAAATCTTGAGGATGTAGCTATGGAAGCAAAAGCAGGAATTGTCATTATTGTTGGAAATCAAAAAGGTGGCGTAGTCAAATCTCAGTCAACAAATGAGCTGACTTATAATCTGCAGGTCATGGGAATGCAGACCTGCATGATTGATTTCGATACGACATCCGGGCTGACGGAAAGGACCTTTCCCGATGCTCTGCCACTTTCCATTGATAAAGATCCGCTGGGTAATACTTTTGCTCCTGGCGAAGCCAATGCCTATCAGTTATTTTTTCCTGACACGGAGGTTACACCTCATGTCCTGCCTGACGGACGCCACATCATTGGCTCAACCAACGAGTTGCACGAAATTAACTATCGTCCTCAGGACTGCATTTTCGACTTTAAAGAGCGCATCAGTGAGCTTCGTAAGCACTACGACTACATTTTCATCGACTCGGCGCCAGAATATAACAACCTTCTGATTGCCTCTCATCTTGTTGCTGATTATCTGCTGATCCCAACTCTTCTGGAGAAATCATCACGTATTGGCGTCGGAAAGCAGCTGTCGTACATGCAACGTATTCGTAAAAATTACAACCCGGAACTTAAATACCTGGGAACCTATATCACCCAGGCGAATGTTCAGAACTACAATCAGCCTCTCCTTGATGGCTATCTGACAGCTGTTGAGACAGAAAACCTGCAGCGTCTTTTTGACATCCTGCATGAGAAAAACTACGGACCGGAAACGGTGCTTGCTTATATCTCATGGGTAAAAAATCTTGCCAAAGAAGCGATTGAGCTGGGCATGACCATTAAAGAGTACTCCCCATCAAGTAAGCCTGCGCTGCAGTATCAGGAACTGAGTAAAAAGATTGTTGAACTGACTCGGGGAGTTCACTGATGGCTGCGAGTAAATTTCAGAAAAAGTTAAACGCGCTTAAAACTTCCGGTCCGGCTGTAAGCGCCATGCCTGAAGTTGCCGCAAGTGTAGCAGCCCGTAATGCACCTGCTCCGGTTGGAACGCCAGAAGCCTCAAAGATTCGGGCAGAAATTGCCCGTCCTGGTTTGGAGCCTGACGGGCAGATCGTGCGCGTGAGAGCGGAGGAGATTTATGAGGTCGAGCAGGTTCGTCCGGAAGATGACTTTGACGAGGAGGTCATTTCCGGCATGGTTGAGTCCTTCAGTGAGCTCGGTAACCTGACGCCGCCGCGCTGTTTTCCGAAAGACCGTAAGGGCTACCGCGTATGGTTTGGCGCTACGCGTATCCGCTCAATGAAAAAGCGCGGTGATGAATTTATTGATATCTATGTTGGTCGGCCGCCGAAAGATGAAAAGCAGCGCATCATGGGGCAGCTTATCGAGAACCTGCAGCAATCGGGACTCAAGCCTTTAGCGACCGCGCTGGCTTTTGAACAGCTGAAAACAGACTTCAATATGACAGGGGAGGAAATCGCCCGCTCACTCGGCAAGCCTACAGCTTTTGTCAGCAAACATATCCGTATTGGCTCGGCACCTGAAAAGATAAAGGCCCTGCTGAAAAATAAATCTATCTCTGACGTAGATCTTGCTTACACGCTGATTCAGATCGACAACATAGATTCAGGTGCGTCAGACCGACTGATTGCAAAGCATAACGCTGGCAGTACCTTGACCCGGGCCCAAGTCAAAAAGGAACTGGATCGGTTGAAGGGGCGTGATGTCAGTAAAGCACCGACTAAGGTTTCGCATGCGAAATCTCAGAGCGGTGATGATGTTCTCCAGCCAGATAATGAAACTGAGATTTCGCATGCGAAAGCTCTCACTCCTGAATCTGGTAGTACTTCTTCCAGGGATAAAAAAAACCAGTATCAGGCCGCTGATCTACCACTCCCTTTAATTCCAGTAGTGAAATTCAACGGTACTGAAGTGACTGTCCTGCTTCATAAGATGCCCGATGAATTTGGTTTTATATGGCTTAAAACCGCTGAGGGTGAACTATACGTGCGTGCCAGCGATGTAGAGTTCTTAGGCCTGAGGTCTGAATAATGCCAGCATACTCATTAACACCTTTTCAGCAGCTATCTGCCAGTTCCGCGGGAGTATCGTGCACAGATGGGCAAAAGACGAAGATCAAAGTGCAGCTGAAGCAGCCAGAACATTGACCGAACATGCGCGAGATCTGAATATCATTTCGCGAGAATTTGCTGTACCTGGTACTGCTCTGAGTGAGTGGAATAAACGCAGGCAGCCTCCTCTGTGGGCAGCTTTGGCCGCGTTTGACCTGACACTCAAACGAGGATGGCGCCCCGTGAGTAATGAGGAATGGGCCGGCTTTGCGTCCCTCATCTTAAAGCTGTCACCTGGTGTGAGTCTGGACAGACTGTCAGAGAGTCTGCCTGCGGATATCGACCTGAAAATTGCTTCGGGCTGGATAGCTGCAGCGATCGAGGAAGACCAGCATTACCGGGTGCGTAAGAAAATGGCTGTGAAACCAGAATGACTTTCACTGAACTTGATAAAGCTTTGGCTGATACCGGAAGACGGTCACTGGCTTCGCGGCTTGTGTTTGCGCTTGCTGACGGGCTTGATAAAAATCTAAGTGGCCTGAATCTTGATGAGTTCGAGAAACAAAGTGGTTATATCCGTACAAACATCCGTTCAGTTGCCGCCGCTTTGAAGGAATCAGGCATCATTGAAATCCAATATTATGATGATAGCGTCCCGGAAAACGAGACTATTGTAATGGGCAGCGTTTCCCGTGGACGTTGGTCAAAACAGCATTACAGTCTGACTGACATAGTCAAGGCCCTGCTGAAACGACAAGCCTGATTTCGCATGCGAAATCTGTAGTGCGGCCTACCGCTGATTCTCAGAAGCTTTAACAGTAAAATGATATCCGGCAGGGGCATGCCGGATATTACGAACAACCGAAAGTCTGTGCTTTTACATTTTCATAATACGCGAGCAACAGGTATATCATCCCACCGCGTTGTCCACGCTGGCGAAAGCATGTCCCGCTTCATTTTCCACTCCGTGCTAACCCCCTGTCCTGCAAACCATACGTTACCCAGCCCGGACTGATTGATACCGTCCAATACCCTCATCAGCTGCGTACTGTTAGCTCGCGGCTGCACATCATCAAAAAGATTCAGCTGACTGACGCCATTTGGAGTGAAGTCATCGAGTATGATGCCGGCTTTCATATACCGGCGGTCTTCCAGCCAGATACGGTCAAGTGATCGCATAGCGGCCTCGATAATGTCGCGTGTATCCTGAGTCGGCAGGCTGAGCTTCTCGCCGGCACTATTACCATAGAAAATCTCATTCTCTGCGTGAGGCGAGGTCCTTATGAAAATGCTGATACGCCTGCAGAACTGACGTTCTCCTCTTAGTTTCTCTGCGGCCCGGGTCGCATACTGACAAAGCGCCTGCTGCATAAGTATCTTAGAGGTAATGCGCTCACCAAAAGACCTTGAACAGCAAATCTGCTGCTTAGCAGGCGGCAGCTCCTCAAGTGGGATACAGGATTCACCGTTCAGCTCACGCACGGTCCTCTCAAGCACAACACTGAAATTTTTCCTGATAAGAGCAGGGTGCGAGTGCGCCAGCTGCAGAGCATTACTGATCCCCATCAGGTTAAGCCGTTTACCGATACGCCTGCCAACTCCCCATACCTCTTCCACAGGCTGTTTTGAGAGAAGGGTTTCGGTACGCCGAATATTTCCCGGCGTCAGCGCCAGCACACCACGGAACTGTGGCCATTCTTTACTCGCCCATTGAGCACTTTTTGCGAGCGTCTTAGTCGGACCCATGCCCACGCCAACTGTCAGGCCGGTCGTAGCCAGCACATGCGTGCGCAGGCGCCGGCCAAAGTGTTCAAAGTCTTCGCAGCCGTCGATGCCGGTCAGGTCCAGGAACATTTCGTCGATTGAATACTGCTCCACGCGGGGTGTCATTTCTTCCAAGGCCGTCATAACACGCTGGCTGAGACTATGGTACAGAGCGTAATTTGAACTGAAGACATGGACCCGCTCTGCATAATCCTGCGCCTTAATCTGAAACCAGGGATCGCCCATTTTTATGCCAAGTCTTTTGGCGCCGGCGCTGCGGGCAATGACACAGCCGTCGTTGTTGCTGAGCACGATGACGGGCTTGCCACGCAGATCGGGCCGGAATAGTGCCTCGCAGCTCGCATAAAACGAGTTGACGTCGGCCAGTCCGAACATGTGCAAGGGTTACCTCCCGCGTGCACGCGTACTGCTGAAGAACCACGTGACGACGCCGAGCAGCTGCAGTTCTTCCGGATAGATAACGGCGTAAGCCGGATTCATGGGCAGTAACGCAAGGCGCGGGCGAAGCTGCAGCCGCTTAACTGTGAATTCACCGTTAACCTCTGCGATAACGATATCACCGTGAGAGGCCTCTTCGGCTCGGTCAACCACCATGACATCGCCATCACAGAGGCCAAGATCCTGCATACTGTTACCACTGGCACGGACGAAGAAGGTCGACGCTCTCCTGCGAATACAGAGCTCATTGAGATCGAGTTCTTTTTCAACGTAATCCTGAGCAGGGGAAGGGAAGCCTGCGGGGCAGTATTCGCCATATAAAGGAATTTTCACAGGCGGCGTGAAAAGGGCTGGCCACAAAACCGTCAGGCCCTGAGCATAAATTGCCGGTTTCATAGTCCCGTATTCCTGACGTGATAAGACGCGGGCAGGACCTGTTTAAATAAATGATGCATACAAAATTCCTCCTTTCAATTACTGTTTATTTATACAGTATCGTGGAGGCAAATTTATGTGACAAGTAAAGCGAAACAGCTCTCATGCTTTAACTCAGCATATGTATGAAAATATTAGTATTTTATTTTTCGTCTACAGTGCTGATCATCTGGTTAATTAAACGCACCATGCTTTCACTGCTTATCTTCTGACTTTGTATTGATGGCAGCACATTAATTAGTGACAGGGTAACGGTTGCCAGTGCTATTGAATGTTTTACGCTCTCCGTATTTTCATAGTCTTTATAGGTACGCAGCTGACGCCAAGTTCAGCTGCTGCACGTTCCCTGTTCCAGAGCAAACTTCTGCGCCAGAGTTTGAGTTGCCAGCCGGTCATCAAATTATCCCCCTAAAATCATATTTACTATTATTAAGAAAAAGTGCAGAAATTGCACTTTTTTAAATAACTAATTCATATCTCTGCTCATCCTTCGCCGCCGGCTTTCTTTATCGGTCCTACATGTAATTAATTAGTGTCGCCAGACAGCTTTTATAGCCATTCAAATTTCCTGAATACCTCCCTCCTTGCCGTCGGGCCTGCACCGTGCCTTCACGTTAGCCGGGCCGCTTCGCCTGCAAGGGACGCTGGCGCTCGCCATCCTCACCCGTTCCCCGCCGTACGCGGGACATTCAGTCCGCTTCGGCGGCGCGTGCGGCTTCCGGTGTCGCCCCTGCCGGCTTCACTTTGCGCCCGGCTGTTGTGTCGGCACGGCGCAGGTGAGGCCGTGCAACCATTGACTGAGGAGTAAATCATGCCGAACTGGTGTGCAAACAGGCTGCGAGTGACCGGCCTGACGGAGAACGTGTGTCAGGTTCGTGCGCTGATGCGGGGAGAGGTGCGGGCTGCATATGTGCGGGCCGAAGGTGAGGGTATCCAGCTGTTCCTGGCGGGCTGCGCCGGTCTGCTGCGTCCGGTGACGGACGAAACGTATGCACCTTTTCCGGCACTGACGGCGGTGGGAAAGGGTGAAGACACGCCGGAGAACCGTGCCTTTACACAGTGGCTCGCGCAGCTGCGTGATGGTGCAGAACTGACGGACAAAACCTGTGACCAGCTGCACGAACTGTGGCTGGCCACCGGACTCCGCAGCCGCACGTGGGATGCGCTGGGTGAGGAGGCAAAGGCGGTGATAGTTAGCTTGTGGAAGCGGAAGCATTTTGACTGGTCAGGCGTGAGCGGAGGCAGCGTGATCGAATTCTGGAGCCGCACGTGCGATAGCGATGTCACTGCAGAGGATTCGGCTGAGTTTGACATGCGCCTGCTGCTCCCCACCCGTCTCAATGTGGAAATCAACGGCTTCAACGGTGGCCTGCTGGACGGTGTGCCGGGCGGCTATGAGTTTTATATCGCGCAGTACGGTGTGAAGTGGCCGGTGGGCTACGCACTGGAGTTGGGTGATTGCGGGTCGGACTTTCTGGAGGTGGATTTTGACACACCCTGGTCTCCACCGGACGGCCGGGTATTTGCCGCTCTCAGTACGCGTTTCGGTGTGCAGGCTGAGCACTGGTACGCCGAAAGCGGCTGCAGCTTCTGCGGGTTCGCCGTTTACAGTGACGGCGAACTGACCGACAGCCTCTCCAGTGAGCTGGAGTGGGGAGATGAGGACGAGGACGGCATTACGTGCGTGACCGGGCCGGACTGGATAGTAAATAACATCGGCCATTATGGAGGCTGACGGGAGGCGGCGGGCGAAGCCCCGCCGGACAGAATGATGAAAAGAGAACTTACCCTTGCGGGCCTGATGGCCAGCCTGTCGGGATTTGCCCCGGACATGCCATGCGTGGCTCACATCTGGATGGCGGACGACGTTGAGGATATTGACCCGGCACTTACGCCTGGTGAAGTGACTGCAACGATCGAACTGGCGGACAGGACGCTGGATGCTGACATCAGCCTCAGCTGGGGATTTATGCGCGACTGTGCAGAAATCGTGAAGGCCCGGAGGGAGACAGAATGAACATCTGGCTGGTCAGTTATCAGGAGGAGGCGGGCAGCACCTCACACGAATACCACATGATACTCAACGGGCAGGACTTTACGCTGGCCGAAGTCGCATGTGAAAGAATGGGTGAAACCTGGTGGCCGCCGGAACGTCCCGTCTGCGCGCAGGGCTGCTACTGGCAGTTTGATCGGGGCAGCGTCTGGCTCAAGAGCATCGTTCTGCTTGATGAACGTGAAGCAGATATGCTGGCCGGACTGCGTTTCCTCGATGAGTGGACAGTGAGCGGTTCGCCGGATGCGCCCGTCATCTGTGACCGCAGCGACTGCCGGTGGGAAGATCACCGGCCCTGATATTTTCACCCGATGCCGCCCCGACCGGCGGCATCTCATCTTTAAGGGATAAGATACCCTTTTAACCTGCAACCTATTTCTTAACCAAAAAGCATGTATCTAAAAGGATTGTATTGATTGTCCCATATGAGCGAAATGCGGGCATTTATAATTGTGTAATAGCAGAGGCATTACTGACATTGTGGAATGATCAAAGTAAATCACCCTAGTGGTTTCCGCGATTCCTTGACATGGCCCGATAGTTAGCTCGACACCGCTAACCGGGACAATTGGCAAGGTTCGTCGAATCGCAAGGGGAAACGTTTTGGATCAAAATGATGAACAACACGAATCAGCTTTATATCTTCATCTCTTTCAGCCTTATGGGCGAATCTCTATAAGGAAAAACACTGGCACTTAGGCTATACGTTCCTGCAGGATTACCCCCTAGGATTATCATTACAGGTTCCGGGCACTGATAATTTGGATTTGCTGCAATGCTCTTCATAGACTCGAAATCATTATTACTTGGTTCCGGCAATCCTCCAGGATGAAAATGCCATTCGCCAACATAGTATCTCCCGTTTTTCCAACGATTTTGAAGTAAAGACCTAAGCCCTTTGATACCTCGCTGGAAAGTTGTCCGGTCAGAGAGTGAATCAGGAGGTCTGACTGTGGCCTCAAAAACTATGGCCGTCGAACCGTCCTCACTGTAGTGACCTATCAGAATCCCCCCAGTTTCATTCACACCTGCGTTAATGCATTCTGCGACTATTTGCTGAAGTGATGACGAACAAAGCTTGACCGTGTATGGTGCAGTTGCGTTTGAAAAGGTCACATCTTTAATAATCATGCGTTTTCCGCTCGACAGTGCCATCAGGCATCTGCTTATAATATTCATAGATTCTCCCGGGCGTACTGACTACCCTGCAAATGAACTTTGTGGCTACAGCGGCCCACAGTTGAACATCATCTGCGCGGGCTGGAAAAACTGGATGCCAGCAACCGATCCCTTCTATTCTTGCCTCCCCAAGTTCGATTTCAGGCGAAGCAGACTCTTTAAAGCGGCTTAAAGCATCAATTGCCGGAAATGTTGTTTCATTTGCTGAATATGCAAATAGGCCTTCTGCTCGCCAAGTCATGGCCAGGCTGATGAATATCTTTTCGCTATCCCAGTCAAATACCGATAATGCGTTAAGAACGCTATCATCTCCGGTGCAATCAATTACGACGTCATGCTGACGCAGGGAGGATTTCGTAACCTCACTATCTGGAGGAAAAGCACAGGTATATGAACGTGAATTTGTGTCAGGCAGAATTCGATTTAAATGCTCGACTAAGGCGGCCGCTTTGTTATGTCCTACAGATGTCATGGTCAGAGCGTGGCGGCTAAGGTTACCGACTTCTAATAAGTCTGAGTCTAGGATTCCCAGCCTGACAACACCTATGCGCACAAGGTTTTCAGCAATAATGCTGCCTAGCGAGCCAGCACCAATTATTAACACCTTTTTACTACGTATTTCGTTAGCCGCTTCCCCACGTGTTCTGAGCTGGTCAGCAGCCCAGTTTTGCGTTCGTATCCATGAAATGGGATCCAGAGATGTCGCCTGTTCACAATCCCAAACACGATGATTACGTTCCAAAGCGCGGAATCCAGGGCGCGTCGTTATTTTTTTACTAAGGCCCTTCAATTGCAATGCCAGCCAGTGGATCCGCGTTGGAGCGTTTCCAATCCTTTCTGCAAGCGGGAATCCGAGCAATAGTAAGTTGGGATGCCGTCGCTTGTAGCGGCCTCTGACCGAACGGCCAATATCAGTAAAGAAGTCAGGCAGCGATAGACCACTGTGTTCATACCAATTATTCAACTCTTCCCAAGTCCGCGGCGCCTGCCAGGGAGCCAAAACGGGCAGTGATGGTAAAATAGTCCAGATAGAGTTTATTACTCTTTTACTTTTACGCATGAAAGGAGACCATTTCATTGTCCGGATAAGCTTTTCCTTTTTATCGAAAAACTCCCGCAAATAAAGCGTTCCTCTCGCTCCAGGCAATCCACTGCTGCTTGCAAAACCCCATTCGCCGGTCTGCGATTTCCAGAACGGTAGGTCATCAATACACTCGTTAAAACCGATAACAGTAAATGGCGACTGTCCCGGGAAGGCAGGCAACTCAAGCGCATCCCCGGGCGTGGCTAGCCTGTCCTGTGAGGCAGCGTCAACCCATAATAGTAGCCTGCTAAGCCGCCAACGAACTCTGGCAAGCAATCCATCCGGCTCAAGTCCCCATTGATTACGGCCAAATACAGCAGGTGTATTCTCAAGACATGGATTGCCGGTGGTCCATTCGCATGAAGATTTGCCTGCAAAATTGTAGTTTTGATGCGGAAAAGTCGCAGATATCCCTTTAGATTTGTCAGGATAAAACTCAATTCGTACTTGGCATCCTTCATGCCAGAGCACCAAATGCCAGACACTATTTTCTGGAATGAAAAGGGATGGTGTAACGGACAGTTTTATGTTGAGTTTAAGCGACCATTTCTGATTCTCAGAAAGCATCCAGGCACTGCCTGTCTGAACCCTTGGATCTTCATTCACTAAGATGAAAATATCATTGAGTTCAGCAGGCACTTGTTGAATAACTTTACTCAAGCGAAACGTCCGGTTCTCTGAGGGTCTGCGGCCTTACTTGGTGGAGTAAATCCCGCGTTACGATCGCCACCCTGCGGACCGGGTAATGGAAACTTCGAGCCAAGCAGCTTGCGCCATAGCTCAGCACTCTCCTTTGCATCCTCCGAAGCCAATGCACTGCGAGCAATTTCCGCAGCAACCTCCAGACCTTCATAAAAGTCACAGAAGTCGCCAGCAGATAATCGCGCCAATACGTCATGTTCTTCTACACCGTGGTCAGAAAGCCACGGCTTACTTTTAATAGTATAAAGGTCTTTCCAGCGTACTAGAAAAGTATCCATTAACTGAACTAAGCCTCTTGCCATCGAGGTGGTTCCATCATCCAGAGCATTGCCTATGAGGTGTTCCAGAGGATACCCTTTAGGATATTTGGGCAAGTTTTCACTATTTTGTTGTCGCCACCATTTTACCGCTCTAACAATATTTATGTAATGACTGTTGCATAGACGGTTTTTCTCAGCGGTCCATCTTATCTGAGCAAGGGGGTGAGTCCGGCCCCATTCATTCTTTTCTCTATCAGGGAGCACTAGCGGATGCGCTTTCCATTCTGATGCAGGAGCGTCTTGAACCGGGGACGAATTATTTTGGGACCAGCTGCTTGTAACCGGTGACCAGCTTTTGTTCAGGCGCCAATCAGTTTGCTCTTCCAGCGAATTTACCGTCAGAACTGATTCTGAGCGGTAGAGTTGCTCAAGCCGGATTTTTTCTTCACCAGATGCTGGAATTGCAGTAACAACCAGATCCAGTTCGACATAAGTGAGGGTAATACCAAAAGATCGTCCCTGAGCTACCCATTTGCCCGGATAATATTTCTCCAAAAAGGGGACAAACAAATCCATTGCCTCGCTGGGGGCTATCTTTGTGTGGTCAAGATTGGTCACCACAACAATATCGACATCTGGGCGTTTATCACCTAACGGGCGTATAGCGGTTGAACGTCGAATACTGCCCTGCAGAAATGTTGACACAACGATATCTTGGAGAGGTTCGTAATTCTTCAGGCGATCACGCAACGTTTTTGCACCACCTTTCCAGTCTTCCTTCTGCGTAGCAGTTGGCCTAATGTTTGCTAAAAATTCATTAAACTGTGTATTAAGTTCCATCGTGATTAAACCTTAAATGAAGGAAGGTATGAGCCATCTCGCTGGCGTTGGAAGTCAAATTCGTAAAATATACAGGCTCCCATGTAGTCAGTTTGCTGACCAACAAAGAAATTAACGGCATTGGGCGCTGCACTAAAAATATGCACTTTTGCGCCAAACTTGACCCGGGCCTCACCAAATTCATGAGCAATAAATTCAGCTATGGCTGACGCATGTGTGCCGCTGGTGACCGCCTTAAATCCACAGCCTGCCTCTGGAGTAAAATGTAAAATACGACCAGTTTCAGGCAGGTTAGTACCAATATATTCACGGGCATCATGTAGGGCATTTCTTGTGACGCTGATAACTATAGCAATGTCGCGACCTTCACCAAGCGTTTCTACATGTAAGACCGTAGGCCTAATTTCACCTCCATCATTAACATTCCACACAGACGACCCTGCCTTCCCTTTTTGCACCAACTCGACTTCAATATTCGATTTAGTGCCGAAGCATTTGCCAGCAAGCATCGCAATCGATGTATGCGCATCAAGGAAAAGTCGGATCCTGTTTCCGCTTTCGGCTTGCCTAACTTTCATGAGAAACTCGGTAACTACAGGCTGAATTGATGACCCCCACTCCCCACCTAGCGCGGGAAATCGGCCTTCGAAATATCGAAGTAGTGAGAGGGTGTATTCTGGAGATGCATCCAGCGCTTCGAATGGGCCATCTCTAAACGATCGGAGCGCTACAGCTCTGTATTCATCTGGAGGTGACAACAGTAATAATTGTTCTGTTGCGCACATCTCTTCGAACTGGGCGCGATTGAAGTGATATTTGCCCTGTCCTTTCAACGTTCTTATGAGTCCGTCGTAGCGAAAATCGGAATTTTTTTCACAGGGTACCATTCCGACAAATTTGAATTGCAGATTGGCGACTTCACGTAGACGTTCCAGTGAGAAAGAAGGTGCTTCAATTCTGAATCCATTCAGGACTTCATAAAGCTGCTCATCGCAAGTAAGCCCCAAATGTTCACGCCACAGTTTGCGAACTTTTCCCATCTCACTGTTGCCGGTTTTACCTACACCAAGTTTATTGAGATCGAGAGATCCGTCTGTATTCCTATGGATCTTGCCCAGCTCATCGCCATCTCGAATAGAGTCGGTTGTAACAAGGATAAAGGCCGAGTTTGGAGGGGCAATTTGTTTGGCATCTCTGAGACGCTCAAGCAAGGATGTAGATTTGGCATTGATAAATTCAGGGTCAATGAGATCTCTGAATCCAAACCTTCCACCTGATACCACATGAAATTTAATTTGAAAATATTCAGCAGCAATCCGTTCTGAGCCATATCCTGGCTTTGGAGGGTCATATTTGGCGACCACATCATCAAAGGCCTTTGGCGCATCTGCTTCATATGAAACTTCGATAACATCTGAGCGCGTTTTGTCTTTTAGAAAAGAAGCATGGTACCAGAACAAGCGAGCCTGATAATCATGCCCTTGCCAACCCGCAACTACTGCTTGTGCCATGAGATTCTTCCCAAAAAATAGTAATAATTTGAAACTATCATTTTGGACGATACTGATCAAGCAGCCAGAGGGAAGATGAAGATATGAAAAGTTTCCTATTGTGGTTATTAGAATTAACTTTATGAATTTAAATACTAATTTTTCCCTCGAGTTTAGTGAACGCCGAATTTATCGGCTAAGAATTGAAAACATAGCCGATACAATGGTTCAGCTTTTCTGATACAGATCATTAGAGTTACCGTAGATGTCCTTAAATTAAGAAGGTTACAGCCGCTATCAAAGTTTTGTGACCCAATGTCCAGCGTTTACTTGGCTGCAGCATCAGTCACACCATATAGGAATATAAAATGTTTAAATGTCCGGTTCTGGCACATAGCAGCCTGTCTGCAAGTTGAGATTGGTCAAACTTGGCCGGACTCATATCTGTCAGCTTTTCTTAGTCACCGACTAACAGTTGTCTTCACTGCAACGTGAGGGCTGAAAGCTGTTCCCGATTTGAGTACTCCGAAAATTATATGGATGAGTTTGCGCATTACAGCTCCCACAACCAACATCCTGGGCTTACCCGCAAGCAGAAGACGTTGTCCGAATGCATATATGTCCGGGTTATATTTAAGTGCCACTAGAGCTGGCATATAAAGGGCTTACCGGAGCTTAGCATCTCCCATTTTTGACATACGAGCTTTACCCCGAACTGACGTTCCAGACTGATGATGACGGGGATTGAGACCCAGAAAAGCGGTTACTTCTTTAGCTTTTTTGAACTCTTTACTGGTCATGAAGGACAGTATCATGCTGCTTGAAATGGCCCCTATGCCCGGAATAGACTGCAGCAGATCATCCTGTCTTTTCAGCTCAGCATCGTTACTGATGTGGTCTTTTATTTCCCGCCTTACCGCTTCAATTTCCATCTTCAAGTGGTTGATCATGCGTTCAACAGAATCTTGGGTGTCAATATCTGTATTTTCACGTCGGTTGCATTCCATTCTCAGCATGCCGTTAAGTGCACCAATACGCCGTACGAGAGCCTGCAATTTTCTGACGGGTGCTGATATGGGTTTCCATTGATCTGGCTGCATGGCTTTACAGAAACGTGCAATTAGTCTGGAGTCCGCTTTATCAGTTTTAGTTCTGGTAAGTTCAGAAGCCGCAAATCCCTTAATTCTTGCGGGATTAACGATGCTGACTTTCAGATTCTTTTCGTACAGAAAGGTAGCGAGAGCAGTACCATAATTGCCGGTTGCTTCAAGACATACATGAATGTCCGGAATGCTGCCCACCTGCAGCCACTTGCAGAGTGCTTTAAATCCGGCGGGGGTGTTTTCAAATGCTTTGCACCGATAAGCTCCGTCACAGAGTTCAGCTGCATCAAACTTCTTACTGGCAATATCAATTCCAAGATACACAGTCATAGCTTTTCCTCGTTAAGTTCAGCTGACCTACCTTGCAAATTCAGGCTCACCGGTATGCGGGGCCACAGATACCCTTCGGTCATAAACTGAAAAAAGAGACAAAGCGGCAGTTATCTTATTCACTGGCTCATTGGCCAAAGGAAGTCGCCGGCCTGCTTTGCCCAGATATTAACGTACAGAATCAAACTGATCTGTGTGACTGATTATACAAGGAAGTCGCTTCGCTCCGCCTCTTTGCCTGTTCCCGTCCTGCGGCCGGAAATAGGCAGGGATAAAGTGCCGTGCCCTCACGGTAGCCGGGCCGCTTCGCAGTCAAGGGAAGCTTCGCCGTCCTGCTCACCCGTTCCCCGCCGTACGCGGGACATTCAGTCCGCTCCGGCGGCGCGTGCGGCTTGCGCGTCCGCCCCTGCCTGCTCCGCTTTACGCCCGTCTTTGTGGTGGTCACGGCACCAAAGTGGTGCCCCCTGACACTTAGGAGCATAACTATGTCCCGATTCATGCGTGGCGACAGCGTAGAGATCATGGCCGGCTTTCCGGATAACAGCATCGACTTCATTCTGACCGACCCCCCGTACCTCGTCGGCTTTAAGGACCGTTCCGGCCGTTCAATCGCCAACGACGTGAGCGACGAATGGGTGCTGCCGGCCAGCCGTGAAATGTTCCGCGTGCTCAAAAACAACAGCCTGGCGGTGAGTTTCTACGGCTGGAACCGCGTGGACGTCTTCATGCAGGCATGGAAATTGGCGGGCTTTCGCGTCGTCGGGCACCTCGTGTTCACCAAAACCTACGCATCGAAATCGGCATTTGTCGGGTATCAGCATGAAAGCGCCTACCTGCTGGCTAAAGGGCGCCCGCCGCTGCCGGCGAAGCCCTTACCTGACGTGATGCCCTGGCAGTACACGGGCAACCGGCACCATCCGACCGAAAAGCCGGTGAGCGTATTGCAGCCGCTTATCGAAACCTTCACGAAGCCCGGTGATCTGGTTTTAGACCCGTTTGCAGGCTCCGGCTCGACCTGCGTCGCCGCGGACCAGTGCGGCCGGCGCTGGATCGGTATCGAACTGCTGGAGCAGTACCACTCCGCCGGCCTGCGCCGCCTGGGAGAATTGCGTGCCGCTCGTGCCGCATAACGTATTTCCGTGACCAGACCATAAGGACAGCACCATGACAGACCAGACACTGACGACCGAGAACGCGCAGCTAACTGACGACATAAACGATCTGGAGGAATCGCTTTACGAGTTTCACCTTCGTTTACGGGACATGACAAAGCGCCATCTTTTCCGCGGCGCGGCGCCGGCACAGAAGATGGCCGGGATGCTGATCGAGCAGATAGATACAGAACTGGTGGCGCTGTACCGGCGCGCTGCCGAAATGCGAGGGCACCTGAAGTAACAGACGGGGCGGTCATTTTATGACCGCCTGCTGTCTGTGTGCGGATACTGCCGCTGCCGGGCTTTTGTCCACAGGGTTACTGACCGGATATGCACCCGGGCTGTGGACAGAATGAAATAAGGATGTTGCTGCGCGCCGCTATTTTCCGCCATGCGGCGGGACAGGGCAGAAAACCCGGTCCGTGCGTGCTGCGGCCGGTACCGTGACTTCACTTTAGCCCGGCCGCTGCGTGTTCAAGAGATCGCTTCGCTCGCCATCCTCGCCCGTTCGCACTCGCTCCGCCGCGCTTACTTCCGTCGCGCCGCCGCTCAGAAATTCGCGACAGCGCCGTGCGTAATCCCGTCTCCCGCTCGCTTGCGCTGCGGCCTGCAGTGTCGCTCCTGAACACTCCGCTTTACGCCGGGCTGTCATTCAGTCACGGCACAGGCCGGAACATTAACCCCCTCTTACTGCGGAGATGTCTGAATGAACACACAACCCCACGTTTTACAGCCGGCTTCTGTCCTGGCCGATTTTGTCAGCCTGCGTTTTCTGCCTTCCCTGTTTGGACACGATTACGTGCAGGCCGAAAACAACGTGTACCTCTACGCCAGCCGCTATCTGGCGAACTATGACGGCACGGTCTGGGACTTTGTTCAGCTACCGGGCGGCGGCGGATACATGAAGCCGGAAGGTGAAGAACGCTACATGTATTCAAATCCGTATCACTGGACGGAGCTGGAAATCAGCGCCGACGCGGCGGGGATCATCATTACGGCGCTGGTTCTCAACCATCGCAGCTGGCTATACGACCGCCACGACGACGAAGAACTGAGTGCGCACTTCTGCCAGCGCCACCGCCAGTTGATGGAATGTGTGAAACACCATCCCGAAGCCGCCGCCATTTTCTGCGCCCTTAACTGATAACCAGTGGGGCGGCGAGACCGCCCTATGAAAAGCTTTGAGGTAACTCACCTTTACTAAACTTCTCTAAGAAATCTCTCGATAAAAAAAGTCTATTTTTTTCTTTGTCGATGGTTGAAAAATCAGAAATTATTGTATTAATAATTTTATTCTTGAGTCTACACTGTAGTTTATTATTTTTATTTCTATATATGATGTTTTCCATCATCCTTTTTTTGGCGAGTTCAATTTTAGTGTCCTCAAAAAAGAATAATAAAATCAACAAATCAGTTTGGATGGTCATGATTTCATGTTGAAAAGTTTTATAGATTTTTATAAGGCTCTCTTCCGGATTATCGTCAATCATAAGAAAGTATTTAGTGCGACCTGAGCGGGTTAATTTATTGCCAGAGTAGAATGTAACTATTTTTAGATAAGATAGATCAATACTTAATTCTAAATTGGAAAACCTAGGGATGATGTTTGAGAAGTTCATGTTCAAGTGTTCAAAGAAATCACACTTAATAAGAAGCTGATAATACTTATGATAATCGTTAAATATTCCACTTTGAGGATCGTTATCAAGTTCATTGAAAAAATCGCTCCATCTACGTAGCTCATTCTTACTTTCATTGTATGATTTATAAAAAAACATAGAATTTATTGCAATGAGCATTAGGATATCATAGGGGATAATGGAGCGAACGATATTAGTATACTTCTTCATCTCTGATTTGTTATTAGTGTTTTCACCAGAGTATTTTAAAAGGTGATAAACGATTCTCATGTAAGGACTGAGAATGTTTTTTGAAGTATTATTGTTTTTTTCGATTATTTTTTTCGCCAGCTCACCTTTTGATGAGATTAAGTTATAGCAAAATTTAGTTATGTCCTTTGTTTTAGATATGAATGATAAATCTTCAGTAAGAGATAAGGTGTTTGATGAAGGAAAGTAGTGATATGTCTTATCCCCACAAGAATAATAGATTGTGCCAGGGTTTAATATTACATGCTCAGGATCTACAAGCGAATCTGAGCTGGGTAAGTAGTAGCAAATATTTCCACTAATATTTTTAACAAGATCAACCTTTATTAAAATTTCATCATTGTGCAAGCAGAATTTGTAACCATCAACGGTTGCAAACTTCACTAGCCCTCTGATTATTGAATAAGATTCATAGCCTGAGCAGTTCAGAATATGATTAATTTCATACAAGCAATTATTTGCCGATATAATCTTTCCTAAATATCCATTGTGTTCTTGGAGTAGTATGGAAAAATTTTTCTCGAAAGTTTCCTTAATATCTTTTTTGTGATTATTTTCAGCAGTTTCTTTGTTAGACTTTATAACTTCTGCTACTGATTTAACTGTGTAAAAACAGATCACAACTGTTGCTATAGCTGAAGCAAAGCCTCCTAAGGCTATTAATTTTTCAGATACTTTTGAAGTGATTATTATTAAAGACAATGTTGCTATAATTATTATTATGGTGCATAAGAATGCTGATTTTGCAGACTTTAGGAGGTTTTTGGCTGTTTGAGTTTTTGATTTATCTTTATTCCTAGAGGGGAATCGAATATTTGAATTTTTTTTCTTCATTTTATTTTTTCAAGGTTTGTTAGTTTTTGGTCTTTTTAAAACCTGCAGATATGATATGCGTCTATAAGTCTTTAGGTTTTTTTGGCGGTTTTATAGCATGCATAATGTCATTAATTATAGTTTGTTGCATGCGAGCCATATTGGCAACTAAATCATTTGGCCCCCTTCGGCTCCTGCCCTGTCGGGCAGTCGTCGAGCCTCACTCCGCTAACCGGCAAAGCCGGTAAGCTCCGCCGAACCCGCAGGCGGTTTCGGGCCTGCCGGCTAGAGTCTGATGGCTAATGTCAACCCCTGCAACCGGCTAGCGCCGGTGCTTTCACCGCCCCGGCAGAGGGGCCGCCGCGGCTCCAGGGAGGATCGCCGGGCGTTCCCTGACGGCTTTTACGGCCTCCCGGCCCGGTCTTTCGCGGAGGGCTTTTCGTAGCACCGTCATCCGCCCTGCCGTATAGGTTCGCTTCGCCGTTCCTCGCCCGTTCGCACTCGCCATAAACCCGGCTCGCTTGCGCTGCGGCCTCCGGTGACGCCCATACTCCGGTCGTCTGCTGTTGCTCCTTTGCCCTTCGCCGCGAAAGGCCAGACCGGAAAGATAAAACCCGCGTCAGAGAAGGTCTTTTTCGGGTCCGCAGCGCGTGCTGCACCCACTCAGCCGGATTTAAGGAGCTATGCCATGCAAAACACACTCGTAAACGTCACCCCTGATGCGACAACCGACCGCACGCCGATCAACGCAGCCGGGGAAGTTATTACAGATACCTTTTTTGCACCCGTTGAAACTGACGTTATTGACGGCCTGTTAGGCCGCTATGGCTTGATGCACGCAAAATTAAAAAACATTTCGGCCACTGTACGCGAAGGCGAGAATGCCGATGCGGTTGAGTATTTTATGCGAGGCAACGTGCGCAATTCCCGGCTGCATATGCCGCCTGTGCGCGTCGTATTTGATTTGCCTGGCGCGGTAGCTTCCCTTAACGCTGATTTCTGGCAACAGGCGTTAAACCTGACTGACGTTTACGAGTATATGCCCAATGATCGCCGCAACGAGTGGAACAATCAGATCCACGAGATGAAAGCGCCGGATTTTGAGGAAAACGCCGTGCGCGCGACGCTTTCCGAACTGCTTTTCTCTCGTCAGAAATTTTTCTCCGAGCGTGTAGATGGCATTTTCCGCAGCCTGTCACGCAGCCACGTGACCAACCGCCCGGAAGGCTTCAGCAAACGCATGATTATCGAATGTATGTTTGATCAGTGGGGCATGTGTAACTACGAGCGCACCGGCTACGTGGATGACCTGCGCAAAGTGATTGCGAAGTTCATGGGCCGCGATGCTACCGGCCTGAATACGACCAATAAAATTCTGAACATCGCGCGCGCCCGTTCGGGTGAGTGGGTTGCTATCGACGGCGGCGCACTGCGCGTAAAAGCCTTTCTGAAAGGCACTATTCATCTTGAAATCCATCCGGACATGGCCTGGCGCCTTAATGACATTCTGGCCTTCCTGCATCCGGCGGCCATCCCGGCGGATCACCGTCAAAAGCCGCGCACAAAGGTAAAAGGTTTTGATCTGCATTCGAATCTGCTGCCTTTTTCTGTCCTGAGCGTACTCAGTGATCTGGAGACAGAACGCACCGAACCCTTAAAGCGCAACCGCTGGGAAGAACCGCGCCCGCCTGTCACTACTAATCCCTTTAACCGTCGTTTAAAAGGTTATTCGGATGAGAACAAGGCCGCACGTGCAGAAGCAGAAAAAGTGCTTATGAGCCTGGGCGGCGTAAAAATGAATATCAATGCTTTTACCTGGTTTGAGTTTGATTACGACCCGACAACGGCGCTTGAAGATGTCCAGCTTTCCGGCGCGCTGCCGGACCAGAAAACACACCAGTTTTACCCGACCACGGGCGAACTCGCCGCGCAGCTGCTTAGCGAAGCGGATATCCGCGAGGGGGAAACCTGCCTGGAGCCGAGCGCGGGCATGGGCGGACTTGCCGACCTGATGCCGAAGACCCAGACCACCTGCGTAGAGATTTCGCCGCTGCACTGCCGTGTACTGGAGGCAAAAGGGCACAATGTGATCGAAGCCGATTTCCTGCAATGGTCGCAGATGACGCCGCAGCGTTTTGACGTAGTAGTGATGAATCCGCCATACAGCGAAGGCCGGGCAGTAGCACACCTTAACGCAGCGGCGGCACTGGTGAAGGACGGCGGACGCCTGGCGGCCATTCTGCCCGCTGGCAGTGACCGCAAAGACCTGCTGCCAGGCTGGGATTGCAACTGGTCTGCGCCGATTGAGGGCATGTTTGCGGGAACAGGGGTTCGTGTGGTTCGCCTGATGGCGTACAAGCCGGAATAACCATCTAGCCCGGCTGGCAGGGTTGACCCTTGCCGGATACCTCTCCGGCCCGATAATCGGCCGGAGCCACGAACCGCGAAACAGAGCAAAATATTATGATCCGGGAAGAACAATTTACCCCCAATGCAATTCAGGCGTTTTCAGGCTGCGACCTTGAAGAACTGAGCGAACACGGAGAAGCCGTACGCCTTCGCATGTGCGGCCTGGTACACAGCGCGCTGAATCTGCCTGATAGCTGGCGCATGGACTGCGAGATGCGCGGGGAATGGGGCGGGGCCTATCCCATCCATCTGCGACTGACGCAGCCAGAAATGGAAGAGATTGCCGTCGAGCTGGTCAGCCCGTCTGCCTGCTGGCCCGCATGGTGTGCGGTAGTTGGAGACAGTCGCACCCGCAGCCGTCTGCGCCTGTATGTCAGCGACCAGCTTGATCCGATGGCACTACAGGCAAAACTTTCAGTAATTGCTGAGTACACGCGTGCAGGCTTTACAGGAGCTGGTGAGCTTGTCGCCGCGATGAAAATGGGAGGACACGCCGCATGATCCCATCCTCACAGGCACTGGTGCCGTTGTTGCCAGAACGACAGGCCGCACTTCAGGCAATCGCAGCCGTAGAGCACGCACAGCAGCGTGGAACGCGACTTGCCCGCCATCCCTACGCGGCCGCGTTTATGAAGCAGTTGAGCGGTGAGAGCCGCATCAGCGTCCGGGCGCTGAACCGTATCAGAGGCATTTATCTGCGGCCGCGTGAGAAGCGTGCGCCGCTTCCAGAATGGGAAAGCGCCCTGGATGTGTTTCTCAGAACGGCAGATGATGTGTGTCCGCTGCCGCTGCCGGGAGAACTTGCGACGATATTGTTTCCTGAAGCCGCTTTCCGCCGCTCAGAACGTGCTGAACATGCAGCACAAAAAAGTGTGAGCCGTGTAGTGCGGCGTGAAAGGCAGGCGGAGGACTATCGGGCGCGCCAGCAGGAAAATCGCATCTGCCAGGCAGAAACAGAGCTGGCTTTCCGAACGCCTGATACGCTACGCAGCTGGTTTAATGCCTGGTGTGACTTCGTGCCAGAACACGATCTGAAAAATATGATTAGGACCTGGTCGCGCCGGTTTCCGTCGCTGGCCGGACTTGAAACCCTTCAGTTGTACTCTCCGGATGCAGCATGTGACGTAGCCTGGGAGATACAACAGCGCTTGCCGCACATCGGCACCATGCAGCGTGAAATGAATCGTTGGCTGATACCAAACAAATTACAACGGCCTGGCGTGAAAAAAGAAGATAAAACTGTTTCCTCATGAGAAACACATGCTATAATGTTTCTCAAGACGAAACACGGAGCACTATCGTGATAAAGAGCTGGAAGCATAAGGGTTTACAGAAACTTTTTGAGAAAGGTGATGTGAGCGGTGTACAGTCGAAAGATGCTGAACGCATCAGGCTTCGCCTGCTGGTGATTGATGAAGCAGTATCGACGGATGAATTTAAAAACTATCCGGGCTTTCACTTCCATCCTCTGAAAGGGGATCGAAAGAATCTTTATTCAATTACGGTAAGAGCTAACTGGCGCATTACGTTCGAATTTAAAGACGGTGATGCTTACATTCTCAACCTGGAGGACTATCACTGATGGCCATGTTTAATCCGCCGCATCCTGGCGGCCTGATCACCGAGTACATTGAAGATAATAACATTGGCCTGCGCGTGCTGGCTAAAGAGCTGGGCGTATCAGCTTCGGCGCTTAGCAAGGTCGCCAGCGGTAAGGCATCAGTCAGCCCTGAAATGGCGGTGAGACTGGAGGCAGGGCTGGGTATTGCGGCGCGCCTCTGGTTATCCATGCAGGCTGCCTGCGATCTGCATAAAGCACGTGAAAATACGGACGTTTCTGGGGTGCATCTGCATCCGGGTATGCTGGCCGCTTACGCAGAAGAACGGCCGGGCAAGTAAACACCGCAACGCAACTCATAGACCGCGCCGTATGGCGCGGTTTTTCTATGCATTGTATGCCGGCATCGGAACGGCAACACCGCCGCCCTGCGGGCAGGGAATAGCCGGTGCTGCCGCACCGGCCGTTCCCGTCAGGCCGCTTATATCCTTCGTACGACTCCCTTAATCTGCACCGGTAATTCTCAGATCAGCTATTTCTTTCCGTCGTCAATAAAGTCGCATTAACAGCAACAGCAACAGCGTGGGCCCCCTTCGGCTCCCCGGCAAGCCGGGTCGTCGAGCCCTATGTCGCTAACCGGCAAGCCGGCAAGCGCCACCGAACCCCTGCGGGTTTCGGCCGCAAGCGGTTTCGGTCTGATGTCCAAAGTCAAAGGCTGCTGCCGGCTTCGCCGACGCTTTCACCGCCCCGGCAAACCCCGCCGGGACTTTAAGGCCAGCCCGCAGGGCGGGCTGAAACATTCCTTCTGACGCTTCCCTGCCTTCCGGCCAGCCCTTGCGCGGAGGGCTGGTCGTAGCACCGCCGGTTCAGGCAAAAAGGGGTGAAATACACGCCGAAAAAAACTTTTTGCGAAAGGCCTCAAAAACTTTTTGTCGTCGCCCCTTTATGCCTTCACTTCGTCGTTGCTCCTTTGCCCTTGCCGCGAAAGGCCAGACCGGAAAGAAAAAGACCGCGTCAGAGAAGGGCTTTTCGGGCACCGCGCGGCGGTCAGCCGGATCATTAATTTCAGACAGGAGCACATCATGACTTCAACCCCGACGGGCACCACTACCGAAATGCGCTGCGTAGCGGCGCTGGGCGACGGTGCATTTACGCGCGAGCAAGCCGTTATTGTAACTTCCGCTTTCAGCAACGTCTTAATTGAGGACGATCAGGGCAGCCACTTCCGTCTGGTCGTGCGTGAGCCGTCAGGGGAGCTTATCTGGCGCGCGTTTAGTTTTGAACATGATGCGGGCTACTGGCTGCGTAAGTACATCAACAGTCGGGGCCTGGTGCAGCCCTTGAATGAGCAGCTGAAGGCGCTAACGGATCTCAATGAGGTTCCTATGACGCTCACACAGCGCCGGGATTTAATGGCTCAAATACTGAATGACTTAGCCAGTGCGGTCGTGCAGCGAGTTCCGGAAAATTCGGTTGTGCTTCCTACTGAGGTGTCAGAAGTCTGGGCAGATGCGGGCCGTATCGCGCTGGCACATTTCGGGCTTAAGGGTGAAAAAGCATGGTTCAGCGCAAGTCAATGGCTAACCTCAGAACTGGAGCAGAACGGCAATATACAGGCGTAAAAAAAGCAGGGTTACCCCTGCTTATTCCACGGCAACCAGTCCTACCTGGTTGCCTTATCAAAACCAGACTCTCAGGAGAGTTATATGATTTTTGACCCGCAAATCGTCGCACATGCAATGCTGTTTGTAAATGCTTTACGCTCCGGTCAGATGGCCCACGTTCCGGCGATGCCGTTTGCTATGTGGCAGCAATTTATCACGACCGTTAATGCTGCTCTGGAGAAAAATGCATGAGTACTACAACCCCTTTGAGCTTTTCCGTCACACCGTCACACCGTCACGCGTGACACAGAATGACATCATTCGCGTGCTGGGCGAGTACACGTTTATTCGTCTGGATAATGGCGACGAAGCCTTTTTCCATTGCGGTAACTGGATTACCGGCGCAGATGCTTCATGTGGTGAACCTTCAGTTTTAGATCTCGCGCAGAGCATGGCACGTGCGGGATGTAAATCACTGCGATTCGTCGAACTTCCGGTGCCTGACGATGAGGACTGGAACTGGAATGATGTGGTAGAAAAGTTAGTTAACACATCATTAACGCGTGAAGTGCGTGGCGAACTGATTGTTACATGCAGCGGCAATGCCCGCCACGGACGCGGCATTCATATCTGTTGTGACCCATTATTGAGCGGGATCAACAATAACCTCTGGTTTCCCCTAAACGATGCAGAAGACTGGCATACAGGAATCGAACGCATTCTGACCATGAACGGCATTGCGGAGAATGTTGTGCGGCTGGAACCGCTGCGTGACGGGCTGGAGTACAGCGATTTTAAGGTTGTCTATAACCAAAAGGTCTTCGACTGATACTTTTTGTGGCCGAATAAAACTGGCCTTTTAACCGATGTAAAACTATCCGGCAAGGAAATATAACTCCTGCCGGATAGTTTATTTATGCCGTTTTGCCTTCATGCGAGTTAGTTCTAATCTGTGCCGGTTCTGCCTTACGAGACTGGCGTCTTTTTTTACCACTGCCTTCGTTTATCACACCAGAAATTGCTTTCTCACTGAATCGAAACTCCATCGCATCCAGTGCCGATTTAATATCCGCCACTGTGTAACCTTTCTCTTTTGCCAGTACAAGAATGGTATCTTTCAGATTTTCCAGTGCCCCATCACGCGTAATGCGCTGAGGTGTCAAATCTGGAAGATTTTCCAGTTTCCTGCGAGCCTCATCGAGTTGGTCTTGTGTAAAAAAATTACCTGCCGCCATGTCATTCGTTCTCTTCTATTTGGGAAAGTATGATTTTGCTAGATTTCAGTGGCAATTTCCAGACCCATACCCCCTATGACGCTGGTTTACTTCTAATCAGCCAAGTGGCAAAATAGCTTTAGTTGATTTAAACACCGGACAGGAAATGTTTTGTCATTACCGCCTGCACGCAGACGGTAACGCCAAAACGACCTGCTCAGGGCTCCGCCCCGAGACCCGGGTAATGTGCCAAGGTTGAGTTATGTCGAAAAGCGAGAAGCGTCAGAAGAACACACTCATTCAGCTTCGCTGTACTGAAGCTGAAGCAGAGGCCATCAAGAATAAAGCGATAGTGGCCGGGCTGACGACGTCAGAGTATCTCAGGCGTACCGCACTCAACCGCCGCATTCAGGTGCGTACAGACATCCGGATGATGAACGAGATTAAACGCCTCGGCGGTTTACAAAAGCATCTCTACACGCAGATGCAGGAAGGCATGACGACTGAGCTAAGTCGTCAGTTTTCGGAGGTGCTTGTAGAGATTGCAAGAGCACTTAACGCGCTGGACATGACGCCAGTTGATGCAAAGGAAATAAAAGACTGATGAACGTCATCATTCCACCAAAGCGCCGCGATAAAAAGACCAGCTTTAAGAAGCTGGTCAACTATGTGAGTACGCGCGATGATAAGAAAGCTACTGACGTGGTCACGTCTGATAATGATGTGCATACTTCATCAGATTCCAATGTATCAACTCCCGGATTTTCTCAGCTGGTTGATTACGTTGGCCGCAAAAATTCTGAGAGCTCAAATCAGATCCTCAACATTTCACCAGAGGGCATTCAGCGCGTGCTTTCTGGTGAAGTGCTGTGTGAAACCAACTGCTTTTCACTTGATTCCGCTGCGTCTGAGATGAACATGACGGCGATGCAGAACCGTCGCTGTAAAGATGCGGTTTATCACTACATCCTTTCTTGGCAGGCTGACGAAGATCCAAGTCCTGATGCCATTTTTGCCTCAGTGCGCCACACGCTTAAGGAGCTGGGGATGGCGGAGCATCAGTACGTTGCTGCTATTCATCGCGATACTGATAATGTGCATTGCCACGTCTCTGCTAATCGAGTTCATCCTGAAACTTTCCGCGCACAGAACATCTGGAATGATGCAGACACCTTGCAGAAATCCTGTCGCGTACTTGAACGTGAGCTGGGCTTTAAAGTCGATAACGGCAGCTGGCAAATGGATCCCAATGGCGAATTGCATCGTACCCATCGTGATATGCCTGCGGCTCCACGCGGTGCGGCTAAGCGTGAAATCTTTTCTGATAAAGAAAGCCTTCATGGTTATGCGGTTCGTGAAACTCGACAGATGATTAGTGACTTCCATGAGCAGGGATCTCTCAACTGGCCTCTGCTGCACAACCTGATGTATACGCGCGGGCTTGGCGTACGCGAGCAGAACGGTGGCCTTGCCGTGTTTGACCTGCTTAATCCTGATGGAGTAAGTGTGAAGGCATCAGATATTCATCCAGCCATCAGCAATCAGGCAATGACAGCACAGCATGGAGTTTTCCAGCCTGCACCTCCGGTTTCTAACCCTGATAGTGATGACGACGGCATTCTGCTGATTGATAAGTTTTACGTGCCACAGCTGCATGTTCGCGATCAGGAAGCCCGCCGTGAACGTCGTGAGGCACGTGCTGTAGCACGCGAAATTCTCCGCGCTCGTTATGATGCCTATCGCTCTGGCTGGCAAAAGCCTGATCTGCGTGGCAGTGAACAGTTCCGTGAGATTTCTGCACACTGCATAGCGATGAAATCACACGTACGTGAAGCTGTTCGCGATCCGCTAATGCGTAAGCTGATGTATCGTGTTGCTGAATTTGAAAAGTTAAAGGCTACTGCTGAACTGCGACTGAAACTGCGCGAAGAACGACAGACGCTGCACGATGCTGGCGCGCTTCGTCCGCTCAGCTGGAAGTCCTGGGTTGAACAGGAAGCAGTCAAAGGAGACGCGGCTGCACTCAGTCAGTTACGAGGCTGGTCTTATCGCAATAATCGTGCAGCACGTAAGCAACAAAGCGCATGGCCAGAAGCTAATGCTGTCATTCATTTTGGACCGGGCGATAATGTTCCGACATTCAGGTCGAGCGAACACGAGACGCGTCTATTACGTGACGGCACTGTAAGTTATTTGCGTGACGGACAACCCGCCGTAACTGATTTTGGTGACAGGGTAGAGGTCTATTCAGCGCCCGACAGTAAATCCGATCGTTTCAATAATGATTTAGCGGCTGAGCTTACTTCATGGCGCAATGGAGATAGTGTAACCCTGACTGGTGAGCAGAGAGCTGTGAACCGTGTGCTGTATTCGGGTGTGATACGTAATCTGACTAAGCGAGACGGGAATACATTTTCGGTCAGCGATCCCGAGCAGATGGCCAGCGTGCGTTCAACTGAAATGAGCTTAAGCCAATCTGGAGTGCAGCCGGAGCAGAAACAGGCACAGGTTCAGTTCAGCAGCGATGATGAATTGCGCCCTGTAAATAAAGATTTACCACGACCATGAGGAGATTTAAAACAAAGACATAACTCAAATTAAAGTTCTATGTCGCTGATTGCACAGGCTGGACCCCTGTACAACCAGCTAACCACATCAACCTGACTAGGAGGCTGCTATGGCTGCCGTGGATCCTATTGTATATGCACAATTGTGCAAGTATTTTCCTGCATTAACCCCAAAGCAGGCTACAAACGTTTGTTTCTATTCTATGGGTGCAAACCATCAGGACATCTCAAGCCTTCTTGAAACTGCTCCTGTCACAGTCAAAAAGTCTCTGGAGTCTGTACAGAAGCATTTCAATACTGACTCCCTTCCTGAGCTCAAAACTGTGTTTTGGGCTGGCTTCACTTTCCGGCAGATCTGCGCTAAGTACAGTATTAACTGTGATGAAGTATTTACTTCATTACGTACTGAAGCTCTTATCTCTCTTAAACCGTTTTTCCCCGAGCTTAATAAAAACCAAATGCTGGGTGCAATTCTTTACTCAGTGGGGTTTCCTGCAGCTGAGATAGCTGTCAAAGGTCGCTTCTCTGTTGCTCAGATTGAGCAACTGCTTGCTGAAGCAATGGCAGCTATGGGGGTTGCATCCGAGATCTTACTCAGGATGTTAATTACAAGCCGGTTTATTCTGGATTTGTGTTAGTTAAGGACAGTTAAGCTTCTGTAAGGTTTTTTAATTCAGGGTGCAAATTAATTTTTGCGCTTTTTTTTGATTAAATATATGATAATTAATGTTTTTTATTCTTTGTAACTATCCTCATTGATACTGTTTATTTATCCAGTATCTTTTAAGGTAGTTTGAATTTTAGGACCAATCTTATCTAATACGCATCACTTACTTAATCCTTACAAAATTCGAACTCGGAGTACATATGGCGGCAAGCAAACCTCAGAAAGGCATCGCTATGATGCTGTACATGCCGTCTGAACTTAATGATCTTCTGACAGCCTCTGCTAAAAGGTCAGGTCGAGCAAAAACAACAGAAGCACTATTTCGGCTGGAAGATCATCTGAAGCTTTATGATTCACTCGCCTCACCAGGGCAACGTTTTACTGCCGAAGATAACGGCAAAAATTAAATAAGTAATCCTGCCGGTGTCTTTAATACCGGCTCTCTTATTTTGTCAATTATGCGCAATCGCGCAGGGCATCCCATTATCCTTTTTCGGGGTCCAGCTCTTTAACAACGTGCCCGTTATTACCCTGATCTCAAGGTCCTCTCTTGCCGGCATGCAATACCGGTGCGCGGAAGATGTCCGGAGGCTACGTCATGGCCTGCAACACATCAGGGGAACCTGCCGGGAGGCGGGGCAGTGAAAGGAGCTACTGTACTCATTTCACTGGCCGGGACAGTGCAAAGTCGGAATTGTGGCGCGTTACCGTTATACCCCTACGTACAAATGCGATGTATTCATTTCAGGCCCCGGGGCGATCCGTCGGGCTCCCTGTATCTGGAGAAGATTAGCCCTGCACCAGAGTGCGGTCGTGAACGGGCATCCCTGACGGTATCAATCCACATAACGCACAGTGACACTTAGAAGTCTGTGCTTGCCCACTCAAGTGAGTGGGTAAGCCCGGAATTACTGAATTTTTGTTGATAGCTAATGCCCGGATGACGGGCAGAATTTTGGGGTGAATCGTGAATCTATCTAAAAACAAACGCGAAGCTCTGAGGAACCAGTTTGGTGGCTGCTGCGCTTATTGCGGTGAGCAGCTGCCCGATCGCGGCTGGCATGCAGAACTTATTGGCGAGGAATATATCAGCGGCGGGCTTGCGGCGGTTTGCCGAGACTGCCGTGTTGCTAAAGGCAATGCAACACCTGAGGCTTTCAGAGCCATTCTTGCAGAGCAGGTTGAACGAGCGCAGCGCAGCAGTATCAACTTTCGTACGGCTCTGCGCTTTGGCCTGGTCTGTAAGGTTAAAGAGCCTGTGCAGTTCTGGTTTGAACGTCAGCAGAGGGCACAAGCCACGTCTGCGCGTTCTTATACAGCCTTAGCCTTCCTTAACAGCCCGCAGGTCTAACCTCAGCGTTTTACTTTAATCTGGAATAAATATGGGTATGAATTCTATTCAGCGCACCTGCATTCTTCTCGCGCTTATTTCTCCTTTAATTTTAACTTCATGCGTTCAGAAAGATGCGTCATTGTCAGAGAAATCTTCCTGCAGTAAACAATGTGGCAGCGGCGTCAACATTAGCGTGAGTGCATGGCGTTTCACGTCATCGCAGGGCAGCAGTGCTGAAGAGTTACTGAAAATACCCTCTGATTCTGTCATTCCGTCACTGAACTCAGGATCTTTGCGAGTCATCAAGCCCAGCCAGGTAGATGCAACCAAGACGCTACTCAATAAACGGGCCAAATTCCTCACAACTTCAACCGCATGGACTGAGAATATGCAGCCGCTGCCGGTAAGCGTAACTGATGCTTCCGAAGAGTTGAATGCTGTGGTTACCCCTTATCCTCAGTTCGAAGAAAATGGCCCTCGTATGGTCAGTTATGAGCTGAGTTCCGCTATGCTCCTGCGTAAAAGTGGTTCGCTTGATGGTAAGTCGTTTAACCCGGGGCGGGTTAGATTGCCTTCAGGCGGGGCATTAGTGGTTGTACAGCACAACGCCGGTGAAAGCATTATCTGGCTTATACAGTCCGGTAAATGAACCTGATGATGCTGGGCGCACAACCGGCACTGTTTTTTTTAAACATGACGCCTCATTGAAAAGCGCACTTGCCCTGATCGGCCAGTGCGCTTTTCGTTGCGGCGGACCTGCGGCCAGCGCACGCGGTCAGACTGACGTCGGCTTAAATTTTTTTAATACGATGCGTAGAGTCTAATAACGCCGCTCTGGCGTCTGTCAGTCTGGCCAGAGCACCGGGAGGCACCCGGCGCTGCAACATCCCTTCTGAATGGCGGGTATCCCGCTTTTTGCACAGTCAATGCCGGGCAGCCTGAGGCCACCGGGCGGACAGTGCCGGCCATGAGCTATCCGGAGTCTTCTCTATGTCACTTATTGAACGGGCAGGGCTGTTTCCGGCTCTGTTTCTGACCGGCTGTGCTCAGCAGGCAGTCATCACCGGGCCACCATCGGGCAGCGTGGTGGACGGCATGCTCTCGCGCAGCGCGGCCGACATCAGCGCCATGCAGTACCGCATACACCAGAGCAGCCCCTCAGCCCAGCGTCCCGTGTCCTCAGCGAGCGTGAAACCAACTGCGCCATTGTTATCACGTCCGGCTGTCGCCTCGGCTCCACTCCTGAAACCATCGGGCCCCCCCTTGCCATCGGCAACTGCTGGCGCGGGGCCTGCAGACGGCTTCGTGCGGCAGAGTGGCGTGGCACCAACGCTGCGCGCTGCCCTGCGCAAAATTGTCCCGCCCGGGCATACCGTCGTGTTTGATAAGGCCGTTTCCGCAGATGCGCCAGAGTTATGGCAGTGGACGGGTAACGATCGCTGGCCCTTCGTCATCGATAAGCTGCTGGCCACGCGCGGCATGAAAGCGACCGTGAACGAGAAAACGGGCACGGTTACCGTTGAGCCTGCGCAGCGCGCGCAGACAACGCGCGTACCCGGTAAGGGGGCGTCATCGCCCGTGCCAGCTGCGGGGCCTATTAAGTCAGTGCCGGCAGCTACGCCTTATAAACCGGCCTCGTCGGTGCCAGCAAAAACAGTTACCCAGACCGGAACCGGGCGTAACCCGTTCCGCGGCGATGCCACAGCAAAAGCTGCCGGAGCGGCGAACGTGCCGGTTTCACCTGCCGCAACTAAGGCCCCCGTCGTGCCGGTCATCCCCCCGAAAGTGATTCAGGTGCGACACTGGCGCATTGAAACGGGCAGCACGGTGAAGGACTGGCTTTACAGTCAGGCCGCTACCGAAGCGTGTACCGCGCCCGGCATTAAAAACTGGACCGTCGCCTGGCTGACGCCGACCAACTATCGGGTTGATGCACCGCTCACCTTTGACGGTAATTTCCGCGAAATGCTGAACCAACTTTTCATACTCTACGGTACGGCGAAGGTGCCTCTCTACGCCGGAACACGTACCGCACAGTGTGTGGTGTCGGTGGACGATAAGGAGGTTCATTAATGTTCATGTACTGGCTGCTGGTTATCTTTGCAGGATTCCTGCTGGACGGACTTTCTACTGACCAGCGGGCCGTGCATGAGGCAGGGCAGCTGCAGGACCAGACGCAAAGTCTCCGGGCCACTCAGATGGTGCGCTATATGAACCGCATCAACGACTGGCGCTATCTCAACCCCACGGCGGATAACGTCAGCGTCAGTAATGCGCAGCTCACAGGCTGGAAGAGCGTTTCGGGCCTCAGTAACGTGATCGCCGGCGGCAGAACATACGTGTGGCGCGCCGGAGAACCCGGGCTGATGGCGGCGCTGCTGACGCAGACCCGTCAATCCGCCCTCGCAGGACACGTAGTCTCTCGCCGCCTGCTCGACAATAGTGGCACCGATATGCAGCTTACCGTTCCCGCCGTCATCCCCGACGGCAGCGTGGTATGGGTTAACTGACTTTCCCTTTCTTACAGGACACAGCAATGAAATTATCTCACCGGCTGACCGCGGCGGCGGCGCTCTGCCTGCTGGCCAGCGGCTGCAGCACGCTTGATCGCGTGGATGCCACTGAAAAACGGGCGGGCTTCGCCGAGGCGCAGGCCGATGCCCATAAACGCGCGCTTGAGAGCGGGCAGGTTGTGCGCGATCTGACGTCACAGTGGATTAATCCGGTTCCCATCAGCGGAGTTGCCGGGCAGCGCTCTGAGCTTCCTCCGTGTGCGATCAAAATCAACCGCCCGGGCATGGTGTCGCTTGCCTACGTCAGCTCCTTCATTACTGACCAGTGCCGTATTCCGGTTGTTGTAACGCCAGACGCCCAGGCAGCGATGGCTGGCAGTGGAGGTGGTAGTAAAACAGAAAAAATTTCCGGCCCGCTACCGGCTCCAGATGCCAGCGGCATGGTGCCGCTGGCTGCAATGGGACAGACCAGCAGTCAGCCGGTTGCAGTGCCTCAGAGCGAGGGCGGTCTGCGCGGCGTCAGCTGGAATGGCTCGCTCAGCGGCCTGCTGGACAACGTGACCACGCGCCTTGGTCTGTCCTGGCGCTACGAGTACGGACATATCGCTATCTTCTGGCTCGATACCCGAAACTTCGCCATCAACTTTATGGACAGCGACGCGAGTTTCGTGTCGAAAACGGTGAGCGGCACAACGACGTCTACCGGGACCAGCGGTGGAGGTGGCGGTAACACAGGAGACAACAGCACCAGTCAGACCACTACGGCGACCATCAAATCTAACATCTTTAAGGATGTGGAAAATACGGTGAAGTCAATGCTGACGCCGGGCTCCGGGCGTCTCAACCTGTCAGCCGGCGTCCTTACTGTTACCGATACGCCGCGCGTGCTCGATGCCATTGGCCGCTACATAGACGATCGCAACCGCGAGCTTAACCGCCAGGTGATGATTTCGGTGAAGGTCTTCAGTATCGAGAATCGTCATCAGAACCAGCTGGGTATTGACTGGAATGCGGTACTGAACACCGGCAGTGTCGGAATGTCACTGACCAGCCCGTTTACCGGTGCTGCAGCGGATGCGCTGAGCGGCGGTGTGGCCATTCTGGACGGCAAAGGCCAGGGCACGCAGACGTTTCTTAAAGCCCTCGACGAGCAGGCAAAGCTCAGCGTGGTTACCTCCGCCTCGGCGCTGACCACTAACCTGTCTGCCGTGCCGGTACAGAACGCCATTCAACAGGATTACGTACCAAATATCAGCACAAGCCAGACAGCGAACGTCGGGACCAGTACCTCAATTACCACAGCAACGATCACCACCGGCTTTAACATGACCGCATTGCCGTTGTTGTTCCCTAACTCACCGAAGATGCAGCTGGAATTCTCCATCAGCATGTCTGATGACCCGACATTCACGGCATTTACTTCCGGTGGCCAGAACGCGCAGCTGGCCAAGACAACCCCTAAAACCATTGTTCAGCGAGTGATCATTCAGTCCGGCCAGACGCTGGTACTGAGTGGCTATGAGCAGTTAAGTGACTCCGCTAACCGGCAGGGAACAGGCAGCTACAGCTTCTTTGGCCTGGGCGGCGGCGCGCGCGGCGACGACGGGCGACGCATGTTCATCATTCTCGTGACGCCTGTGGTGCTGGGATAAGGAGACGTTATGGCTTCTGAACTAACGCAGCCGACGATCAGCGTAGTCCCGTCGGGGAAATACGCGCTGATTGCTGGCCTGCACTGGCAGTGGGTAGCTGCGCGGGGTAGCCGGCGCATGAGAATTGAGGCCCGGGATCAACTGGCGAGCTACTGGCTGGCTCTGCCTGCGGGTACGGCTGATGAGCCGGCGGCCTGGCTTGGCGCGCTTGCCGACGACGCGGCGGGCCTGCCAAAGGGTAAACGCCCGGCCTCGCTTACGGCAGCGGTGCTCGGGAGCATACCTGCCGACTGCTGGGGCATTTTTCTGCTTCCCGGCGGAAATTACTGGTTTATGGCAGTTACCGGCGGTCACCCCTCGCCCTATGGCGATGTGACGGGCGATGCTGCCACCGTTCTACGGGCAGCTGAACAATTCAGAGACGCGGCGCCAGCGCCTTCTGCGGGATGGGTAGTGTTCGACCCGGATTCAATGCTGGAGATGCCGGAGGCACGCCGTGATCCGCTTGCAGCTCTGCTTCCAGCAACTGTGCCGTCCCGGGCACTGCTGAATAAAACTGACAGTCGTACAACATCCCGCTTACTGCTACTGGGCGTGGTGTGTGTGGTGGCAGCCTGGTATGGCAACCACTGGCTTGAAGTCAGAAAGAAAGCGCAGCATGACGCGTGGGTACAGGCTGAACTGACCCGCGCCCGTGAGGCGGCAGCACTCAAGCCCGCCACCCTGGCTAAGCCTTGGGGCGGTCAGCCGGACTTCTCAGGCATGCTCAGCGCGTGCGTGAAGCAATGGCGCCAGGCGCCGCTGTCGATTGCCGGCTGGGTATTCAGCCAGGTTATCTGCGAGTCAACGGGACAGCTCACGCTTCACTACGCTCTGCCGGATGGCGGAACGGTCGGTGACTTTGCCGCCCGGCTGCCACAGCTTTATGGTCCAGGTATGCAGGCTATTTTCAACATGCCCGGCCCCTCTGATGACGCTTCCTTCAAAGAATTTGTGCGTTTCACTCCGGTCTTGCCTGAGGCGCTGTTGCCTGGTGACGAGCAGTTGAGACGCATGACCAGCTATGCGCAACGCCTGCGGGCGAACCTGCGCTTCAGTGAACCAACCCTGCTGGCTCAGACTGTCGGCAAGGACCAGATCCCGCTGCCCTGGAAGCGTTACAGCTTTACGTTCATTACCGATATCCCGCCGGACCGGCTGTTTGACGCCTCGCGTTTCCCGGGCAACGGACTGCGGCTGAGTTCCGTAAAGGCCGAGCTGCACAGCAGCCGGCTGACCTATACCCTGGAAGGAATGCTCTATGCAGAGAAATAAGTGGCGCCCCCTGCTGCTGCCCGCGGTTTTCATCAGCCAGCTGGCTGCTGCCAACCCGACGGCATCAGTGCCGCCGGCCGCGCAGAATGAGGTTAAAAAGGAGAATGCCCTGACCGGTGCTGGCATTCCTGCATCCCCATCTGAAGCCGTGAGGCCAGCTGATCCCGTAGCGCGGGACAACAGCTTCGGACGTCTTGAGGATATTCAGACCAAAACGGTGCTGTATGAGTTCCAGCTTGCACAGGCTAAAGCGCTCAATGAACTACAAAAAAACGGTTATGACGCGGTGCTGGGTGGCCCCTTCAATCCGCAGCCAGCAACACCGACGAAGGACAGTGCCGCTGCAAAACCGGCGGAGGAAAGTCGCGCGCTGCCGCTGATTGTGGAGATATCCGGCGGACAGCAGCTTTCCGCGACGCTTCAGCTTGACGGCGGAAATCAGGTTCGCGTGCAGTCAGGCAGCCGCATTCCTGGTACTGCCTGGACGGTAGCTAAAATCACATTCGGCGAGGTGACGGTCAGCAGCCCTGACAAAGGCCTCGTGTCACTGGCATTCGCGGGGTAAGCGCATGGAATTCAGCGAAGAAACTGTGAATCTGCTTCACCTGGACGACAGAAATCCGGAGCAGGTGAGACTGTACGTTTCAACCGAACACCGCGCCAGTCCGGCTGTGCAGTCAGAAATTGCCCGCGCCCGGCGTCAGATCCCGGGTCTCGATATACAAGCTGTTCACCTGAGCGAGTTGCGCCGACAGCAGACTGGTCGCGCTGGCATAGCCACCGCAGGCGACTGGTCGCCGGAGCAGAGACAAGTGGTGAGTTTCATGCGTCGCGCAGGGGAACTGCACGCTTCTGACATCCACATCCTCATCGGAGCCGATAACATCACGTCGGTAGTATTCCGCATCCACGGTGATCTTGAACTGCAAGCTGAGCTGGACGTTGAGGAGGGCATGAGCCTTGCCTCAACCATCGTCATGTCTATGTGTGACGTTGCGCCTCAGGCTTTCAGTGAAACCGATGAACAGGACGGACGCCTGCGTAATGAGTTCGTGTCGGCTCTGGACCTTTATGCGGCGCGCTACTCAGCTGTGCCTACAGAGTCCGGGCTTTACGTCGTGTTGCGCGTCATTCTTGATGAAAGTCAGGACATTCCCTCGCTGGATACGCTGGGCTACCTGCAAGAACAGCAAAAGCTGATCCGTCGAATGCTTAAGCGTCCTGAGGGCATCATCATCACGGCGGGCCCCACTGGATCAGGCAAAAGCACCACAATGCGAACCTTTTGTCAGATGTACGTAGAAATGACCGGTGGCAAGCGCAGGCTGATAACTGTGGAAGACCCGGTTGAAGGTAAGGTGCCGGGAGCTATACAGACAACGATCATAGCCGACCGTAACGATCCTGAATCTGTAACCCGCGCCTGGCAGCGTCGCCTGTCTGCACTCAAGCGACTGGACTACAACGCTGCGGTGATCGGGGAGATACGTGATACCTGGTCTGCTAATGCCAGCATCAGCGAAGCAAAGAGTGGAACGCTGGTCAAGACAACGACGCACGCCAATGACGGAACCGGCATCATCGATCGCCTGACCGATACGCTGGGCATAGCGCCGGGGATGGTCCTGGATCCACAGGTAGTTATTGGCCTCATCGCGCAGCGCCTGGTACAGATGCTTTGCCCATCCTGCAAAAAAGGGTGGGCAGACGTCAGAGATACCCTTTCCGAAGACGATCGCGAGCTGGTTGAGACCCAATGCAACACTGAAACCGTTGCGTTTCGCAACCATGAAGGCTGTAGCGCACCGGGCTGCTGGCGCGGAATCACCGGGCGCAAGGTTATTGCGGAAGTCATCCGTCCTGACGCCCGCTTTATGCAGCTCTATCGCGATCATGGCAAGCTCGCGGCGCGAAGCTATTGGGTACATCACATGGGCGGTATTACGCGCGGAGCACACCTTATGCGTTATATCGCGGCCGGGGAGGCTGACCCCATCGATGCAGATAAGCTCAGTCCGCTCGATGAAGACGCCCTGAACCTTCTGCCGCCCGAAGCCCTGGCTCTATACGGGGCCGGAGGTGGTCATGAATGACTTTATTCGGCAGTGGCGTGAGCGGCTTCAGGGATCGTTTGCGAAAGGCAGCGCGCGTTCTGAAGGACTGGGCCGCTGGATAGGACAGAAAACCTTCAGCACAGCTGACCGCATGACGCTGTATGAAGACCTGGCATTTCTTCTGGAAAACAACCAGAAGACGGAGGACGCAATTGCGGGTATGCAGCGCACCCGGCGCCGGCGTAACGATGCCGTATCACTTTGTCTGGCTGACATCAGGCACGCGCTTACCCGTGGCCGCGGTCTTGATGTGGGGCTTGCCGGCTGGATCCCTTCTCAGGAGGCAACCATCCTGCGCGCAGTCGCGCGGCGAAAGACCTGCGCGGGGCCCTGCTGCGGGCAATTGAGGTAGTGAAAGGCATTGGCGAGATGAAAGCCACGGCGGCAGTAAACCTGACCTATCCGGTGATGCTGCTGGCCGGAACGTTTTACATGATGCAGATGGTTTACGATCGCTTTCTGCCGCGGCTGGAACAGCTTGCTCCGCCCAATCTCTGGACCGGCCCGCTGTGGTGGCTTGGCGCCATTACCCACTTCTTTATCGGTAACAGGTATGTGCTTGCAGCGGGTCTTGCGGCCTTTTGCATATGGGTTATCTGGTCGCTGCCCCGGCTTACCGGGAAAATCAGACAACACGTGCTGGACAGGCTGCTTCCGTGGAGTCTTTACCGGGAGATGCAGGGTGTATCGTTTCTGCTAAATCTCAGCGCGTTGCTGCGTGCGAACGTGCGCACGGAGGAGGCGCTCGATATGCTCAGCCGCAACGCGACGCCCTGGCTGTATGAACGGCTGACAGCGACACGGCGGCAGGTAGCCCGAGGCAAACATCTTGGCCAGGCGCTGGCTGACAGTGGCTATGCGTTTCCTTCGCGCGAGGCTATCGACAGGCTGCTGCTGCTGACCTCCAATCAGGGGGGCGAAGATAATATCGAAAACTTCGCGCGCATGTGGCTCACCAAATCTATCAACCGCATCAAGCGGATTTCCCGGCTTTTGCAGCTGCTCGGCATGCTCGCCACCGCCGGTTATCTCATGCTCACGTTTATTGCAACCCAGGATCTGGGCTCGCTAATCGGCAACCGTTAACTTTTCATCCAATGAGGTCTTTATCATGTCACAACCTTTAAAACGATCTGCCGTCCACCGCGGCGCCCTTAACCTGCAGGAAGCGGTGATTGTGGGCATTGCTGCGCTTCTCGTACTTGTATATGTGCTGGCATCCGGTAACGGATTGTTCAGCCGGTCTGACTATACGGAGGAGATGTCAAACGCCGGTGAGCTGATGACAAACACCCGCGGCATGCTCAAAACCAGCGGCACGTATCAGTTCAGCTCGGCCGCCACCATGACCGGCGCACTGGTGCAGTTCGGCGGCGCGCCGGGCAGCATGGCGGTGATCGGGACCAAATCATCCGGCAGTGCATCGCTGAATAACCGCTGGGGCGGCAGCGTCACGGTTCAGCCGGTCGCAACCTCCGGCGGGCAGAATACCGCCTTTTCCCTGACCTATACGCAGGTGCCGCAGGAAGCCTGCGCGCAGCTGGCGCAGAAAATGAGTGGCGCTAATAACGTAGCGTCAACCAGCATCAACGGGAGCGCGACAAGCGGTGCGGTCAGCGCGTCGGTAGCTGCCGCACAATGCACAGCTGACAGTGGCTCAACCGGCACTAACACGCTGGTCTTTACCAGCAGTACCTGACGGGAGGGCCGGGGGAAACCCCGGCCTGCACCTTCTTACTGATTTCTGCTCTTTTCACGGTATGCATCATGAAGAAACTTTTCACCCTGCTGCTGGCCAGCGGATTGATGCTGTGCGCTTCCCGCTCCGCGCAGGCATTCTGCTATAACGAAGCCGGCGCTCGTTATCACGTAGATCCACAACTACTGCGCTCTATCAGTAAGGTGGAAAGCGGCTTCAATCCTGTAGCTATCGGCTATAACCGCAATAAAAAAGGGCTGGTTACCAGTCGGGATTTTGGCCTGATGCAGATTAATTCTACGCACGTACCGCAGCTGCGTGCCATGGGCGTGCTGCAGAGCGAGCAGGACCTGCTGACCAAACCCTGCCTGAACGTTATGGTCGGTGCCTGGATTCTGGCCAAGCACCTTCAGGTTTGCGGTGTGACATGGGAGTGTCTTGGCAGCTATAACGCTGGCTTTGCCGACGACAATACCGCCCGCCGCATGATCTATGCGCGCAAGGTTTACGCCGATTACATGGCGCGCCGCTGACCTCCTACACGGAATAATTCATGACTTCATTTACAGACGGTCCGGCTACTGCTGTGTGGCTTGCCTGCTGCGCTGGGGTGTTTTCGCTGCAGGCACTTCAGGTCGGCCGCTTTCTGAGGATGCACGATGGTCCGCCCCTGACCTGGCCGCTTCTGACGCCGGTTGTCCTGATATACCTGCTTACAGCCGGCTGGCTGCTGGCGCTTGCTCCGGGTTTACCTTTCAGCTCCGTACTTAGAAGTGTCGCCCTGCTTGTGCTGGCGGTGCCGCTCACCCTTACAGACCTGCGCTGCCAGTGGCTGCCAATGCGTTACACGGTGATGTTCTGGCTCGGCGGGCTGACGTCTGCCGCGTTGCCTGATGCAGTGCTGCCGCTTAAGGATGCAGTGTCGGCCAGTCTGTTAGCGTTTGCACTCTCCGGCGCCGTGCGCTGGCTGGCTAACTTCCGTCAGGATGAGGAACGTATGGGGCTGGGTGATGTTTACCTGATGGCCGGTCTTTGTGCCTGGCTACCCTGGCGGAGCGCGTGCTACGCCGCCGCCGGCGGACTGCTGCTGTGTTGTCTGTGTGCCGCGCTGACGCGCCAGACATCAAAACCATTTGCACCGGCACTGTTTGGTTACCTGTGCGGCATAAGCCTTTTCTTTCCCCAACTACTGGCGGGAGTGCTCTGATGAAATTACTGAAACGTAAGCCGCGGACGGTACATCGCGGCAACATGCTGCTTCAGCTCGGCATCGTGATGGCCATCATCCTTTTTATCGCACCGGGTGCCATGGATCGCTATGCCGGCATGCAGCAGGAAAAGGTCTGGACCGGGACGGCGTCGCACCTGAGCTTCGTGGCCCAGGCTGGCAAGCGCTACGTGCGCGATAACCGTGACAAGCTGCTGACGCAGGTCGCTGGCGGTCCGGTCATCGTTACCGGCGCCACATTACGCTCGCAGGGCTATCTGCCCGCCGGATTTTCGCTGACAAATGACAGTGGCCAGACTTATCAGCTGGCGGTGGCCAGAGACCCCGGACAGGCCGGCCAGCTGGTCGCGTTTGTGCTAACAACTGGCGGCAGCCAAATCCCTTATAAAGGTCTGCGTCAGATAGCTGCAGATGCTGATGGCATGGGTGGCTATATATGGCAGGCAAACAACGCGGTTGGTGCTGACGGTGGTTGGCAGGCAAAGCTCGGTGACTACGGGTTGAGCGCGCAGCAGGGGCATCTCGCTGCATTCCTTTCGGCCGATGCTCTGGGAACGGATGCTGACGAAAGCGACAGGCTATATCGTTATCAGGTGACAGGTCGTCCGGATCTTAACCGCATGCATACTGCCATCGATATGAACGGCAACAACATTAACAGCGGCGGCACGGTGAATGCGGCAACAGGTGCCTTTACCGGACAGGTGTCTGCAGGCAGCAACGTGACCGCTGGCGGCTCGGTAATCGCCAACGGCGATGTTAATGCCGGAAATAACGTTAATGCGAACAACGGTATCACTGCCAATAACGATATCCGTAGCAACAACGGATGGATAATTACTCGCGGAGATAAAGGCTGGCTTAACGAGTCCCACGGCGGCGGGTTTTATATGTCCGACAACGATTGGGTTAGGTCGGTAAATAACAAAAATATTTACACCGGCGGACAGATGAGGGCCGGCAGTCTGCGCTCCGACGGCGATGTTTCTGCAGGTGGCGTCCTGAGTCAGGATCAGGTGAACACAGTGGGGGCGGCCTGTGGGCAGTTAGGGGCAATAAGTCATGATGCAACGGGTGCGCTTCTGGCCTGCCAGTCGGGTATCTGGCAGAGTTCAGTCACTTCAAAAGATATTGTCTCAGCATCAACCATAACCAAACGATTTTCAGCGGCAACAGCAACATGTCCGGCACCAAAGAAAGTTGTGGGTGGCGGCGGAAATTGCGAAAGCATTACCAATCAGGGAACTGTGTGGCTTGTAACATCGATACCATCGGGTGACGCGTCCTGGTTTGCATATTGTGACTCCACAAAAGAGCAAATGATTCGTTCAACCAGTTATGCCATTTGTGAGTAAATCGGCCAACTGACATGCCTTCCTGGCATTCATCTAAATCATTTCCTGCACTGCCGCTGAGTTCTACTACGGCGAATGCGCCTCGCGCAAATCTAACCTCTCCGGAATCAACATGAAATTATCAATTTTCTCAGCCTGCCTGTGCGCTTTTTTGTTGGCTGGCTGTCAGTCCGCTACCGGTAATTACAATGGCAGAGATGTTAAGCAAGCGGAACAACCTCATCCGGCTGCTGATGCCAAAAACCGGGTTAAGCTCCAACTGCAACAATTATGGCTTGAAGGCGATATGAATGGTGCCTCATCGCTGCCTTTTGCTGCTATCCGTGCCGACAGCGATCGCATAACGCTTAGCTGGAACGGCGACGCGGTAGAGCTGCTGAGTGCGCTGGCCCGCGCTCGTGGACAGACGTTCAGCTACACCGGCGTGCGACTGCCGCTCCCGCTCGACATTGATGTGCAAAGCATCACTTACGCAAACCTGCTGCGCATCATCCAGATGCAGACTGCATGGCGCGCGGCGCTGGTGACGTATCCCGGTCAGATGGTGCTGCAGTTTATGCCTTCACTTCCTGCAGAACCCGTCCGCCATAAAAAAGGGAGCAGACGATGAAAGCCCGACTCTGTGTCCTGCTACTGCCTGCGTTGCTTGCAGGTTGTGCGGGATTTCACCTGTCAAAGCCGACCCCGGCATATGGCCCTGACGGCGCTCCGCCGCCCGGACCCGAGGCTTACCTGTCGCCCAAAAAACAGGATACGTCTGACGTCTCTGATAACCGCCGGCAAATGCTTACCGAAGGCGGGCGTACTACCGGTTTTCGTGGCGGTAAGGCACAGCGGGCGTGGGAGCTGCGCCACGATCTTGACGCGCGCGCTAAGCAACTCGATGCCACTTATGACTTTCGCCCGCTTATCAGCAGCCGCGGATGGCTTCCGCCAGTTATCACGGAAGCCACCGACGTGGCGCACGTCACGCCCGATCAAATACGCACCGCGAGTCGCGTGTACGAAATTATCCAGCCTGAACGCTTTGTCAGTAACCCGCCAACGTGGCGCAGCTGGCTCATGGCCGGGCTGAGTACCGTCCCTCCGGACGAACCGACGGGCGGACTTGTGCCTGAAAACGGTGTGCAGCGGGACATATGGCAGGCTGCAGTAAATGAAGGCTGGGCGGAGGGGCGCCAGAGCGCTGACGAGACGCTGGAGGCCAACGTCAACCGGCTCACTCGTGACTATAACGGGATGCTTACTTACATCCTGCTGCGCCGGCAGAACCTCATCACTGCGCCGGTAGTTACGGAGCAACAGCAGACTGTTACCGGCAATAGTAACAAGCTCACTACCGGCGACCGCGAGCGTCGTCTGGAATCCCATGCAGGATTCATTACTGACAAATCGAAATGGAAACCGGTTATTAATACGGAGAAACGTTAATGTCAGCAGAATTCACCCCTTTTAACTTCAGTAGTGGCCTGAGCGCCGACACGCTGCGCAGCTTTATGGTCTGGTGCGCACGCAATCATGTAAGCGACATTCACCTGCAGGGCGACAATCATTTTGTGGTTGGCCGTTACGGGCGGCTGCTACGCGCAAGCCCGTTTTCCGTGGCTGATGACACTATGTCCAAGCTGATGGATGACATATTTTCTCCGGAGATGCGTCCTAAAGTGCGCGGGGGAATATCAATAGACCGTGCGCTGCAGCTCGACGGCGATGCAAATAATCGCTGGGGCCTGGATCGCGGTGAGCGAGTCCGCTTTCGCGTGAACCTGCTGCAGGGTACGGCGGGGCGTCAGAAAACGATAGGCTGGACGATGCGGGTTATCCCGTCAGAAATCCCGCCTCTTGAGGGCATGGGACTTGAGCCGGAACTGATGGAAAACATTCTGCCGGAAAAAGGCCTTGCCTTATGGGGCGGCATTACCGGATCCGGAAAAAGCACGGCGCTTGCTTCTACGTACCGGTACTGCCTGGACACCTTTCCGGACCGTAAAGTCACAACGAAAGAAGATCCGATTGAGTTTATCCTCGGGCGCCGAACGATGTTTTGCCGCCGCTGCAGTCACAGGTAGGTGAAGACATTCCGGATTTTGCAACCGGTATCCGCGCTGACCTGCGCCGCGCCCCGTCGGTTATGGGCGTGGGGGAAATGCGCGACCGCGAAACTATCGATGCCGGTATCCGCGCCGGACAGCTTGGTCACTTATGCCTTTCCACAACTCATATCGACTCGCCCGGCGAGGTATTTGCTCGCCTGCTTATGGAATTCCCGCATGAAAGTCGTGATGCCATGGCGTGGGCGCTGCTGGGCGTGCTGCAGTATGTGGTAGTGCAAACGCTGTTACGTACAACTGATGGAAAGCGCACGGCGGTGCGAGAGTACATCGTTATTGATCATGCCCTGCGTGAAAAGCTGGGCGGCATGCCCTGGTCACAATGGGGCGCGCACGTAAACAGCATTATCCGGCTGGAAAAACGCCGCATCGTGGATCAGGCCTGGCGGCTCTGTGTTGAGGGCCGTATTGCTCCCGCGGAGCTCAATATGGTGATGTCTCCAAGCCAGCGCCGCGAATTTGAGGTGGCGGCATGAATGACCTCAGGAAAGAAGACTATCCCCCCGGTTTCTGGCGCAATTCAGGCAAAAGCCTGACGTTCATAGGCATCCCCGCCTGGTTATTTCTGCTTTATCTCTTCTGGTTCCGTTTCCCCTGTATGGAGACGATTTATATCGTCTCCGGCGTGATAGCGGTTTTTCGCCTGCTGAAAATGTTTGGCTGGAGCCTGGTAGAGATGCTCACACGGCTTGTACGTCTGCTCCGCGGAAGGTCACTGAGCGGGCGCCCATGGTGGTATCGCCGTTTTACCGATGGCGAGTAGCCATTTCCCGACACATCGTAAGGAGGCAGTATGAAAACCGTTGATTACCCGGTCTGGCTTGCCGTGCTGCCGGATCAGCGTGACGCCGCGCGTGCTGACGCCGGAAAACATCCGGAAGGGGGAAACGCAATAAAGTGGAGCCCTGAAGATAAGCTCTGGTATGCCCGCCCGGGGGCCGACCTGGACCGGCTAAAGGCATGGATGCCGGATCCGGCCAGACGCAGTGGCGGAGGCGATCCGGAAACCGAATTCCTGGACGCCTTAACCGACGCAGGACTGATTATCGATGGTCTGCCGATTATGGATGGTGAGATACACCGCGTATCCGTTACAGACGGACCGAAGGGCAACGGTGACGGCGTCTACAAAGGGTTTCTTAACGGGAAAGTTCCTGGCGGTTGGTTTATCAACTACTGGACTGCTAAAACACATAAGGACATCACAAAATGGAAAGCGTCAGGGGGAGAATCAGATCCTGTCGCCCGCCTCCACATGCAAGCCGTTGCCCGACAGTCCAGGGATGACTCTGCCCGGGCGCTTGCTGCAACGCATGCCCGTCAGACAGCGAAGGCGCACGCGCTTTATGACAAGCTGCCGCCTGCTGATCCAGCGCACGCTTATTTCATCCGTAAGGGCGTGACGGCCGATGATGATATTCGGCAGACGCGTAACGGTGCGCTGGTCATACCGCTTTATGACGTTGACGGCCAATTCCGCACACTGCAGTACATCCCCCCGGACGGCGAAAAATACCTTTATAAAGAAGCGCCCAAAGCTGGCCATTTCAACGTGGTTGGGGGCGCGCTGCGCAACGGTGAACCTGTTCTTTATGCTGAGGGGTATGCCACTGCGAGGAGTATTAATCAGTTAACCGGGCTTCCGGTCGTAATGACAGTAGATGCCGGCAACATGCTGAACGTTGCAGACGTTCTTTTTGCCAAATATCCGAACAGTCCTCACATCTTTATGGCGGATGACGATCACCAGAAACCGGTTAACACGGGCAAGGTTATGGCCGACCAGGCTGCCTTTACTACCGCCGGAATGGTGCTGATGCCGGAGCTCTCTGAGGCTGAGCGGCAGGCCGGAATGACCGATTTTAACGATATTCACCAGGCCCGCGGCGCAGAAGTATTACGCGTCACCCTTATTCCTCGACTTAATGATGCTCTTTATAAGCTCAACTACAAGGAAACAGTTATGGCTACTCCTGACGACATAACCCCTGCGCAAGAAAACACTCCGGAACCTTTAGCTGCATTACAGCCGGCGGCAAATCCTGCTGCGGCATCGCTACCGGTTGATGAGCCGAACGTCTCTCCTGCGGCAAAGCCTGACAGAGCACCGGAAACAAATGCAGCAGGCACGGAGTTGGCCGCTGAACGTGCAGACACTAAAGCGGTCCGTAATTCGGGGAGCGCGTTGGCGAAGTCAGAGGAAATACTGGCGCTGAGCGCGCAGGGAATGAAGGCCGTACAGATAGCTAAAGAGCTCGGCATCGGGCAGACCAGTGTGTACCGTATTCTGAAATCGCAAAAAGCAGAAGCGGATGAAATCACACCTTCTGTGCAGGAGGTATCGAACAGCGAAACGGCTAGCCGGGCCGTGCCGGAACCAGAACAGCCCCCTGCCGAGCCTCAAACCGTTTCCCCTCAGGCTCCGGATAAAGCAATCGCCGATCCCGAGCCTGCTACCGTTCAGCCGGATGTTAATGTTTCCCAGCCAGCACCTCAGGTGGCCGAGGCGGAAACGATCGCCGTGCCGGCATCAACCGCTACGCAGGCGTCGCCAGCTCCCTCAGGCCCCTATGACAACTACATGGGACTTTATGGGACGGGGGCGGAATTGCGGGATCGGCTGGCTGCGCTGACTACGGGTGAGACTTCACCGGCGGCGTTGCTCAGGGACATTAACTCGCTTCGCGTGCGGGTAGACAGCGCTGGGATTGCCAGCGTCTATTCACGCGAGCACATGAAAGAAATGCAGCAGGTATTTAATCGTCTGACGCAGGGCGGGATGGCTGGCGCAGATGTGATGGATAAAGGTGCAGTCAGCCGCCTGCGTAGCCTGATAGGTCAGCGTGATACATGGAACTCACTGCATCCTACCAGCGGCAGCCTTGACGTTAATACCATACCGGCGAAGGTGGCGCAGCAATATGCGTTGCTCGCCACGGGAGACATTACGCGGGCGCAGTTTGATCGCGAAGTGCGGATGCTTTACGGCGAATTTACCCGGGCCGAACCGGAGCGCTTTACCGGTAGCCGTCACGCAGAAACCCGCACAGTCTTTGATCGCATGGCAGCGCTTCAGAGCTCCGAGCGTGCGGCACAATTTACGGCGGCAACAGCGGTCAGCATGACTCAGCTTCCTCCGGCATCAGCGGAAGATCTGAACTCAACGGCGTTATACCGGCTCCAGAATGAATTGCGCGACGGGTTCGTGTCGCTGGCTCGCGGCGAATCGTCAGCGTCGTTGCTGACAGAAAATGTAGCGCGGCTTCAGGCAAAACTCGATGAGGCTAAAGCGCAAGGGGTTTATGCAGAAAGCCATCTGAATGAGATTCAGGGCGCGTTTGACAGGGTTACGCAAAACGGTCTCGCAGGCATGCCTGCTCAGGATTCAGCGGCACCACTCGGTGATTTTGCTTCGCGCTATCCCGCATCAGCCTCGCTCGATGTCGCCACAGTGCCGGCGCGCGTTGAAGCTCAGTATGCAATGCTAATCCGCGGCGACGTCAGTCGCGCACAGTTTGAGGAAAATCTGGCGGTTCTGCGCAACGAAGTTGTGCGTCAGACAGAAAGCGGACGAGTGAGCCCGGAGGCATTAGTGGCCGCAGAAGGTGTTTTTGCAAAACTGAGTGCGTTTTCTGCGACGGCAACTGCCTCTGACGTCATACCTCAGCCTGCAGCAGCGCAGCCCGTCATGCCAGCTGAATCCGCACCAGTAAATGCGGCTGCAGCGACCGCTGATGCCGCGCCGGCAGCACCGGAAGCTATGCGCGATCCAGCTCCAGAAGAGACTGCCAGCTTTACCGAGCCTGATAAATCCGGACCGGCACCGGAGGTTATCACCTCTGCAGCGGAATCCGCGCTGGCGGTAGCAGAGACGGTACAGGATGCTGCGCCAGCAATGTCTGCCGCACAGCCTGTGATTTCTGCTGAGCCTGAAACATCTGTACCAACACCGGATGCGACGTCCACGTCGCCAGTACAGGCAGAAGAGGTACATGATGCGATTCCTTCAGAGCCGACGGCTCCTGCTGCACAAGCGCGCCTGATGAGTGAAGTTCCGGCAGCAGAACGCAGTGCAGAACCGGACAGCAGCCCGGCAATCCCGGCAACGCCACTCACAGCTGCCTCGGGGAAGAGAATGCCATTCTGGTAGAAGCCCGCCGTGTGGCGCCGCAGCCTGAAGATACCCCGGCGGCAAACGCCGCGCGAACCGACCAGGATAAGCTTCTGAGCCGGGTCTCACATGAAGATCACCCTGATGGCAAAAGCGTAATTTATCGTCTCGATAGTGAGCCGGCGTTTATCGACCGCGGAAACCGTCTGGTCATGGCCGAAGGCGCCAGCGCACACGAAGAAAAGGTTCTGGCTGCACTGCTGACCGCTGCGAAGTTCTATCACGGCAAAATTGAGCTGACCGGCAGTGATGAATTTAAGGCGTTTGCCATCAGCGTTATCGTGAATAACGGGCTGCAGGTGAGCATGAAAAACCCGAGTCAGCAGCTGGCACTTGAAGAGGCAAGGCTTGCAGCGGGTCAGCCAGTCGCAACACCGGACGCAGTTCGCGGGGATCCGGTTGCGCCAGTCACCGCGTCTGCACCCGTTGCAGCCAGCACGGCACCGCCTGTTACTGCGGCAGCTGCTGCGCCAGCGATGGCTGAAGCTCCCGCTTCCGGAAATATGACGCCGGCACCGGAATCCTCATTACCGGTGAATCCAGAAAAACCGGCCATTCGTCCTGACATCCACACCCCCGCTGAAAAAGCGCGCGAGCCCGTTACGGGCAAGGTCACGGCCTGCGGGCAGGCGCCTTTCCGCTTTGAGCAAGAAGAGCAATTAAGCACTTTCATCACGTTGCGCACTCGTGAAGGCTCACAAACTTTTTGGGGGAAAGAACTTGCGGGTTTAATACGTGAAACACGCCTGCGAGAGGGGCAGATGGTGACGCTGCAGTGGATGGGGCAGCAGCCCGTGACGGTTAATAAGCCGGTAAAAGATACCCAAGGAAATTTTACTGGCCATTATGAGGAAATACAGACCAAACGGAATCAATGGGCGCTGACCTCTGCGCGTGGAAACCGCGTACAGACCGGAGGGGATGAAATGATTAAGCTCTCAGCCTTCAGCGCGAACCGTTATACGCAGGTGCAGCATGCACTGGTCAGCCAGCTCGGCATCAGCATTGACGCCCCACCAAAACCCGCCGACGGCCTTTTCTGGATCCGGCCTGACGGGCAGGGCAGCGCCAGCGCCGGCGATGCGCTTTCAGCGCCGCGACCATCTCACAATGAGGATGCGGGTAAGCCGGTCATGACCGCATGGGGCGATGACGGCAAACCAGATTTATATCTGGTGCAGGGCGACGGCCACTATCTGCAGGGCGTCGTGCGTCAGAACGACAGCTATCAGCATGTGCTGGTCAGCCTGCCGGACAGTAAAGAGGCGCCAAAGATGGTTATCAACCTCCTGACGCCTGATGGTGCGCAGCCCATCGGCAGCGGTAACGGCATTAACCGGTCCGACGGTAAGCCGGTGCCGCGTGAACACGTGGTTTTCCGCGTGACCGGGGATGAGAAGCCGCGAATTGCGAAACTGCATGAGCCTGCCAGCATCCCGCCGGCACTGCATGCCCGCCTGGGTTATGACGAACGCTACAAGGCTGAAACTGTTTACCCAAAGGAGCAGCCGGCAGCAGCACCACAGGCAACACCGGTCACGCCGCCGCGGCCGGCGCAGTAATCGATCCCACTGGAGTATTCACATGAAAAAAATCCCGACCGCCTTTATGGCGGTCTTTTTATGCTTCGCGTCTTTTACGACCAGTGCTGCGAGCTGTCGCGCTGCCTCTGCAGCACAGGCTGGCAGTGAGGCAGGTTATAAAGCCGCGAAGAAGGCCAGTGATGCCTGGTCACAACGTGAAAGTCAGATGTCAGATCAAATGCAGAACTGTCTTTCAGGCATCCGGGATATTTCCGTGAGCCTGCCGCACTTCCCCAGTCTGCAGGACATCATGAATCAGGCGTCAGAGAAGGTCTGCAGTGCAATGACCGACAAAATCAACAGCTACCTGCCCGACAATATCGATCCGTGGCAGTCCTACGGCATGTAAGGAGTAACACATGCAAACCCCTGCAGCGGCTCAGCCGCCTGATGTTTCCGCTCCTGTCCAGATCAATCCGGATATCTATGAGCATGCCGTTCAGGCTCAGCATGAGCGCACGCTGGGCGCTGAGTTCGCCCGCAAATGCCTGAAAAATTTAGGTTGGAGTCAGGTACTCAACGTCATCCAGGCAATCACTATCGGCTTGCTCTTTTGGGCCTATATACATCTGCCGCAGCACTACGTTTCGACGGAAAACGGCCGCATTACGCCTTTCTACCCGACGGACAAACCGGTCTGGAGCGAAAGCGACGTAAGGCAGTTCGGTGCTGACACGATTAGTAAATCCTTTACGCTCGACTTCGTGCATTACCGCGATCAGATGACCGCCGTCTCCCCTAATTTCAATGAGGAAGGCTTTGCCGGTTATAACCAGGCGCTGACGACGGGTTCTAACATTCTGTCACTCGTCAGGGACAAGCGTATGAACCTCACCAACACCGTTGAACCGGGTGTAATTGCGCGCCGAGGGGTGATTGGCGATCGGTATACCTGGGAGTTTCAGTATCCCGTGACGATGCGTCTGCAGGGGCAGAACAGCAGCAGCCCGCCTTTGCGCTACATCTTCACGCTGCGTATTCAGCAGGCCGATGTGCGACTGAAACCGCGCGGTCTGGAGGTCACGCAGACTATTACCAACAATGCAGGATAAGGACGGTTTATGAGCAACATTCGCACTCTGGTACTGGTTCTGTTTCTGGGGCTGTGTGGCAGCGCGGGCGCTGCAACGACGGGTGAGACGCCGGCCGGCAGCAGTACGGCGGGGCCACTGCCCGGGCAGGCGCTCCCGCTGCCAACGTCTGCCGCATACGATGAGGCGGAGGCAACGCTGTCACCACTCTCGGCAGATGAAATCCGGCAGTTACGCGCGCAGCAGGCTGAACAGGATCGGGCAATAGCCACGCCGGGCATCACGGCCGTGCCGCGTATCACAGCGCAAACCTTAAGCCTGCAGCCGGGTGCGAGCCTTCCCCTGGTGCGTACAGCCGTGAACTGGCCCGCTACAGTCAGCTTTATTGACAGTATCGGTGCTCCCTGGAGTCTGCTCGGAGATCCGGTCAGCGGGTCGCCGGATATCAAGGTGAAATGGATGCCCGGAACCTCCTTCATGATTATCACGGCGAAGCGCGACTTTGTTAGCACGCTCGTTACCGTGGGCCTGAAAGGGCTTTCCGTTCCGCTGCAGATTAGCGTGATGAGCGGTGAGCCAGACACAGCGAAAAAGACCTGGACGGTTGATGCGCGGCTCGATCTGCGCGTGCCCCGCCGCGGGCCGGACGCTGTAGCTGACGCGCCATCGCCTTCACGCATCGGGCTTCACGATGATGTTCTGCAGGCATTTCTGGACGGGGTGCCGCCTTCCGGGGCAAAACGCCTGAAAACTACAGGCAGTGTGCCGGACACGGTGGTATGGCAGCAGGGTGATGACCTGTATATCCGCTCGCGGGCAGATATTCGGGACGAGTTCGATATAACGCTGTCCTCTGCAGATGGCACTCATCTGTGGAAGCTGCCGCTGACGCCGCGCGTCGCATTTTCCGTTGACGGGCGTACTGAGACCCTCAGCATTGCCCTGGAGTAATCATGAGCGATCAACAAAATACCGGCGGGCGCAGTGTCCGCCTGATGATGGGGCTGATAGCGCTTGGCGCAGTTGTGCTGATAGGTGGAGGTTACCTGTTATGGACATGGCTTGCAGCGCCACCGCCCGCTCCATCCAGTATAGACATGAACAACCTCGGTGCCACAGCACAGAATAATGCGCAGGAGCAGCAGGCCTATCGCGATCTTATCCGTGAAAACAACGCGCGGGGAGCGCATAACGCATCGGCGAACAATCAGACCTTCCTTGGCAGTATTCCGCTGGAGCAGGACGTCATAAAGCCTGCGGAAGTGAAGGCTAAGCCGCCTCAGGACAAGCCAAAGGATATTCCGCCACCGCAAACCAGAGGCAGTGGCCGCACTCAGGAGCAGGAGAAGTCGCTAGCAGAAGCCCGGCAGAAAGCGCTGGGCACACTGCTGGCGAAAATGCAGCAGCCTCCTGAAACGGGCGAGCTGCCGGGGGCGGAGTTACTTGGTGGAAATGAAAGCAGCTGGGCCGCCTGGCGCGATTCGCTGCCCGGAAGCGAAGTTCAGCTGGCCGCCGCGCGCAGCCGGCAGGACACGCTGAATGCTCCGCCGGCATCCGTGGTAGTAGAACCTTACTGGCGAGGGCCCGGGGAAATCTGTACGGGTGTTGACTCGGATAACGGCGCCACGCCGGTGCTGGGCTGCATCAAAACGGGGCCGTATGCAGGGGCAGTGCTCAAGGCGCCTGAAGGAGCGAAGCTCTCAGGCAATGGCGTCATTATTCACTTCACCTCCATGACCCTGAACAGGAAGGCCTACAAAATCGATGCTTACGGGCTGGATGACAAAACGCTCGTGGCCAACATCGCATCTGACGTCGATCATCATTACGGCCGTCGCATTCTGCTGCCCGCAATCCTCAAGGGAATCGGAGCGACCGGCGAGCTTTATGCGCAGTCGAATACACAGGTGCTGAGTAATGGATTTAATACCGTAACCGCGCGGCCGTCCGCACCGGATGGCTCGGCGGTGGCAGGCGTTATCGTTGGTGGTGCGGCAGAGCAGGCCGCGCAGGTGCTGACGAATGATGCGGGTCGACTGCCGGACCGGACGGTTTACGTTGACTACGGCAAGGTGGTAGCCATTCAGTTCATGAGCGGCGTGTACAGCACCGATGCCGTAGCGCCGCAGGGCACAGCAACAGGTAACACTGGCGTAGTGGCTCCGGCTGGCTGGCGCAACAATCCAACCCCTTCCGCAGCCGATCTGCGTGAAGAAGCGCAGGCGCGCATTCGCGACGCCCGACAGAGAAAAACAGGAGACGCCCTTGAATGAGTTCCAGACATTACCGGCGGATAACGCCCCACAAACCCAACCGCTCCCACAGTCTCCTCCGCCACCGAAAAAAGAGAGCCTTCTGACGCGACCTTTGTTTCTCGGGCAGTCGCTGCCGTGGCTTGCCGGCGGCGCTCTGTTGATTCTTGGAGCGGCCTTATATCTGTTCTGGCCTGCGTCATCTACACCCGACGCCGGGCAGCTGGCGTTCGGAAACGATGCCGGATTCAGCGAGGTGAAGCCGGCTTCGGTTACGCCTCAGCCCAGCGCTGTATCTCAGAGGCCTATAACAGCGCTTCAAACCGGAGGGCTCAGCGTTCCCGTTGACGCTATCGGCAATCCCCCGACTGGCGGCGCACTGCCGGAAGAAATGGTGAAAATCATTCGTGAAGGGCAGGAGTTTGAAGCGGCAAACCGCGAGGCCATTACCCGCCTGTCTGATACGGTGCGAGCGCAAAGTACGGCGCTGGCAAGCATGCAGCAGCGGCTTGATTCGATTGCGGCTGAGAACAGCCGGCTGGCCGGTCAGCTTACCGTAATGAATGCCCGTCAAGATCCGGTAGCCGGCGGTCACAGCGCGGCAGGCAAAAATATCCAACGATCAGCACTTTCGGGCATGCGGCTTGAAAGCCTTCAGGACGGTATGGCATGGATCAGCTGGCAGGGACGGACGTGGGCGGTGCAGTCCGGAGACAGCCTGGGAGGCGTTTCCGTCCGTGATATCAGTGCCGCCGACCGCAGCGTTACGACCAGCGCCGGCGTGCTGCGCTAAGGAGACGTCATGGGTGGTTCACTCGACGGCATCACGATGTTGTCGAATCTGGCCTCTGGTCTGCTTAGCGCGGGTATTAACCTCGCTCTGACGCTCGGTGTACTGTTCGCTGTACTCGGCCTCAGTGGCTATCTCGTCCGTCAGTCCTGGCTTGCCCGTAAGGCGCCCGGGCAGGCGGCAGGCGGCGGCAGCGTAGTGGGGATGATTCTGCTATGCGCCACCGTGGGCGCTATACAGCAGCTGATTCAGGCTGCAGCTCACCAGGTAGGCTGGGAAGCATCGTTTGATGCCATTAGCTACGTTGACGTCGGCACCTTCGGACAAGGGGCGGTTGCGGCCAACGCAATACTGACGCTGCTGCGCATGTTCGGCGTGTGGTTTGTTCTTTCTGGTGTCCTGCTGTGGCGCCGGGCAAAAAAGGATGGCCATACCGGTTTGACGTCAGGCAACGACGTTAACAGCGGCACCGTTAAATTTATTATCGGCGTGTGTTTTGTGTGCAGTCCCTATCTGCTCGACGCCATTCAGAAATCACTTGGCATGCACTAAGCAGGCCTTAACTCTCGCGTCCATCACGGACGATTTAACCGGCCGTCCGGCCATATTCTCAAGGAAATATCATGATGAACCGTATCACCTGCGCGGTGCTTTCGCGCGCCCTTATGCTGTCTGAAACTCTGCGTCGCGCTTTTCTGCGTGCGCTTTTTGCCTGGGTCGCATGCATTTCACCGGGGGCCATGGCCGCCGGCGATCTCGCGGATATCGGCAATAACCTCGCTACCGGCGCCTCTTCCACCACAAAAAACGTACTCACTATCTGTCAGTTGCTGGGAGTGTGCGGCGTGGTCGGGAGTATTTTATCGCTTAAGTCCATGAAAAATAACCCGCAGATTAAGCCCTGGATGGTCGGGGTTGCTTTTGTCACCGGCCTGCTGCTGATTGTTGTTCCTGAACTGATTAAGCGTGGTCAGACCCAGATGGGTATGACGCCTGTCAGCGTAGGCTAACGGATAAACACCTGTACCGCGCCTGCCCGTGTTCAACAGCGTGCCGGCAGGCGCTCTCATTACTGTCCCAGCTTCTTCGCAACCCTTTCTGTCGGGAACACACTATGACCGTTCTTAACGTGCCGGCCACGGATCTGCTGCAGCTCGTGCCGGGCATCAGCGGATATGATGTCGCTCCTCCGCCCGTGCCGGTTGACGCAGGTCCAGCCTGCTGCGGCTGCGGTACGCGGGCACAGCGCCTCTGGCAGGGGCCTGACGCCGTGCCGCTCTGTACGCTCTGCTGGCTGACCCTCAATCTGGATAGCCCCACGGCTGCACACGGACACCTTGCCTGGCTGCCAGATGCGCCTGCAGCAGACATCATCAATCTGCAGCGCCGCGCTCTTATCGGACTTCACAGCAAGGTTAAAAGCGTGCGAAAGGAGTCACGAAAAATCTGGAACTGGCTCGCCCGGCACGCCCGGGAAGTTGAAGGCATGTGGCACACCTCACGCGCTGGGGAATTTGCTGCTGCTATGAAGCAGCTCCCGCCAGTACGGCGGCGCAGATGCAGCAGAGGCTTGAAGGCTGTTTATTGATCCTTCCCCCTGACGTTTTCAGTGACCTTACCTTGCTGTTGCCGCTGGGGCGAACCGCAGAAAGCGCGGTGAATACCCCGGCATGGAATACCTATATCCGGAGTGACCTGTATGCCAAACCGCCTCATCCGCTGGACTGAAGAGGTTATTACCGCCGTAACGCGTTTTGCCGTTTCGCGCGATTTACCTGATTACTGCGACCTTGAAACCGTCATAAAACTCACGAATGACGATCGCGTTCGTCATCCGGAACTGAGCGCACCCTATATCATGGTGACGAATGGCGGAGACTTCCTGACCGTCTATGAGGTGGCCGGCAGCTATCGCGAAACCGACGAAGCAAAAGGCCCAGACAATGTTGACTCCTGGCAGGGTCGGCTGGATCGCATGACCGAAACCCTCACAGCTCTCTACCGTCGTCACGGACATAAGATCAGCACGATTCATGAATGCGATCCTGATGGCGGGGAGGCTGAAGTAAAACGCCTGCTGGCGCCGCAGTACCGATCACTGAAGCGTACCGGGCTGGACCTGGCTTATCTTCTGGATGAACAGGTGACTACGCTCGCGCCCTGGGTGAACCGTGAGCGCACCTGGATTGTCTGCTATTCCGGGCGTGGCGTTCTGGCAGGACATGAGCTGCGCGATGAGAATGCCCGCCTTAAAGAACTTATTAATGCGAGCCCGCCCGCGGCGTTTGGCCAGAATCCGCTCACGGCACATCTGCCCGGCCTGAAGATACGTCACGATGCCTTTCTTTCGCAGGTTGAGCGGGCGCTCGGAGATACCGGCAAGGGCGTTCTGCTGAGACGTATAGATGCGCATGAGGCCGGGCGGGTGCTGCGCGCGCAAATTGATCCGAAAGGTACGGGCGAGGGCTGGCAACCGCTGCTGCCGGATGACCGCGTAATACCTCACGGCGTGCGTCAGGGGGAAGACGTGACCGCGCTGCTGGCACCCTGGCTTAAATTTCAGGTAATGAATTCCAGTGTCCAGGAGATACGCGACAACCTGCTGAAGATTCACGGCATCTGGCACGGAACGATAGCCGTTGATCTCGGCCCGCAGAATCCCCAGAGCTTTGCCCGATTACGCGAGCTTATCCCCCGCAGCGTGCCGTTTCGTATCCGCCAGGACCTGATGCCTGGCGGCATGCGCCGTCTGGCAGGAAAGCATGCCGTGCTGGGCTTTACAGAATGGGTGCCCGGCCTGAAGGCCATCAGTGAATCGGTAAATCTCCTCGCGGAGCGTGAGCGCATTGAACCTGTGTGCGTGAAAACTATTACTGTGGCCACCTGGGGCGACACGCCAGAAGATGTCACGCGCAACCTGACGCTGCTCAGTCAGGCACTGACCTCATGGGGAGTGTGTGGCGTTACACAGACATTCGGCGATCCGGTGCGAGCATGGGTATCCACGCTTACCGCGTCATCGGCCTCGCCCGGACCCTGCCTGATGTATCCGCCCCTTTCAGAAGCGCTAAACCTGATGCCGCTGACGCGACCTGCGTCGCCATGGAATGACGATGGCGATGCGCTCTATCCCACACCGGACGGAAAAATCATCCCGGTGGGCCTGGCATCACCAAAACAGACCAAGCTCACTACTATCGTGGCCGGTGAGTCGGGCGGCGGTAAATCCGTACTTATCAACCGAATGACACTAATCCTCGCCAGCCGCGCACAGCAGCAGCTGCCATTTTATTGCGGTATTGATAAGGGGTTCAGTTCTGAGGGTGCTGTCTCGATGCTTAAGGAAGGGCTGCCGCCGGAGCGACAGGATGAAGTGCTGAATATCATTCTGCGTAATGAATCGCAGTATTGCCGCAATCTGTTCGATATTCAGCTGGGCCTCAGCATGCCGCTGACTTATGAAGCCGAGTTTATGGAAAACGCGCTAAGCGTTCTTTGCACAGACCCTTCAACCGGCTCACCGCCTAATGCCCGCGATACGCCCGTTATTCTTCGTCGTCTCATCATTGAAGCATTCAAAATAGCGCGTGATGATCCGCGTCGCTATGAGCCTGGACTGGTGCCTGAAGTGGATCTGGCAATAGAAGAGGCTGATATCTGGGAAAAACATCCTGCCTATCGCGAACACTGCACCTGGTATGAAGTGCGCGATCTTCTGCAGGACGCGGGCAGGACTGAAGCAGCACAGCGCGCGCAGTTTCAGGCAGTACCGGAGCTTGCGGATATGGCTCCGCTGCTCAGCAGCCCTGACTTTGAGAGTAACTTTGGCCGTGTCCAGCGCGACGGCAGCGGCGAGGCACTCATTGAGTACATGGCTCGCTGTCTGCGGGACGCCTGTGGCCAGTACCGGATGTTCGCGGGTCGCACGCGGTTCATGATTAGCCCGAAAGCGCGCGTCATAACAGTAGATCTGCAGTATGTAGCGGGCGGTAAATCCAAGGCCGGGCAGCTGCAGACCGGCTTAATGTTCCTGTTTGCAGGGCACATTGCCGGCGGCGACTTCGTGCTGCCGCAGTACCAGGATGAACTGTTTCCTTCTTTACACCGCCGCTGGCACGCGCTACACCGCGCTCGCGTGGAACAGCTGGATCAGGAGGTGAAAACGAAGCAGTACGACGAGCTCCATAATGCTAAAGACGTACCGTTTATTTTCCCGATGCTGGAAACCGCAGACCGCGAACAGCGCAAGTTTGCAGTGCGTACCGTGCTGTCATCGCAGTATTTCCGCGATATGCCTGAGGCGCTGCGCCAGTCAGCCAACTCCGTATATATGGTTGCGGTTGACCCTGACGACCGTGAGGCGCTGCAGGCGCGCTTCCAGATCCCTGACGTAACGCTCGACCGCTTCGCCCGTATGGGCAGCGGGCCATCAGCAGATGGCAGCGGCGTGCCGTTCCTCGGTATTTTCCGCGTGAAGGGTGGCAGCACTATTGCGCACATCATGAAAAATACTGTCGGTCCGCAGGAGCTGTGGGGCCACAACACCACGCCTGAAGATATGTCGCTGCGACGCAATATTCAGAAGGAAGTCGGCGCCGGCACGGCCCGCCGCATTCTTGGCCGATTCTTCCCTGCAGGATCCGCAGCTAAGGTCATCGAGCAGCGCCGGCGCATGGCGGGGGAAGCGCAGGGCGAAAGCGTTATCAAAACGCTGGCAAATGAGCTCATCAGCAAACAGGGCTACGAGCTCTGAAAGGAGATAGTGATGAAAATACATAACCGATGGCCAGTAAGCCGCAGGTTGCTGGCTGCCTGCGTGCTGGCAGCAATAGCACCGCAAGTGATGGCTTATCCGACGGAAGAAATGAGCAGCATCCCTATTCAGTCACAGGTGATGCCGGCGCTGCAGACCATGCAGGCCACGCTCGGAGAAATCCTGTCGGCTGAAACGGAAACCGGCACGGCCGTGGTGCAGTCCGGTGACAAAATCACCACGGCTATTACTGAGGCAGCGCGTACGCAGCGCGAGGCGGAAAACTTTAATCGCCAGGCGGACCGCCTGGAGAAGGCCCGCACTGCATACACCGTACCCGACAGTATCTGCACGGAGTCGGCATCAGGTTCGGCGGCGCAGGTAAGTCAGGCGACACGGGCAACGGCGTCAAAGCTTTCAGGCGGGGGCGGGGTATCAAACAAGGTCGTTCGTGAGACGCTCGCCAGCCTCCCCGTCGCGCCGCGACAGGGCGGCTACCGCAGCGCGCTGGTACATGCTGCGTACTGCACGAAGGAGGAGGCCGCGCTGTATGGTGGCACCGGCCTTTGCCCGGGCGTCTCCTCGCTGCCGGGCGGGGATACCGAGGCGCGATCGTTGTATGACGGAGCCGGACAACCTGGTAAGGATCCGGAACTGACATTTACGCAGGCGCAGACAGATGCGGCAATGGCCTATGTAAACAACTCGGCGAAGCTCGATGCCGGGCGTACGCCTGGCAAAGGCGAAATCCAGACCGCGACCGGGCAGCAGTATCAGGGGCTGCTCACTCAGTATAAGGCGATGCAAAGTGCTGCGATGCAGCCCCAGCTGGACATGGTAGCAGCGAGTCAGCCGCAGGATGCGACGCGCGAGGCGCTGACCGAAGCCCGGCAGGCACCGTCCGCAGAAACCTATTTCCAGCAGACCGCCTCCGCGCAGGCAAAGCAAACCGGCACCATGAGCGAGCGTGAGTTTGAGGCGTTTGAAGTGGGGCGCCGCTATGCCAATACGGAGTGGGTAAAGGACCTGCAGAGCATGGAAGGTGACAACCTGCTGCGTGAAATGGCACGTCAGCAAAGTCTCGCCAACTGGCTGGCCATGGGTATCAAGAACGAATTGCGTCAGGCAAACATCATCAGCGGCCAGCAGCTGGCGCTTGCTGCAAAAGAGCAGTACGCACCACAGCTGCAGGCACTGTCAGCCCAGCTTAGCGCTGGCGTAAGCGCGCATTAATGTCTACGGAGATAACAATGATAACGAGCGGAACCTTTGCGCCGAATGCCGGCGCACTTGAAACGCTGCTGGATGCGGGTGAGGGGCCGGTGATCGTACTGGACCCCTGCGGAGCACTCTGGAACACCTTTTTTCAGACGCCTCGCTGGTCCCGGTTATGGCAGGCATGGCGGCTTTGTCCAGGGCAAACGCAGGAGGGCGACGTCTGGAACGTCATCAGCGCGCTGAAGGGCGTTAACGCACTCGCCGGCTCGTCAGCTCTTGCTGCAGCACTGTTTCCGTCGAATGAATACAGCGATCTCACCCGCGAACTGATGAGCTGCCTGCTGCAATTTACAGATGAGACAGACCATGTTCGCGACCTGCCGGCGCTTGCTGGCCAGCTGTGGCTGATGAGCTGTGGATAGCGATCGCGCGCTGGAGTCGGAAATATCCTCATAGTGCTTCACTTCAGATGGCGCGGGCGCTGTTGACACATGACGGCGCGAGCGAGGCAGCTGAAGCCATCCGCCGCCGCATGACGACCTACCATCACCCACACGTTGCTGAGACGTTCTCAGGCGCTCCCGGGCTAAACCTGAACACGCTTCGGCAACGACCTGGGCAGATTATCTTTCTGACGCCAGATATCCGCAGCATGGAAAGTCAGGAGCTGACGGATGTCTACGGCTTTCTTGTGACTTCGCTGCGCTCGATAGGCGCGCTTCATCACATCATGTTTTCAATGGTTGAGCCTGCGCTAGTCGCGCATGGAGATGTTTTATGAAAAGTGCTGATACTGAAGCTCCGGCAACTGGCGAAAAGAAAGCCCGAATCACGCCGAAGCGCTTAGGCTGGTTTGCCATGAATGTGTTCGTGCCGGCCGCTGAAATCAAGGGCGTGGTTCGTTATACAGGACGTAACGTCTCGCGAATCTGGCAGCGTATCCAGGATGTTACTGCTGGCCGCAATGCCGATGGCTACCGCCCTGCTGACTGGTCACAGGCGGTTTCTGACAGTGGACTTAGCCCTTTGCGTCTGGCACGCAATTTTCGCATTACACGCTGGCTATGGTGGGGGCTGATGTGGCTCACCGGATTGCCGGCGCTGGGATGTCTGGCGCTGTTGCTCGCAGCAGGTAGTAACGTCAGCGGAACCGGCTGGCTGCGCATAGGTTGTGTACTGCTTGTAATGAGTCTGCTGGCAGCCACCGGCTTCGTTCAGGTGCTGGCAGCAAGCTACAGGCTCTGGCAGCTCACGCAAAAAAGGGTCTCGGCATCAGAAGAAGGCAGTTTTCAGGCATTTCTGCAGGAGACGTGCTGGTATCGCACGGTGTTAAGCGGTGGCTTACTGAACAGGAAAAAATATGCGTGACAAAAAGCGGGAGGAGATGCTTAACCGTCTCTGTACCCTGTTGGCTGATGCCGAGCTTGCCGATCGTCAGGAAACCATTATGCACCTGATGCACAGCGCACGCCGCGCCAGCCGTAACCGGAAAAGCAACGATGCGACAGAACATTGCATTGATGCACTGAAGCAGTTACGCAAAGCACGTCATACGATGCATATAGCTGGCGTCGAAACGGACAAACTGGTGCCGGTTGAGTATGCGATCGCTCAGCTTGTACCGATATATGATGAGGCAAGAGAAGATGCGAGCGCAATGCTGTTTGCCGAATCATACGTAGGACTATTCTTCGCAGTGGTGGCGCTGTTGGCGGTCGGAGCAGTTGTGTGGTACGCAATTGGCACTGCTTATGGCTGGCTTCGGACTTAATTGCATTATGTAGGGGGGATCTTTGATGTACATGCGGCTTGATATGTTTGCTGCACTGCTCAGTATCCGACCCGGTGAACTGCTGCATGCGGTCCGGACTGACGGTCTGCTTGGTGGAATGGAGCTGCCGGCACGCCGGCAGGTGCGTGGTGCAGCGGTCATGTTTAATCATGAAGAGGCGATAACTTTCGCGAAACGCTGGCAGACGCGAGATATTGGACCATCACCGGCATCGTCGGGCCAACCGCTGATTGCACTGGAAATTGCTGCTGAAGAGGCGGGGATCGCCCCACTGGAACTGTGGCAAGCGGTGCAAACTGGAAAAAAACTACAGGGACTTACGCCGCCGCCGGCTGAAAAAAGCTGTAATGGCCAACTGCTGTTTGATCCTGAAGCCGTAACGCAGTTTGCATTGCACTATCGTAACGTGCTGAAAACCCGTAAATGAGTACGATGCGCCGCCAGACATAATTCTGATTATAGCCGCTTCGCCGGCACCTCCTTTTCCCACCGGTCAGCTCTGACCTGCAGGTTAACTATGAAGCTACTGAAAAAAATTCAGGCGGCAGTATTGCTGTGCGCCGCGTCCTGCCCGGCCCTCGCCGACAGCGTAAATTATCAGACCATCAGTGATGCGGCGCAGAAGACAGGAGACTTATCGCGGCAGGCGCTGGTGATGATCTTCGGCGACGTCGTGATCTCACCTTTTCAGCCAGGTCAGCCCACGCTTATCGGCTCTTTGTTCGCCCTCCTGAATGGCGTGTTGTGCTCGGTGGCGCTGGCGTGGTTTCTGATAGTGACCCTGAAAACGCTGTTTAAGGGCGGGCAGGACGGTAAGGTGTTTAGTGCCGGTCGTTCCATGCTGCACCCGGTAATGAGCTTTGCTGGCTTCATTACGCTTATTCCTACTGCATCAGGCTGGTCGCTCTCTCAACTGGTTATGCTATGGGCCGCATCCACTATGGGTATAGGCAGTGCGAACCTGCTGACTGATAAAGCGGCCGACATGATTAGTAATGGTATGTCGCTCGTCGTTCAGCCTACCGCGCCATCGACCCGATCGGCTGCGCGCGCAGTGTTTGAAATGAATCTATGCAAGTATTCTACAAACCGGGAGCTCAGCTCGTTGTATGAGGACGGGCAGGCCAGAACAGCGCTGATGACGACGTCAGGGGGTAATGGTAGCTATACCACCGGCAACGGCAGCGCAGTTTGCGGTAGCGCCCGTATCCCGGACCCTTCTAAAGGCATAACTGAAAGTCTTTTTGGTTCACAAGTGAATACCGATAGCGTCACAGCTGCTGAACGGAGCGCATTGGACACTATGCAGTCTACTCTGGATTCTGCCGCTCAGGCCTACGTAGATGCCTACCTTAGCCGACGCGATCATGACACAGGTACAATGTCCGATGCAGAGACAATTATCCAGCAATCGGTGGCGGCGTACGAAACAACGGTTAACAACGCGCTGAATCAGCTGAACTATAAAGATTCACTACAGGGCCAGCTTACCTCACAGCTGAAAACCCACGGCTGGATGTCGCTGGGTGCGTGGTACAACACGTTTGCTACGGCAAACAGTAAAACCAATTCGGTTGCTAATGCAGCTCCTGTAACTTCAGGGCCGAGCTTCCATGGCGAGACAGGCACAGGAGATCTTTATCACCAGGTTTTCGCAGCTTATCGTTCACAGACGCAGAACAGTTCTTATACTCCACCCTTAGGCACACTAAGTGCAGAAGATGACAGCATCGGTGGCAGCTCATCCGATCCTGATGCAGTCTTCGTAGGCTTTTTAAAAAGTCCCGTTCAAAGGCTGACAACCTTTTTTGCGACAAGTGCTACCGGAACCAATTCTGACTTTTCTAATCAGGTTAATCCGCTGATAAAAATGCAAGCTATTGGTGATTACACATTAGGAGCAACTGAAACGGCGCTGACTGCATATGTTGCTGCTTATGGGGTTGCTGCTGCAGTAGATCACTCTTTAGTAGGAAAGTTTGGTGAACTAACACAAAACCCTGCAGGAACAGTAAAAGATATTTTAGGAATGCTATCGCCTCCATTCTATTTTTTAATGCTGCTGTTATTTGCGGTCGGTTTTTCTCTGGCAGTCTTTCTTCCGGCAATACCTTTTCTTTACTGGATGGTTGGATCCTTTAATTGGATCGTCAGTGTGATGGTCGGTTGTGCAGCCGGGCCGATGTGGTCCGCTACGCATTTAGGCGCAGAAGAAGATAAAGGAAGTCGCAGCGCCTATGGCTATATCTTTCTGATTGATATGATGCTCAGGCCCTCCCTTATGGTATTAGGTTTCTTTTTTGCATCAGTAGCAGTAATGGCTGGCGGGACACTGCTGAATTTATTATTTGGCACGGCAGTTGCTAACTCAAATGCTGATTCAATTATGGGGATAGTTAAATTGGTTGGATGGCTTATGATGTATGCGCGCATTGCCACTTTTGGCGTTTCGCGCGTATTCGGGTTACAGGCAACGCTCGCAGACTATGTGATTACTTTCTTAGGTGGTGCAGGAATGGCAGGCATCATGGGCGGAATGGTAGACGACGTCAAAGGGATGTTTGCTTCTGCCGGCAGTGGTTCGCGTCAAACTCCTGGATTAAAAAGTATGCCTAATCGTCAGACTCCAGCATCTGAAGATGGAATTAAATAATTATCCTGGATTTGTAGATCCTTAAGCGTATAATTTAAACAGAACAAAATTTGGCAGGAGGTTGCCATGAAAAATTTTATTAGACCTGGAAGCAGCGTTAACCTTCCCTGGGCATTAATTCGCTCAGCTTATTATCTGGTGTTTCTGCCGTGCGCAATTTTCTTTGCAGCAATTACATTAATAGTTTTTTTTGGCGCCCCTTTCAGGCATGAAATTTATCCGTCAGATTATCTTCTTCTGGCTATGCTCTGGATGTTTATCATTTTGCCTCTAGGTTTTCGTTATGTCAGCATAAAGATGCGGCGTAAGAAACTGCTTCACATTGTTGACTTCCTTAAAAGCGATAGGCGTTTCAATCCTGCAGCGAATCATGAAGTGTTCAGTGCTGCTAAAGGTAAATATCTTGGTATTGACACTAAGCGCGGTACTATTCTGTATGTTCACATGTATCGAAAAGGCGTCATTGACGTCATTGGCATGACTATGAATACATGGACCAATACCGAGCTTGAAGGTAGTGCATTACGGATATATACCTTAGATCCTGATTTGCCGATGCTTAGTATCACTGCGCCGCCTGCAGTTGCCAGCAATCTCTATGACACGCTGGGTGCGATGCGTCATCAGTCTTACAGCGAACCGTATCCGGACGAACCGTGGACGTTACACGTTGCCCGGCAGAGCAAATTTATTGAGTTCGAGCATAAAGTTGTGGTGCCGCAGGTTGCTGCCTGATTTACCCCTGACATTCTGACGCTGTTCCTCTGACACCGGCCCCGAGCCGGTGTTTTCTTATCTGCAGTTCGGCGGCCATCCGCGTCCGCCGCTTCCGGAAATTCTCCTATGTATTCTCAGAACCCGAACGCTGCCGGCCATAATGAGCAGGCGGCGATGGTGATCACCCTTTTAATCACGGCACTCCTGTGCTGGCTATTCTTTAGTGACTTTGTCCGCTGGTCCTGCTGGTTTCTTTACTGGCTCTGGCGCCTGGCAGATTTCCCACAAATTCATCGTTACGCTGCCGAACGGATCAACCTGCTTGCTGCTACCGGAAACGGTGCTGAGGCAGTGGGGCTGACAGAATGGAGGGACGTCATGAACCGGACTGCCGGCATCCTGTTTGTGCCACTGATCCCACTGCTTACCGTAGCGGGCTGGCTGCTGACATGCCATCCCGGGCTCGGTTTTCGCAGCCGCAGGGCTATTAACATTCATTCACTACCTCGCGTGATGCTCACTTTTGCCCCATCTGTAATACCGGTGATGGCCAGCGATCAGAAAGATGGGTTGATGAATGACACAACGCCGGAAAATGCATGGGCGCTCACACCTGAGGAATTTGCTGAACAGCATGGGCTGATTCAGCGTCGGGTACTTGACCGTGACGCGGCCCGGGCTGTTTTTGATGCGCAGGCTGGTCCGGAGATGACGGCACCGGCAGACTGGCAGCCGCACGAACGCGCGTTGCTTGCCGTCTTCGGCCTGCAGGTCTTCACCGGCGACCGTAAAGCGGCCACGAAGCTGCTCGATGACCTTAACCGCTCCTGTATGACAAAACGTCCCTTCAAAGCACCCATTTTTCGCAGAACGCCTGAATGGCGCATCGCTGAGACCCAGCTCATGCGCGTACTGGCAAGCCCGGGCATCAATGAATGGCTGAATACGCATACCACCGTACGATCGGCGCTGGCGGGCCTGTACGGGCGCGACCTTCGCCTGCCGCCAGCACGGTTCCGCTGGTTAAAGGGCTGCGATCGCACCCTCTGGTACGGACTGCACACTGCAGATACAGCAAAGGTATTTGTTGAAGGATCGGGGATCATCGCGCAGGCACGTGCAGAGATAAAGGCCGCAAAAATGGGACTGCCAAGACCTGCACTGATGACGGATGAGGCTATAGCAGGGCTGCAGCTTGAGCTGGAGCAGCTGGACCTTGTTTATCCGCGGGACCAGCGTCAGCTGCCTGTAAAACGTAAGCGCGAAGCCGCCTTTCCTGACTCTCTCTATATGCCCGGACAGGGCGATGACGAACTTTCTGACAGCGCCGGCGCGCGCTGATACAAGGACATCAATATGACTATTATTCGCAAAGAAGGCCTGTTCGTGGCTGAAATCAGCGAAGGACTGCTGAGCACCCGCCGTTTCATTGCAGAGCAGGGCTGGGGTAAGGGCGGAGAAAGCTATACCAATTGCGCAACTCGGCCGCTTTTTACCTTTCCCGTATCAGGGCTACCGTGGTTCGTAGTGCATGGTGACGGTCTGTACGCTCAGAACGCGCACGACGCGCTGACTCCACTGTACAGAGGAGAAGATGCCGCGCAGCTGCTGGAGTGCATAACGAACGCACTGCGTAACACATCAAAGCGCCGGCGCCGCAGGGAGCGAGGATTATTGATCGCGGCTGTGTTACTGGCAGCAAGTGCTGCAGTGTCAGTGTCATTCCTGTTTCCTCACTACAGTGAACGCCCTCAATTTCAGGTCGGACCCGTTAACCTGGCACCGCCCGCGCCAGTAGCATCGTCGCCTGTCAGAAATGAGGCTCCGATGGCCGAACAGGGCGCAGTGCCTGCTGATAACTGGAGCCTGCCCGCTTCCGCGCGCCTTACATTGCCTGCGAAGCTCAGAAGCGCGGCGTCACGAGGCATATTCACGATTCCGCTGTCCTCAGGTCACGCTCGCACCTTGTACGTTTTTGCGGATCCGTTATGTGCGAATTGTCAGCGTATGGAGCGTCATTTCGAAACGGCGGCCGGCATGGTTAACGTGGTGATATTCCCGGTGACTATTGAAGGGCGTAACGCTTCATTGCAGACACTGACACCTGTCATGCTGCTACCGGAAGCAGAGCGCGCAGCTGCCTGGAAACACCTTTTTTCAGCTGATGCCGGTATGCCCGTGCCTGGCAGGACGCAGGATACTGCGCCGGCTGCAGACAAAGAAAAAACAGAGCTGGCGCAGGGCGCCATAGGCGTCAATGAAGTGGCATACCGCGCCTACAGGCTGCCCGGAACACCTTGGACGATATCCGACGACGGACGCTACGTACCACAGGCGGTGCTGAGTTCTCCCGCCTCCCTTGAAGCTTTTTTGAAGGAGGGAGCAGCTGATGGACAATAAATCGGCTATAGACAACGATCGTATCAGCCGGCATGTCGGGCGCTCATGGATTACCGAAGCTCTGGCAGAAATTGGCACGCTCGCTTTTGGCATGATTGCGCTCACCTGCGCCGGTATTGTCTGGCCGGTTACTCTGCTGCTGAGCCTGCCGGTACTGCTGTTCTGGTCTCTGGCTGTAGTGCCTTCCGGACGCTGGAAGATGCCTATGCGCATGCCTGCCGACATGAACCGGCTCGATCCGTCCACTGAGCGAAAAGTCCCGGCAAAAGTGCTGGGTTTTCTGCCGGTGACGACTATGCGCATTTACACCGGACGCGCAGCAGGAATTCTGTACGCGGGTTATCTCCGCGGGAAAGACGCCGGCCGTGAGCTGTGGCTCTCAATGGATGATCTGACACGACACGTGCTGATGTTTGGCACCACCGGCGCCGGCAAAACTGAGACGCTACTTGGCTGGGTACTGAACGCACTCTGCTGGGGTAAGGGCGTTATCTTCTCCGACCATAAAGCGCAGAACGATGTGGCGCTGGCCATGATGTCTATGGCCCGACGTTTCGGCCGCGAGGATGATCTGCGCATTATGAACTTCATTACAGGTGGACGCTCGCGTGCGCAGGAGCTGCTGGATAACGTGAAAACCCGCCCGCAGACGAACACTACCAGTATCTTTGGGCTGGCGCAGGAAACCTACATCGTTAACCTGATGGATTCCATGCTGCCCAAAACTGGCGGAAACGGCGGGGAATGGCAGGAGAAAGCAAAAGCGATGAACCAGGCGCTGATATTTGCGCTGGTTTATAAGTGCCGGCGGGAAGGCACTGTGATGTCCCAGCGCACGATCCAGACGCACCTGCCGCTACGTAAAATAGCCGGCCTGTATATCCAGGCGGTTGAGGAGCAGTGGCACGAGGAAATCCGACACGCGCTGGAGAACTACCTCAGCACGCTTGCCGGTTTTGACATGGAAAAGGTCTCAACTCCGTCAGAATGGCATCCTGATTCAAACCTGCAGCACGGCTACCTGATGCAGCAGTTCACGCGCATGCTGACGCTTTTTAACGATACCTACGGACACGTGTTCGCCCGGGATGCGGGGGATATCGACCTGCGCGATGTGGTCCATAACGATCGCATCATGATAGTCCTCGTGCCGGCACTGGAACTGTCGGCTGCGGAGGGCTCTACGCTTGGCCGGCTCTATCAGTCTCAGCTGGCCATGATCCTTAGTCAGGACCTCGGCGAAAAACTGGAGGGGCGCCCGCAGGACAACATGAAGGTCCGTAAGTTTAAAGACCGCTTTCCACTGCTCTGGATTATTGATGAGGTCGGTGCCGGCTACAGCGAAAAGGTTGGGGAGCTGGCCACACAAATCCGCTCCCTTGGTTACTGCCTCCTGCTGGCCGGTCAGGAAGTTCAGCGCCTTAAAACGGCCGCGGGCGATGCTGTCTGGACGCTCATTGCCAACATGGGCACGCGTATTACCGGCAAGATTATGGATCCCAAGGATACGCTGGAAATTCTGCAGCTCATGGCCGGTACAGAGTATCGCGCGCACATGGGTTCGATGGTCCAGCAGGGCGGATTAATGGGGGGCTGGAGTGATGACACGCGCCTGCAGGTAAGCGAAAAGAAAAAAGTAGACGTCGAAGAGGTCCAGGCCCTGCAGGAGGGCGAGCAGGTTACCCTCTTTCAGGGAAAGATCCTGCGGAACAGCTCACTTTATATTGAGGATACCGATAAGTTTTCGCAGGCGGACGTGCGTATTAACCGCTTTGTAGAGGTTTCAGCACCGTCAGAGCGGGCCTTACTGGCCACGATGCCATTCCGGCAGCGCCGTAGCTTTGTGCGCGAGGAGAGGGTACAGCACATTCTGCGCGTCTTAGACGCTGCGCCGGGCGCTCATGACACCAGTGGACTGGTGCTGACCGATCCAGCGCTGGCTGCAGTGGGCGAATTTAATATGGAATGTGCCTTCGTCTGGCGTCGCCCGCCGTCAGCAACTGTGCGCTCAGCCATCCTCTGGCGCATGGTTCAAGCAAGCCTGCCTGCCAGAGGCAAGGGCTATAGCACTCGTCTGCGCGTGCCTCGTTCGCTGGGAGCATCCACCGAGAGTATTGCGGCTGCAATGCTTAATCACGTTGAGCCAGTGCGGCAGAAATCCGACTCCGACCGGTCCAGGCAGTTTGTCTGACTGCTAGCGCATGACGAGCAATCGCCCGTCGCCGGTCCTCAATGGGCGGATAAGCCCCCTCACACATTACCGCAACGGAAATGCTATGAGCGCATTACCCACTCGCAATTATCTTCACCTTTACAGGCTGGCCACGATGGAAGGCGAACTACTGGCCAGCGCTGCGCTGAATCGCATTTCAGGTCAGAACCCAAACGATGTATGCGCCATAACGGCTATGGCTGGCTTCCGATTTGCCAGCTGGCGCTATGACTGCAGGACTGATCTGAGTTCTGCCTGTAGGGCAGCTGCAGAATGCATACAGAATCTGGCGCTGCGGACAAATCCTGCAGGCTGGAAGTGGGCCGTTGAAATCGAGCAGGCCCGTCGCTCGCAACCCCCAGCTGTCTGACATCATCCCGCTTATTACCTTTTCACGAACGGAAACAACATGAAAAAAACACTACTTACAGCCGGCTTATTCGCGGCGTTAATTTTTGCTACAGGGTCCACCATGGCCGCCGCTTCAATTGACGCGGGCTTTTCACCCGAAGGCAGTGCGCAGCAGCTGGTACTGCGTACTCTTGATGACGCGCACGAAAGTATCCGTCTCATGGGCTACAGCTTTACGTCGCCGGAGGTGGTTAAGTCGCTGGTTAATGCCAGGCGGAGGGGCGTTGACGTCAGAATAGTGATAGATCAGAACGGCAACCGCAGTAAGGCGAGTATCGCGGCCATGAACGTGGTAGTTAATGCCGGCATTCCTCTACGCACCAATGGCCAGTACAAAATCATGCATGACAAAGTGATCATCACCGACGGACAGAACGTGGAGCTCGGCTCGTTTAATTATTCCCGCAGCGCAGCTGAATCAAATTCCGAGAATGCGCTGGTCGTGCGGGAAGTTCCGGCACTGGCGCAGACTTACCTGGCGCACTGGCAGTCACGCTGGGAGGGGGGAACAGACTGGCACTCTTCATACTGAGCCACGTCCTCACTATTCATCACCATTCCAGACAGGCTGCGCGCCAACGCAGCCTTCCCGCCGCTTTAAAGTTAAGTCGCTGATTTAGGGGATATGTAGTATTCTCAGCCAATTCGTTTTAGAAATGCTGGAGGCCCGTATGCCGCAGACTGAAAGTCCTACTCAATCTGAGGTAAAACCTTCCCGCCCAGCGCCTCTGAGCCCCAGAGAGCGTAAAATGCGTTCAGTTGCGCGTAAGCGCGAAACACATTCTCCATTGAACGTGTTTATTCATAACAGCACCAAGCAGAAGCTTGATGAAATCTGCAGAGAGTCCGGGTTGACGCAGGCTGAAGCGATTGAACGATTAATTGAAGGCAACAAAAGTAGCGATTAATGAAGGTGACTATTCACGGAAATTGATTGTGCAAACCTGTGGTGATACATTAGCTCGCAATTAAGTTCCTGGTTTGCCACGCCGAAAGGTGGCAGAAGTCTGGTGCTGACTGATTAGTTAAGGCCAGAAAAAAGAAAACCCCGATAATCTTCCTTGAGTTTGGCGACCTAGGAGAAGACTAACGGGGCTCACTGAATCTGCATAGAAGCTGTTGCTCTATGCGGGGAGTATAGTTTCATGCCCGAAAAACTGCAATACCCTCGGTGCTTACTCCGTCTGTGCAACATAAGCGCAGGAAGGCGTGAATAAGCAACTTACTGAAAAAACCTCATTTTACCGGCAGGTAAAGAATCCTAATCCGGAATTTATTCCAGAGAACGGAAAGAAAACCCTGCCGTTCTGCGAAAAAATCCGCGAGAAAGCGACAGGCTTCACCCAGCGCATGGAGTTTCAGTCGCTGGTTGCCATGTCTATAGCCCGGGGGGAGCGCAAGCGCCGACCTCCGGAACTGCGCATGCGTGCACTGGAAGCCTCGCTGCAGGCTCTCTGCCATTATTTCAATCCGCTGGCCAATCGCGTAGGCGCCTCACTGACTACAATGAGTATTCGCTGCGGGCTGGCCACCGAGAAGAAACGCCTCTCGATCACCCGTTTCACCGGTGCCGTGCAGTTTATGGCCCAGCTGAAGCTCCTCACCTATAACACCGAATATGACAAAGAAATCGGCTGTAATATCCCTACCGATATCACTTTCACGCCGTTGATGTGGCAGGTGCTGGACGTCTCCGAGGAAGCCGTTGCGGCCGCACGCCGCAGCCGCATCGAGTGGGAAAATCGCCAGCGTGAAAAGAAGGGCTTACCGCGCGCCGACGCCGGTGAGCTCATCGGCGCCGCCTGGTCATTTGTCCGTGAGCGCTTCCGTGAGTATCAGAGGTCACGGCGTGAGCACGGCATGAAGCGCCACCGTGCACGCAAAGACGCACCGCGCACCCGTAAGGACATCGAGCAGCTGGTACGACTGCAGCTGCAAAAAGAAATCCGTAATGGCGCCTTTTTTGGCAGCCTCGATGCAGTCCGCACGGAGATAGAGCGCCGCGTCACGGAGCGCATGAAGCTTTCACGCGGACACTACACGCGACTCGGTGACGACCTGCTGGTCACAACCTGATGCGTCTCTGACGCCTTCCTTCTTAAACTGCTGGCGCACCCGCGCCGGATGACCCCTGCACGTAATCCGGCTTCAGAAGCCGGCACCTACGCCTTTCCGCCCCCCTTCACGTTATCCGGTTCGCGTCGGAGGCCCGATCACGCCTGCATAAAGCAATTTGCACAAACATTAATCACAACAGTCTCTTACCGGTAACCCAGAAACGAGACCGGGCGCACAAAATTCACCTGCGAGCAGGCCCGCAATCTGTAGTCCTCACTTATCCACATTAACTGCGAGAGGGTATGATATTTATCTTCTGACCGGACTGTCAGTTAACCGCTACCCGAACTTTTTACAAACCGCGATGATCCTTTTAAAAACCCGATCTCCTTTCTTTTAAACAACAGTTATTAATTACCTTTAAAGATAAAACCTATTCAGCATCCGTCCTGTGGACAGATGAAAAATGCCCGCCCTCGCTGCGGACTGACGTCCGCGCCGGTTCGGATAAAACGCTTCGCGTTAGAAATAGCTCCCGTCGCAAGCGCCGGGCATTGTCCGTAGTTACAACAAACAATCAGCTGACTTCAGACTCACAGTGCTTATTTCAGCATCGAGTGGTGCCCACCCTGAAAAGCGCCGCCGCCCCGGCCGGAGGCCGGGATGGAGTCGCTTTTAGAATGGATGTTGTAATTAGACAAAGAGTTGCTGCCAGTAATGTTACTGTTAGCCAGGAGAACACGCACGTAAGCGGCCCTAAAGGCCCGCTAACGCGGAGATACGCCCCGACTGCGGCTACGCCTTGTCGTGACCACTCCGACAGCGCAAAATGGCTTATATAAAGCTGAAAGCGGGTTTGGCTTAGCAGGGCGAAGGTATGGTTAGGCAGAACCTATCAAAGCGGAACCGGCTTCGCCGGGCTACCGGCGCCATGTAGCCACTTCGCCCTGGCTGATATCAGCTGGCGCCTTCATGCGCTGTCGCGCATCTAAAATCGTTAGGAGATGAGAAACTGGAACAAAATAACATCACGGGAATCAGTCCTACCCGCACAGCGCTTGAATGCGACATCAGGAGCGAAAAACTTGTTCCGCAGCCATTAGTGCCCGTCCCACGTTCAGCCAGTCTGGCGTCAGTGGTCAGATGGGATGAATGGCTTGATATCAGCAACTTGAGTAAAACTGGCTGCATTGAATATTTCCGTTATCAGTCTTACGGAAGTATGGAAAAAGTCCGGCTGGCTGTTGCGGAGGTCAGCGGCCTTGTTCAGGAAGAAACGCTCGGAAATCACGGGTGCAATCTCACCGACGTGATCGGAATGAGTTCATCAAGTAACAACGTTTCCTCCGCAAAAGACATGGAGGATTTTGCTCAGATGTTCTGTCCTGATTACATCAAGCCGGTTACTGAATCCAGAATGCAAGAAATGATAACGTATTTCTCAGTTAAACTTGATGATATGACATTCAGCGCTTTTTCCTGGACTGGCAGAGGGCTTTACTGGAACAACGAT